>CAZSAF010000235.1:0-3804 GCA_964604605.1 uncultured Lachnospiraceae bacterium
ATTGTAAAAATTGATAGATTTAGTCGGGAAGCACATTCATGCGTTTGGCGTGGATAGTATGTCCCTCGACAGGAAATTTATTCTATGTTATACTAAAATTGAAGAATAATCGAACAACGGTAAGGGGAAGGGGTCCGCAGAAAATGCGGGCCCTTTCCCGGGTCCTGTTCTGTCCAAAAAGCGCATGCCCTCAATCGCTCCAGAATTCCCACTCCTTCAAAAACTCCTTCAGCTGGTTCCGGGCCTCTTCAATCTTTCCCCGGTTCTGAGTATCCAGCGCCGACTCAAACCGGCGGATGGCATACTCCACCTGCTGCCGTTCCTCCCCCAGGCTTTCCTCATAGAGCCGCTCACACCGGGTCAGCAGCAGCTTGTTCTCCTCCTGCTCCCGGGGCGGAATCTTCAGATAGGCCAGCTCCTGCATCCGCTCCGCAATCTCCTGGTCCGTCATCTCATTGTCCTGGCTTTTGATGATCTGCTTTTTCACCTCGCCGGTGGAGAGCACCTTCACCTCCACCTCCAGAATGGAGTTGATGTCGTAGGTATAGGTCACGTCCACCGCCTCCGCCCCGGCTTTGTTCTTGGGCACGTTCACCACAAGCTCCCCCAGCAGCAGGTTGTTCTCCGCAAACCGGCTCTCCCCCTGGAGGATATTCACCGAGACCTTGGTCTGGTCATCGTATACGGTGTAAAACCGCCCGGTCCGGCTGGCAGGGATTACCGTGTTCCGCTCAATAATGGGGCAGAAATGGCCTGGCTCATACCGGCCGCTCCCCTGGGCCACCGTAATCTCCGTGCCCAAGGTAAAGGAACAAACGTCCGTGAGGATCACCTCCCGCACCGCCGCATTCCGCTCCTTCATGGCCCCCTGCACCGCTGCGCCCAAGGCCACCGCCTCATCCGGGTTGATGCTGGTGTCCGGGAATTTCCGGAACAGCTTGACAATAAAGCTGCGGACAATGGGCAGCTTGGTCCCGCCGCCCACCAGCACCACCTCATCAATGTCCGAAAGCTTGATATGGGCGTCCGAAAGGCTCCGCTGCACGGGCCGGCGGATTTTGGCCAGCAACGGCTCACACAGCTCCTCGTAGTCTTTCTGGGTGATGGTCAGCTCCCGCTCCTCCCCCTGGATGGTGCAGCGGAGCACTGCGCTGGTGGCCTCCGAAAACTGCAACTTACACAGCTCCGCCTGCCGGTGCAGCTGTACCAGGGTTTTCGCATCCAGATCTTCCCGGGAGATTCCCTTCCGGTCCAGGAAATGCTTCTCCAGCACTTCCGTAAAATCTTCCCCGCCCAGGTAATTATCCCCGGCCACCGCCCGAACCTCCAGGATGTTCTCAAACAGCTCCAGAATGGACACGTCAAAGGTGCCGCCTCCCAGGTCAAAGACCAGAAAGCGGGTGTTCTTCTTTTTCTCATACAGGCCATAGGCGATGGCGGCGGCGGTGGGCTCGCTGATGATCCGCTCCACCACTAGGCCGGCCAGCTCCCCGGCCCGCTTGGTAGCCTTGCGCCGCTTGTCGTCAAAGTAGGCGGGGACACTGATCACCGCCTCCGTCACCGGCTGCCCCAGGTAGGCCTCCGCATCCTCCTTCAGGGAACGCAGCACGAAGGAGGACAGCTCCTCCGCCGTAAATTCCTGGTCCCGGAGCCGGTATTTGCGGCCGCTGCCCATGCTCCGCTTAAACACCTGGACTGTGGCCTCCGGGTACAGGCTTCGAAGCTCCCGGGCCGTCTCGCCCACATAGACCTCCCCCTGCTCCCCCACGCTGACTACAGAAGGGGTCAGGTGCTTCCCCAGGCGGTTGGGAATAATTTTGGGGCCATCCTCTGTAAAATAGGCGGCCAGGCTGTTGGTAGTTCCCAAATCAATTCCAATAATCACGCAAATTCAACCTCGTTTTCTTGTATGGCGCGGATTTTCCGCTTTTTCCGGGGAGAGCCCCGGTCGGAAGCGCATCCCCTGCCCTATTTTTCCAGCCTCGGCAGCAGATACCGGCATTCCCGGTCATTCTGCCGCTGTTCCAGCACCTGTTCCAGATACTGGATTGCCTGCCCGGTGTCTCCCCGCTCTATGGCAAACAAGGCCTCCAGCTTCCAGGCATCGGTACAATTCCGAAGGGTACACCGGCGGCACCGGGCGGCCTGGACCAGACGCTTTCGGTAATGTTCCCCACTCTCCCGATCCCCGGCCAAAAGGAAAACCATTGCCGCCGTGTAGAGGCGGCAGGAAGGGCTGGTCAGGGAATGGACAAACTTGTCTGTCCCTCCGTATTGCCGGCGCCAGCACTCCAGGATCTGGGCAAAGCACCGGCGTACCTGGCTGGAATCTTGCAGCTCCCGGTAGGCTTTCATCAGCAGGATTGCTGTCTCCCAATAGAATTCGGTCTCCGGATTTGCCAGGGAAAGGGCTTTCTCCCAATATTTTACAGCCTTCCGGGGTTTTCCTCTCTCAAAGAACCAGATAGCTCCCAGCTCCCGGTTGGCCCGGTCTGCCAGTTTGCCGGAGGCTGCCACCCCCTCGCAGAGGCGGATGGCCTTCCGAACCTCTCCCATCTGAGCCAAAATCCGGGCCTGCTCCAGGCGAATCCCCGGTGTCATATTTTTGCCAAAGGTCCCCTCCAGCAGCCGGTATGCCTCCTCAAACCGCCCGGAGCGCTCGTAGACCTCCCGCATGCCCCAGGTTCCATACAGCCGGTCCGGGAAACGCTGCTGGTATTGGCGGTACACCGCCAGCGCCCGTTCGGTCTCTCCCTGGTACAGCCAACATTCCGCCAGGCTTCCGAATGCCTGGGGGACCGGATCCTCCCCATCCAGCGCCTGCTGAAACGCCTGGATGGCCTCCTCCAGACGCCTGGTATATTTATAGACGCAGCCCAGATTGTTCCGGGCCCGGTGATTGTCCGGTTCCAGCCGGAGCACTTCCTGAAAATCTGCCTCTGCCTCCGGATAATGGTTGGCCGCCAGGTGCAGCAGCCCCCGCTCCATAAAGTTGGAAGCCTCCGGCCGGATCTCCAGCTGCCGGGTTGCATGGGAAATTCCCACCGTATAATAGGTAAGATCCTCGGTGCTTTCCAGCAGCCGCCGGTACAGGGATGCCAGCTCTCCATGGGCATCCGGGTTTTCCGGCTCATCCTCCAGCACCTTTAAAAAATAGGTGGCGGCGCTTTTCCACTTCCCCATCCGCTCATAGCAGCGGGCAATGGGCCAGCATATATGGGCGGTGGAACCGTAATCCTTCTCACACAGGAGCAGCAGCTGCAGCGCGTCTGAAAGCTTTCCCGCCTCCGCCAGCAGGTTGGCCTTCACCCAAAAATGGCGGCTGTCCGGCTCAATGCGGATGGCCTCCTCAATCACCTCCAGCCCTTCCTCCTGCAGTCCCAGACGCCGGCAGCACTTGGCCAGCTCCCCGTCAATCTCCGCCAGCTTTTCCTTTTCCGCTCCGGCTTCCTTTACCTGTTGCCGTACCTTTTTGCAGATCCGGTACGCCTCCTGATAATCCCCGGACTGCTCCGCCTGCCTGCGGCACACTGCCGCCCGCAGCAGATCCAGCTCCAGGCTTTCCGCACCAACCTCCTCCGCCTGGGACAGGATATCCGCCGCATCCTCCAGCTGGCCGTGCTCCAGAAATACCTTGGCAGCCCACCGGTAGAGTGGCGGATACTCCGCAAAAATCCGCTTGGCCTGATAGAAATTGTCCACCACGTCCTGGCCCCGGCCCAGATAATAGCAGGCCTCCTGCCGGATCACATAGACCCAGAAAAATTCCGGGTCTTCCCGGATCATCCGGTCGCAGACATCCAC
>CAZSAF010000236.1:0-3777 GCA_964604605.1 uncultured Lachnospiraceae bacterium
ACTAGGTTATATAATGTGATGGAACTTTTTTCCAGTTTCACAAAAACCATCCAGATGGTGTGTCTCCGCTGCCAAGCCATTACGTAAGGAAACCTCCTATGCAAAACCAACAAAGTAAGGAGGTATGATGCATGAGCAGTAAACGGAAGCACCTTGCGCTGGTTGTGGCATGTTGTCTTGCGGTCTCAACCGTCCTGCCGGGCTTCTCCTATGCGGCTTCCACACCGGAAGAAACCCTTCCCGTGGAAAGCACTGCGGCTCCCTCGGAATCCCTGGAGCCCGCCGAGTCTACCATTTCTTTGGAGGTTCTCAAATCTTCTAATTCTATAGAAAAATACCCCCCCCGAAAACTCAAATGAATCGCTAAGCTCCACCCAGGCGGAGGAGAGCAGCCCGTCTCTGGAAGAGGTTCAGGTCTATGCGGAAGGCGATGGCTCCAGCGTATGGGAAAATTACAGCGGTGGCACCATCTGGAACACCAGTGACAGCGACCGGACATTGCCGCGGAGATGGTGAAAAACGGGGCGGATGTAGCCATCTACAGCTACCCTGCGGAGAACGCCTACTATCTGCCGGAATTCCGGGTACAGACGGTTCCCAATGTGAGCCCCACTTTGGGCCTGGGCGGCAACATGCAGCTGAACACATCCTCCTTCGCGGAGTCCACGGTACTTGGACACGGGTAGAATGTGCTGGTTCATGAGTTTGGCCATGCCATCAAGGCCCTGGGTATCAGCCAGCTGGAAGACCAGTCCCTGATCCGGGAATACGAGGAAGCCTACATCCATGCCAATCTGTCCGGTATATGGCCGAATACCTACGCCATCTCCAACGCGGAGGAATTCTTTGCCTCTGTTTCCACCGTTTGGTTTGAGTGTGGATACGAAACAAATATGAACTGGGGCGGCACAGCCGGACCGGTGAACACGAAGGATGATCTGAAGATGTACGATCCGCTGACTTACGAGTTCTTCTCTAAGATCTATCCGGATGAGCATCTGCCTGAAGATTGCTGGGACTACAGCAACCTGAAAAACGAGTACCCGATCACCGAGCCCTCCGCAACGGTGGAGCCGGAACCCCCGGTGAATCTGGATGACGCCGGACTGCCTCCGGAAAACTACGATCTGGAGACCAACTACTTTAAGATCTACAGCTACCTGGGCACCAACGTAATCGACCATGACGGGGATGCGGTAAATACCTGGTGGGATTACTCCAACTCCGGGTACAATTACAACTTCGACGGCCTCAGCTGGAAGGTGGAAAAAGTAGGGGATTACTACCGCTTTGTCCATAAGGTGGACGGCGAAGCTCTGATGCCGGAAAACAGCGGTACGGAATTGGGACCCCCCCATCACTGCTGGTCCTGTGGATGAAAACGATGACAGCCAGCTGTGGCAGCTGGTGCGGGTGGAAGGATACTTCTGCCAGCTGGTCAACAAGGCCTCCGGCCTGGTGCTGGGGACTCAGAACCACACGCTGCCGGCGGACGGCACCCTGCTGGAGCTGACCGCTTACACCAAGGAGCCTTCCTACAGCCAGCAGTGGAGAGTGATACGCCTGAAAGATAATCCGGGCGACCCGAACCTGACCGATGACCACTACGCCATCCGCCCGCTGCGCATGGACTACAGCGCCCTGGAGGCTGCCGGTGAGAAGGCTCTGGCCCTGGACCACAGCCTGTACACGGCGGAAAGTCTGGAGGCTATGGATTGACAACATGGTCAAGGGAATTGAGACCGCTCTGGATGCCCTGGTGCTGCTGGATACCACGGAACCTACCGAGCCCACAGAACCTACTGAGCCGACGGAACCTACCACTCCTGCAGAACCCGGAACGGTCACCTACACGCCCAGCATTACACTGCAGCTGAGCGGCACACAGCCGGCGCAGGCGGAAACCTTCCGTTTCCACCTGGAAGCGGTTTCCGGCAATCTGGAAGGCGCTGTGCTGGGGGACACCACCGCGGTCCTGAAGGGAAGCGGAACGGCTTCCTTTGGCCCCATCACCTTCCAGAAAGCAGGCGTATACCGCTTTACCATCTGGCAGGAAGCAGGCAAGACCGACGGTGTCGTCTATGATGGCCGCGTGTGGACCCTGACGGTTACCCTTGCGGAAAACGACGGTGTTCTGTCCATCTCCTAGGTTCTCTATGAGCCGGACACCAATCTGGTGAACAGCACCGCGGCTGCCTTTACCAACCGGTATCAGGCATCCGGCACCGTAAAGACTGGTGACGACACGAATCTGCTGGCCATGGCAGTTTTGACTGCTTCCGCTGCTGCGGCAGCCATCTGGCTGACCATGAAGCGGAGCAAATGCCGCCGGGAGGAATAACACAAAAGCCTAACCAACATAACCAATCGCCGGATGCGGGAACCTGTTTCCGTATCCGGCAGCTCTCACCGGGAAGGCGTCCAGCGTTTCCGCCAGGGACATGATCAGGCAGCCCACAAAGCCCCCGTAGACCAGCCGCTGTACCAGGCCAATGGCCGTGATAAAGGCAAACACGCCGGCGGCAGTCACCATCCCTGCCGAAAGCCCGGCAATGCCCAGCAGTACTTGTTTCAACAACAAAAAAGCCACACCATCCTTTCACAGATAGTATGGCTCTTTTGCCTACGAATTAATCCGCTTTTCGCGGATCCTGCCGGATCAGTCCTCTTTGCCGAACATGATCTGCAGAGGCAGGCGGTTGGCCTCAATCTCCTCCTGCTTCAGCCCGAAATGCTCCACATTGTACTTGTCAATCTCTTCGATCAGCGTCCGGTAGGTGCCGGGGAATACGGAACCCGGTCCCCCCTGGGTGATGCAGGGGATGAAACCTTTCTTCCCGCAGGCATCCATAATATCCACCGCCGCTTTACGGCAGTCCTCTCTGGTCCAGCCCTCAAAGTCTACCATCTTGTTGTCAATGCCGCCCATGAAGGTAATCTTGTCCCCATACTTCTTCACCAGCTCCGGCACATTGTTGGAGGCCATGCAGCCCTGCCATACATCAATGCCCATCTCAATCATGTAGGGGACCAGGGTGGCACAGTAGCTGTCGCTGTGATGGAATACCAGCTCCACGCCGTGGTCATGGTAGTATCCGTAAATCTGCTTGTAGGGCTCCACAAAGAACTCCGCGAACAGATCCGGGTTCAGGAAGGTGCTGCGCTCGCTGCCCCAGTCATCGTGATGGAAAATGGCATCCGGGTGCAGATGGGAGCAAATGCCCTCCGCCAGCTTCAGTTCCCACTCGGTCAGATACTTGATCAGGTCGTGCATCTCATCCGGGCTCTCCAGATAATTGATCAGTGCCTCGCTGATGGAGCACAGATGATGGGTCTGCTCAAAAAGGCCGGGAGCCACAAAGGTTGCCTTGTAAGCCTTGGTGCCGTCCACCGCATCATACGCGGCCTTCATCTGATCCCACTCCTCCTGAGGGAAGTCCAGGGACGGAGCATGCACGTAGTCCTGCCAATGCTCAATGTCCTTTACCACAATCTTGTCCGGGGTATGTACCGGGAAGGCACCCGGGGTGTTGGCCGGGAAGGAGTTGGTAACGCCCCATGCGTTGACCACGTTTTCCTGACCCTGAGCCGGAGACGGACTGTGCAGGGAGAACGGATGGAACAGAAGCTGGATGGCCTCGTACTGGTTGACAAAGCGATCCGGGTTTCCACCCTTCACCACTTCTCTGAGATTTTCTTTTGCTGTCAGCATTTCTTTACCTCCTAGTGTGCTGTATCAATGATATTTATAATAATTCTATTTTCTGCCAACAATTA
>CAZSAF010000237.1:0-3748 GCA_964604605.1 uncultured Lachnospiraceae bacterium
AACAGCTGGTGGTGCGGAATGTCAATGAGGTGGAGCAAGTGGCGTCTGAGGTGGACATGGTGTTCAGCGCTGTGGATATGACCAAGGATGAGATCCGGGCCATTGAGGAAGCCTACGCCAAGACGGAGACGCCGGTGGTCTCCAACAACAGCGCTCACCGCTGGACGCCGGATGTGCCCATGGTGGTGCCGGAGATCAACCCGGGCCATCTGGACGTGATCCCCTTCCAGAAGAAGCGGCTGGGAACGGAGCGGGGATTCATTGTGGTGAAGCCCAACTGCTCTATCCAGAGCTATACTCCCATGCTCCATGCCCTGAAGGAGTTTGTCCCCACCGTGGTGGTGGCTACCACCTACCAGGCCATCTCCGGCGCCGGCAAGACTTTCCAGGACTGGCCGGAGATCCTGGACAATGTGATCCCCTACATCGGCGGCGAGGAAGCCAAAAGCGAGCAGGAGCCGCTGCGCCTGTGGGGCACCATTGAGAACGGTGTGATCGTCAAGGCAGAGTCTCCCATTATCACCTCCCAGTGTCTGCGGGTACCGGTGAGCAACGGCCATATGGCGGCGGTGTTCATGTCCTTTGAGAAAAAGCCATCCAAGGAGGAGATCCTGGACCGCTGGGCCCATTTCCGGGGGCTGCCCCAGGAGCTGAACCTGCCCAGCGCTCCCAAGCAGTTCATCCACTATTTTGAGGAGGATGACCGGCCCCAGCCCCGTCTGGACCGGGATATTGAGGGAGGCATGGCGGTGTCTGCCGGACGGCTCCGGGAGGATATTGTCTATGATTATAAGTTTGTGGGTCTCTCCCACAACACACTGCGGGGCGCCGCCGGCGGGTCAGTGCTCATTGCGGAGCTTCTGAAGGCTCAGGGATATATTGTGAAAAAATGACAAAAAAGCTTTACATAGCCGAGAAACCCAGCGTCGCGCAGGAGTTTGCCAAGGCTTTGAAACAGCATATGACCCGGAAAGACGGGTATCTGGAGAGCGAGGAGTCGGTGGTCACCTGGTGTGTGGGCCATCTGGTCACCATGAGTTATCCGGATGCCTATGATCCGGCGCTGAAAAGGTGGAGTCTGGATACTCTGCCTTTTTTGCCTGCGGAATTCCGGTATGAGGTGATCGGATCGGTGAAAAAGCAGTTCCAGATTGTCAAGGAGCTGCTGAACCGGCAGGATGTGGACACTATTTACGTCTGCACCGATTCCGGGCGGGAGGGAGAGTACATCTACCGGCTGGTGGAGCAGATGGCCGGAGTGAAGGGAAAGGACCAGAAGCGGGTGTGGATTGACTCTCAGACGGAGGAGGAGATCCTCCGGGGCATCCGGGAGGCCAAGGACCTTTCCGCCTACGATAACCTGGCCGCATCCGCCTACCTGCGGGCCAAGGAAGATTACCTGATGGGCATCAATTTTTCCCGGCTGCTGACCTTAAAATACGGGAACACCATTTCCCGGTTTATGGGAAAGGACCGGACTGTGGTCTCCGTGGGCCGGGTCATGACCTGCGTGCTGGGCATGGCGGTGCGCCGGGAGCGGGAAATCCGAAATTTTGTAAAAACCCCCTTCTACCGGGTTATTGCCAAGGTGGATGCGGAAGGACATGTCTTTGACGCAGAGTGGAAGGCGGTGGAGGGGAGCCCCCACTTCCAGAAACCCTACCTGTACAAGGACAACGGTTTCCGGGAGCGGGAACGGGCGGAGGCCCTGATCCGGGAGCTGATGCAGCCGGAGCCGGTGACCATGACCCTGCAGAAGATGGAAAAAAAGACGGAGAAGAAGAATCCGCCCCTGCTCTTTAACCTGGCGGAACTGCAGAACGTCTGCTCCAAAGCCCTGAAACTGAGCCCGGATGAGACCCTGAAAGTGGTCCAGGAGCTGTATGAGAAAAAGCTGGTCACCTATCCTCGTACCGACGCCCGGGTGCTTTCCACTGCTATTGCCAAGGAGATCGGCAAGAATATCAGCGGCCTCAAGGCTATTCCGGGGGTGGCCTGGGCAGCGGAGGAGATCTTGGGAAAGGGGCTCCACAAGGGCATTGAGAAAACCCGCTACACCAATGACAAGCAGATCACCGACCACTATGCTATCATCCCCACGGGACAGGGAATCGGCGGCCTGTCCAAGCTTTCACCTACTTCCGTGAAGGTATATGAGATGGTGGTGCGGCGTTTCCTGAGCATTTTCCTGCCGCCGGCGGTGTACCAGAAATACCGGCTGGAGCTGGTCCGGGGCACCGAGCATTTCTTTGCCAGCTTCCGGGTGCTGACGGAGGAGGGGTATTTAAAGGTGGCGGGAAACGCCGCCTCCGGAGCCTCCGCTTCCCGGAAGAAGGGGAGCGGAAAGAACAGCCCGGAGGAGGAAGGGAAGGGCGAAAACGGCGACGGGGAGGAGACGGACCTGAAGGACGATCCGGATTTCCTGCGGGTGCTGGGAAACCTGAAAAAGGGAAAAGCGCTGCCGGTGCAGGAGCTGGCGGTGCGGGAGGGGGAGACATCTCCGCCCAAGCGGTATACCTCCGGTTCTATGATCCTGGCCATGGAGAACGCCGGCCAGCTGATTGAGGATGAAGAGCTGCGGGCCCAGATCAAGGGCAGCGGCATCGGCACCTCCGCCACCCGGGCGGAAATCCTAAAGAAGCTGGTGACCATCCAATACCTTTCCCTGGCCAAGAAAACCCAGGTGCTCACCCCCACCCTGCTGGGGGAGGTGGTCTACGACACGGTGGACGGTTCCATCCGCTCCCTGCTGAACCCGGAACTGACGGCCAGCTGGGAGAAAGGACTGACCATGGTGGCGGAAGGGGAGATCACGGAGAAGGAGTATATGGATAAGCTGGAGGGATTTATCCGCCGGCGGACCAACGCGGTGCTGCAGAGGAACCAGAGCGCCCGGATTTATGGTTCTTATCAGGCTGTGACGGCATATTATGATAAGAGTCCCGGAAGACGCTCCGAGAGCTGAGGAACGGCGGAGCCGGTAGTCCCTATGCCGGAATTGTTGTCCGAAAATTTTCGCAAAAATTCACTTTCTTCCGTTACCCTATACTTGTCAGAACAATTTTTTGGGAGTATAATAACAGACAGGTCAGGTTACAGAAATACCCATAAGGGGCGGCGGAATGCTGTGAAAGAAGCGGCAGCTTCCGGAAGCGCCCGCAGGGAAAAAGGAGGTAAGTGACATGGCGAAGGACGAAAAGAAGATGGAAGAGAAGGTTCCGGCAGCAGCGGAAGCCATTGAGACCAAGAAAGAAGAGACAAAGAAGATTTCCACCAAGGCCACCCGCGCCAAAGCCATTGACACCCAAGAGGGGAAGGTCAAGGCCATTGAGGACAAGCGGCCGGATAAGAAAGCTCCCAACCGAGGCAAGAAGCATGCGGCGGAAAAGACTCAGGAAACCTATATCCAATACGCAGGCAGAGAGTTTCAGGTGGAGGCCGTTGTGGAGCGGGTGAAGCAGGCCTACGTGGCCGAGGGACACCGCACCTCCAGCATCCACAGCCTGCAGGTGTACATTAAGCCGGAGGAAGGGGTTGCCTACTATGTGATCAACGGCAAGTCCAAGGGCAAATCCGTTCCGCTGGGAGAGTGAGAAAGCAGGCCGGCACAGGCCATGGGCTGTAAGATCGGAAAACAACCGGAGAGATGAAAACAAAGAAAAGCGCGGAGCTGCGAGGATGGTTGGCTCTGCGCTTTTTTTGCTTTATAGGAAATTCCATTTTTTTTGGATAACAAAAACACCTACAT
>CAZSAF010000238.1:0-3730 GCA_964604605.1 uncultured Lachnospiraceae bacterium
CCAAAATATTAAAGCAGCGCACATGGATCCACATCTGGTTGATGCTGGCATTGGCTTCCTCGTCAAAATAGGTCATAATCGAAGCTCGGGCCAACGTATCCGCATCCGGATACTGGGCGTACAGCTGCCGGTAGAGCTGATCGACGGGGGCGGTGATCACATAGTCTTCATCCGTCTCATCTCCCACAAAAAATCCGCCCAGAGGGTAGTCCGCCGTCTCCTCTTCCTCATCCTCCGCACCGTAACACCAATCCGCGTATTCAAAGATCCGCCCGTCCTCGCCACCTGCGATGACGGAGGTGTAACCAATATAGTACATATTCCGGATCACATTGTCCGGGCGGGAAAGGAAATTGATAAAGGCTTCCGCCGCCTGCTGCTTGGCGGCGTCTTCACCGATCCCGTTTTTTAGCATCACCCAACCGTCAAAATAGATGTTGGTGGACTCCTCCGGCACCGCGAAGGCCAGGATAAAATCATCCTCGTCGGCCTGATCCATGGTGTAGACCGCATCGCCGGACCATTGATAATTGGCCACCACTCTTCCGGTGATCATATCCACCTTGCCTGAGTCCGTCTCAAAGGAGTAGGCATTGTTTTTCACATCCTGCAGATACGCCTCCACCTGGGCAACGGTCTCTGGGGAGACATCGTTCATCTCCTCTTCCAGCCGCTGTTCATAGTCCGGATCCGCCAGAAACGCCGAATCGGTAAGCAGATCCGACTTCAGTGCGCCCACCGCCGCGAAGTAAGAATCCCGCACATTGTCCTTGATGGTAATCTGCCGGTAATAATGGGGATCATCCAGGATCTTCCAGCTGGAAGCTTCTTCCTCCGAAACCACCTCCGGGTTGTAAACAATCCCCGTGACGCCCCACATATAGCCGGCCGCATATTGGCTCCAGGCTTCCCCTTGGATCTCCTTGGTGTCAAAAATATTCTGAATAAACGGAGAGACGCCGTTGATATAATAGTTCAACTCCTGATCCGTGTCAAAAAACGAATCCGACAAAGGAACCAGCTGATCCTCCGCCATCAGTTTCATGATCATGTACTCCGAGGGGCAAACCAGGTCATAGGTGTCTCCTAGAGTCAGCATATTATAGAGATCCTCGTTGGTGCCGAAGGTGGAATACTTCACCTCCACCTCCACCCCATAGTTTTCCCGGTACCATTCCTCAAAATCCTCCACCATGGAGTTCACCCCGATGATGTCCCCGCTTTCCAGGTCAATGGTTTCCTCGGGATCCCAATCCCCCAGGTCGATATATTCCTCCCAGTTGCAGACCCGCAGCGTAACCTTTTCTCCGGAGGCTGCCGCCTTTTCTCCTCCGTCCTCCGCATACGCCGCCTGGGCAGCCAGAAGGACGCCTCCCACCAGCCCTGCCAGCAACACCCCAAACAACCATTCGTTCCTTTTGTTATTCCGCATAAGTCCGCCCGCCTCCTGCCGTCCGCCTGCCGGCCCGCACATTCATCACCACGACCACCAACACCACGAGCACAAAAATCACCGTGGACAGGGCCCACAGAGCTGTCTTAATCTCCGTCTGGGACCCCTTGGTGGCATTGACCACGTAGGTACTGATGGTGTCAAAGGTAGCGGGCTTCGTATACGTAGCAATAAAATAGTCATCCAGGGAAAGGGTAATGGCCAGAGCAAATCCGGATACAATCCCCGAAGCCAGCTGGGGTAAGATGATCTGCCGCAGGGCCACTGCCGGCGTCGCCCCCAGATCCAGAGCCGCCTCATAGATACTGGGGTCCATCTGCTTCAACTTTGGCAGCACCGACAGATAGACAAATGGGGCGCCCAGGGTCACATGACCCGCCACCAGCGGGATATAGGTGTCCTTGCTGACGCCCAGCACCACCACCAGCAGGATGCAGATGGAAAATCCGGTCACCACGTCCGCATTGACCACCGGCACCTGATTCATGGCGGAAATCAGGGAGCTGGCCCCCCGCCTGGAATAGAACGCGCCGATGGCCCCCGCTGTTCCCAGAATGGTGGCAATGGCCGCCGAACCCAGGGCCAGGGCCAGGGTGCCCACAATCATGCGCATCAGCTCAGGTGTGGTGAACAACGTCACGTAATTGTGAAAGGAAAATCCACGGATGGCGCCGATATGGGTGGCGTCCGTAAAGCTGTAGATCACCAGGATCAGGATCGGCGCATACAGGAACACCAGCACCAGGCACAAAAACGCAGCTCCGCCTTTTCTCATAACAACGCACCTCCCATTCGGGAACTGTCTTCCTCTCCCTTTCCGACTAAGAACGTAAACAGGCAAATGATCCCCAGCAAAATCAGGGCAATCATGGAACCGCTGTTCCAGTTATAGGCCGCAAAATAGCTGCCGATGAGGCTGCCCATAATATAGGTGCTGTTGTACAGCATATCCAGCACTACATAGTTGGTCATGGCCGGCAAAAACACCATGGTCACGCCGCTGACGATACCCGGCACAGACAAGGGAAGGACCACCTGCAAAAAAGCCCCCTTGGGATCGGCCCCCAGATCTCGCGCCGCTTCCACCAAGGACCCGTCCATCCGGGACAGGGTGTTATAAATGGGCAGGATCATAAAGGGCAGAAAATCATAGGTCATGCCGACCACCGCGTTCAAAAAAGGGTGATAGGCCAGATTCCCCTCCAGTAGGGTCAAAATCTCCTTGAGGGCCGTGACCCGCAGGGAAAAATTGATCCACATGGGCATGATAAAAAGCAACAGAAGCGCCGATTGCTTTTTGATCCGGCTGTTTGCCAGAATATAGGCGGTGGGATACGCAATGAGCAGACAGACCGCCGTGGTTACCAGCGCAATGGCAAAGCTGTAAACCAGGGTGCCCAGGGTATTGGCATTGGTGAAAAAGCCCACCAGATTGGCCACCGTGAAAATTCCCCCTCCATCGGTAAAGGCGTAATAAAACAGCACCACCAGCGGCGCCACCACAAAAACCGCCAAAAACACCCCATAAGGGATTACCAGAATTTTTCTGGAAAAATGAAAACCCTTCATCCTCTCTCCTTCCGGGCTTTTGCTACCGTTTTACCTGGAACGTCATCTTTTCCACCGGCATCAACAGCCCCACGTGATCTCCCATGTTCCACAGATACTCGTCGTCCACCACGAAATCCTGCTCCACATCCTCCGTGTGAATGACATAGCTGTAGTGATCTCCCTTATAGATCAGGTTCCGGATATAGCCGTGGACCATGCCTTTCTCCACCTCATCGGTCATCTGAATATCCTGCGGTCCGATGGAAACCAGCACCTTCATCCGGCGGGTATCCACCGTCTCCCCCGCCGCGTCCACCAGCGTCCCGTCCTCCAGCCGGCGGCTGCCCCGAATCAGCCCGGTGACGCTGACCGCCAGCTCATGTCCGTTGTATTCCAGCCGGAAGCGCCGGTTCAGGTCTGCCGTAAAGATATTGGTGTGATCCTCCGCCAGCATCAGATGGATATTGTCCGGTTCCACCCAGATCCCCACCTGGTCTCCCACCGCCGCGGCGTGGATGGATTGAGCCACCATCTCATTTTTCCCGGACTCCACCGTGATCTCATAGTGGATTCCCTTAAACACCACCGAGGAGACGGTTCCGCAGATGATGCCGTTCTCCGGCGCGGTCAGCTCCACATCCTCCGGCCGCACCACCGCCGTGATATGGGACCCCTCCTCCAGATCGTCCACGCAGGCAAACTCGCCGCCGCAGAACCGGGCTTTCA
>CAZSAF010000239.1:0-3713 GCA_964604605.1 uncultured Lachnospiraceae bacterium
GGCATTGCGGCCTCTGCGTACACCAAACGGGTGGCGCACCTGCGCAGCGGAGAGAGCCCGCTGCCGTATCTGACCTACTGCGTCAACTGCCGGGAGTCCTTTGCCGGACAGAAAAAGGAGGCCATCCATTTCCTGGATTGGCTGCTTGGCATCAACGGGAATCGGCGGCCCCCCTCCACAGTGACGGAGCGGCGGAACCGGCGGCTGGAGGCGAAAAAGTGGCTGCTGGAGCACTACTGGCAGGAAAAGGTAAAGGAGGAACCGGGTATGCAGCTGGAGGTAACAAAGGAACTGGAGAGAAAGCTTTCGGAAAGCCAGATCCTGGTGCAGGATATGGAGGATGTGGTGGCCCACTGTGAGAAAGAGGGCTGCGGGGCGGTGGATCCGGAAACCGGGCACATTATTGGACACCATCGGATCCAGCACATCACCTACTGGGCCGAGTATGAGGTGCTTCCCGATGGTGGGTACAAGCTGTGGAACGGATATTCCCACCGCATGAACCTGGAAGGAGAGTGACGGAATGCCGGAGATCGATGGAGGAGGAAGGGACCAGCGGCTGCCGGAAGCCCTGGAACAGAAAGTGATCTGCCGCCGCTGCGGCGTGGAGATGGAGCCCAAGAAGACATTCTTTGACTACCTAGGTCACAATTTTCACACGGAAGTGCTGTGCTGCCCCCAATGCGGAGAGGTGTTCATCCCGGAAAAGCTGGTAAAGGGGCGCATGGCACAGGTTGAGCAGGAATTGGAGGACAAATAATGGCAGCTTTGCGAGAGGAAATGCGGCGCACATACAGCGTCTGCCCGGTCTGCCTGAAGCGGATTCCGGCGGAGCGGGTGGAACGGGAGGAAGCTATAGACCTGGTGAAGACCTGTCCGGACCACGGGACGTTTTCTACGGTGATCTGGCGGAATCGGGTGGATTTTGCCAAGTGGCGCGGCAGCCTTCCGTCGGTGGGAGAGACGGAGAATCTCCGCTGCCCCA
The DNA here is from genome assembly GCA_964604605.1 of uncultured Lachnospiraceae bacterium. Lineage (GTDB taxonomy): Bacteria > Bacillota > Clostridia > Lachnospirales > Lachnospiraceae > Pseudolachnospira. The sequence continues at coordinate 986 of CAZSAF010000239.1, forward strand.
CCGGCTGTGGCCTTTGCCCGGACCATCTGCGGAATACCTGCTGTACCCTGCTAGAGATTACGGACCGCTGCAACCTGCACTGCGCTTTCTGCTTTGAGGATCCGGCGGGAAAGGCAGACCCCTCTCTGGAGCAGGTCAAGCGCTGGATTGACGGGCTGACAGTTCCGGAAAAGACCCTGCTGCAGCTCTCCGGCGGAGAGCCCACGGTGCGGGAGGATTTGCCAGAGATTGTGGCCTATGCCAGGCAGGCAGGTTGCAAATATGTGCAGCTGAACAGCAACGGCCTGCGGCTGGCGGAAGAGCCGGATTTGGTGAGGAAGCTGGCGGAGGCTGGGCTTTCCTTTGTATTCCTGCAGTTTGACGGCGTGGATGATGGGGTGTATCAGAAGCTCCGGAACCGCCCGCTGCTGGACATCAAAAAGAGAGCCATTGAGAACTGTGGCCGCTGCGGAATTGGGGTGACACTGGTGCCGGTGATTGTGCCGGGGGTGAACACCGAGCAGATTGGGGAGATCCTCCGCTTTGGGGTGGCCCATTCCCCCTATGTCCGGGGGGGGCCATTTCCAGCCGGTCAGCTATTTTGGCCGCATCCCCCGGATGCCCCGGGAGGAAGACCGGTACACCCTGGATCAGCTGATGGAGGCGGTGGTTTGCCAGAGCGGCGGCCAGATTGCCCTGGAAAATCTGGCCCCCTCCTGCTGTGACCACCCGCTGTGCGGCTTCCACGGGGACTTTGTGGTGCTGCCGGGCGGCCGCCTGATGCCGCTGACCCGGAGGGAACCGGCAGCCGGGAACAGCTGCTGTGGCCCGGCAGGGGAGAATTCCGGGGGCGGCTGCTGCGGTTCTGCTGTGGATGCAGCTGGGGATAGCTGCTGTGGCCCGGCGGTCCAGGCACCCGCCCTGGGTGACGGTTGTAAGCCTGTGGCCTGGGTCAGCTGCCGCAGCGTGGATCCGGCAGAAAAAAACCGGGAATTTGTGGGCCGCCGCTGGATGCGCCGGGATTTTCCGGAGAAGGGCTGCTGCGGGGAGGCTGCAACGCCGGTTTCCGCAAGCGGCTGCTGCGGGGAGGCTACAACGCCGGTTTCCGCAAGCGGCTGCTGCGGAGAGCCGGATATGACCAGCATGGAAGAGTTTCTGGCCCGGACCCGAAGCCACGGCTTCACCGTCACCTCCATGGTCTTCCAGGATGCGGGCAACCTGGACATAGAGCGGCTGCGCCAGTGCAGCCTTCACGTGTATCGGGAAGGCCGGTGGATTCCGTTCTGCGCCTGCTACCTCTCCCCCATGGGGGAAGCGGCTTCCGGAGGAAAGGTATGAGCGCTGCAGAGGGGGGACGGCTCTGCCGCCCCGGTGGCTTTTCCCTGACGGAGGAGCTGCTGAAATGGAGCAAGCTGGAGGTGCAAAACACGCTGCAGGTGCTGGACGTGGGCTGCGGGCAGGGTGCCACCGTGGCGTTTCTGCGGCGGCGTTTCCCCCATTGGAATATCCGGGGGGTGGACGCCGATCCAGCCCTTTTCCAGGACGGCCTGGTGGAGAAGGGGAGAGCAGAGGCTCTCCCTTTTTCCGATGAGAGCCTGGACGTGGTTTTCATGGAATGCAGCCTTTCTAAATTTACGGACCCGGAGCTGGCTCTCCGGGAGGCGTTCCGGGTCTTACGCCCGGAAGGATGGCTGCTGATCAGCGACCTGTATGCCCGGCAGAAGGAGTGGGCGGCAGAGCCCGGCGGCTTGCTGGGGCGTCTGGAATTCTCCAGCCGGATCTGGAAGCGGCTGCAGCAGGCCGGCTTTTCGGTGCTTGAGATGGAGGACCGGTCGGAGGTGCTGGCCCAGTGGGTGGGACAGCAGATTCTGGATGGCAACGGCGGCCAGCTGGAACACTCCCTGGGGATGGACCGCCGCACGCGAAAGGAAACGGGCTGCGGCTACTATCTCTGCGCCGCCCGCCCTTCCCGGCTCTGGCCCCTCCTCGCATACCTGGAGGAGCGGAGCCCTTTTTACCGGAGGCGGCTGCTGGAGGCGGGGCTTTCCCCGGTGCGCCGGGGGGACTGGGAAATCTTTTTGCGCATTCCCTTGACCACGGCGGAAGATCTGAAGGCAGAACCGGAAGCCTTCCTCTGTGTGTCTCCCAAGGAAATCGCCCGCATTATCACCCTGCGCACCTCCGGCAGCAGCGGGCCTCCCAAGCGCCTTTTCTTCACCGAAGACGATCTGTTGCAGACGGCGGACTTTTTTGAAAAGGGGATCCAGTACCTGGTACAGCCCGGTGACCGAGTGACGGTTTACATGGAAGGCCCGGGGTTCTTTTCCATCGGCGGATTGCTGAAGGAGGGGCTGAGTCGCATTCAGGTGGAAACCACGGTCCACGGACTGATCCGGGATTGGACGGCGGCAGCCCGGGACGGGGAGGGGCGGGACTGTCTGATTGGCGTTCCCTCCTAGCTGTACGGGCTGGCGGTGCAGGCGCCATGGCTGCGCCCAAAAACCGTACTGCTCAGCGCCGATTATGTGCCGGGGAGCGTAAAGTCCTTTCTGGAAAAGACCTGGCGGTGCCGGGTGTTCACCCACTGGGGGATGACGGAAACCGGCTACGGCGGCGGCGTCCAGTGCAGCGCACGGGAGGGGTATCACCTGCGGGACGGAGAGCTGCTGCTGGAGGTGCTGGACCCACAGACAGGGCAGCCGGTGATGCAGTCGGCGAAGGCGTGGCAGACAATCCGGATTTCCCCCAG
>CAZSAF010000240.1:0-3698 GCA_964604605.1 uncultured Lachnospiraceae bacterium
CGCCACCTTTGGTTCAACCAGCGTGGCAGCGGTGGGGGTGGCGGCCCATGAGTGCGGCCACGCCATCCAGCATGCACGGGGTTATGCGCCGCTGGCCATCCGCAGCGCCTTGGTGCCGGTGGCCAACCTGGGAGCCACCCTCAGCTGGCCCCTGGTGCTCATCGGCCTGCTGATCCGCAGCGACAGCGGTATGCTGTTTATCAACGCCGGGATTCTGTTGTTCTGCGCGGTGGTACTGTTCCAGGTGATCACCCTGCCGGTGGAGTTCAACGCTTCCCACCGGGGCCTGCGCCTGCTGACGGAGACGGGAATCCTCTATGACAGCGAGGCAGTCCAGACAAAGAAGGTGCTTTCGGCGGCGGCCATGACCTATGTGGCCAGCGTGGCGGCCAGCCTGCTGCAGCTGCTGCGTCTGCTGCTCATTGCCCGCAGCCGGGACCGGGATTAAGGTATGGGGAACACAAGAGAAACCGCCTGCCGGATTCTGGAGTCGGTGCTGGAGCGGGGGAGCCAGAGCCACCAGGCGCTGCGGGAGGCCCTTGGGCGGGAAACGGATATGGATGTCCGGGACCGCCGGTTCGTCCAGCGGCTGGTCCAGGGCACCCTGGAACGGCTGCTTCTGCTGGACGCAAAGCTGAATCAGGTCTCCCGGACGCCGGTGAAGAAGATGAAGCCCTGGATCCGGAGCTTGCTCCGGATGAGTACATATCAGCTGCTGTTCTTGGATAACATTCCGGCTTCCGCCGTGTGCAGCCAGGCGGTGAAGCTGGCGGAAAAGCGGGGATTTGCCGGGCTCAAAGGCTTTGTCAACGGCGTGCTGCGGAATATTGCCCGGGACCCTTCCCTTCCGGAGGGGGGGCCGGAGCTGTTTTATTCGGTCCCCCGGTGGCTGCTGGACCGGTGGGAGGCGGAGCTGGGGCCGGAGACGGCGGAGGCGTTCCTCCAGGCCTCCCTGGAGCCGGGGCGCCTGGCGGTTCGCTGGAACCTGTCCTGTGCTGCGCCGGAGGAGTTCCGGCGCAGCCTGGAGGCCCAGACGGTAAAGGTGGAGCCTCTCCCCTACAGCCTGCCGGGGGCGTATCTGGAGGGTTTTGACCGGGTAGACCGGCTGGAGGCCTTTGAGAAAGGCTGGCTGCAGGTGCAGAACGTCAGCTCCATACTGGCGGGGCTGGCGGCAGCGCCGGCTCCGGGAAACCGGGTGCTGGATCTGTGCGCGGCGCCAGGGGGCAAGAGCCTGCACATGGCCGACCAGCTCCGGGGCACTGGGCAGGTGATTGCCTGCGACCTGACGCCCCGGAAGGTGGAAAAAATTGAGGAAAACCGGCGCCGGTGCGGCTTTGCCAACCTGGAGGCCCGGGTGTCCGACGCCCGGGTCTTCCGTCCGGAGTGGGAGGGGGCCTTTGACCGGGTGGTGGCGGACCTGCCCTGCTCCGGCCTGGGGACCATTGGCCACAAGCCGGAGATCAAGTACCGGGTGACGCCGGAGGAGCTGGACAGCCTGGTGCGGCTGCAGCGGGAAATCCTGTCTGTGGCCTGGCGGTATCTGAAGCCCGGTGGTATCCTGCTTTACAGCACCTGTACTGTCAACCGGCAGGAAAACCGGGATAACTTCCGGTGGCTGACGGAGCATTTCCCGCTGGAGCCGGTTCCCCTGGCGGAATCAATGCCAGAGGGCCTCCGGGAGGAGTGCCGGGAGGAGGGCTTTCTACAGCTGGTGCCGGGGAAACACCCCTGCGACGGCTTCTTTATTTCCAAGTGCAAAAGGATTGAAACGAATGTGTGAGAAAGTGGATATTGGATCCATGGACCGGCAGGAACTGAAGGCATTTTTCCTGGAAATCGGGGAAAAGCCCTTCCGGGCCGCCCAGGTGTACCAGTGGCTGCACCGGAAGAAGGCGGACTGCTTTGCCTCCATGACCAACCTGTCCGAAAGCCTTCGGCAGAGGCTGGCGGAGCTTTGCCGGCTGGATGCGCTGAAGGTGGCGGAACGGCAGGTTTCCCGGCTGGACGGAACCAGAAAATACGCTTTTCTGCTGGCGGACGGGAATATTATTGAGAGTGTTTACATGAAATACCGCTATGGCGTCAGTGTCTGCATTTCCTCCCAGGTGGGCTGCCGGATGGGCTGCTGGTTCTGCGCCTCCACCCTGGGCGGCCTGGTGCGGAACCTGACCCCGGCGGAAATGCTGGGACAGATTTACGCCATTGAGAGGGATACCGGGGAACGGGTCTCCCATGTGGTGGTTATGGGCAGCGGGGAACCTCTGGACAATCTGGAACATCTGATCTGGTTCCTGCGGCTGGTGTCGGATGAGGAAGGGACGGCCATTGGACAGCGGAACATTACCGTCTCCACCTGTGGGCTGGTACCGGAGATTTACCGGTTGGCGGAGGAACGGTTTCAGATTACCCTGGCCCTTTCCCTCCACGCACCGGAAGACGCGCTGCGGAAGACCATGATGCCCATTGCCAACCGGTATACCATCCGGGAGGCTCTGGAGGCCTGTGATGCCTATTTCGCCGCCACCGGGCGGCGGATCAGCTATGAGTACAGCCTGGTCCGGGATGTCAACGACCGGCCGGAACAGGCCCGGCAGCTGGCAGGCCTGCTCCGGGGGCGGAACTGCCATGTGAATTTGATTCCGGTGAACCCCATTCGGGAGCGCGACTACCGGGAAACCAGAGGGCCGGAGGTCCAGCGGTTCAAAAAAGAACTTGAAAAAAGTGGAATCCATGTTACTATAAGAAGGAGACTGGGCGCGGATATCGACAGTGCCTGCGGCCAGCTCCGCCGCAGAATTCAGCAGGAAGAAGGCCGGAAGGAGGCGGAATGAGATGAACTTTTTTGCAGGAACGGATACCGGGAAGGTTCGGAAAGAGAATGAAGATCACATCTTCGCCTCCGGCAGTCCGGTGGGCCCGTTGCAAAATTTGTTCCTGGTAGCAGATGGAATGGGCGGTTACCAGGGGGGCGAGTATGCTTCCCGCTATGTGGTGGAGCATCTGGTGCGGGAAATTCAGAACAGCCTGAAAACCAATCCGGTTTCCGTGCTGAACGACGCCATACAGGAGGCAAACCGGGGCCTTCGGGAGGAAGCCCAGCGGCATCCGGAGTTTGCGGAGATGGGAACCACGCTGGTGGCGGCCACGGTGGAGGCGGGAACCCTGTATATTGCCAATATCGGGGACAGCCGCTTGTATCTGCTGGAGGACGGCACCACGCTCCGGCAGATCACCCGGGACCATTCCTGGGTGGAGGCGATGGTGGCGGACGGAAAAATCCAGCGCAACAGCGCCAGCTATTGGGCAAAGAAGAATATTATTACCCGGGCGGTGGGGATTGAAAATACCGCCACGGCGGACTTCTTTGAGACGGATTTAAAGCTGGGAGAGCGGATCCTGCTGTGTTCGGACGGACTGTCCAACATGGTGGAGGATGCGGAAATCCAGGAAATCCTTTCCAAGCCGGAGTCAGTGGAAGTTTTGGGACAGGAGCTGATTGAAAAGGGGAAGGAATACGGCGGAAGGGATAATATTTCGGTAATCCTAGTGGAGCCGGAACCAGATGAGGTGAATATATGCTAAGAATCGGAATGTTTTTGGGTAATCGGTATGAGATTATCAGCAAAATCGGCTCCGGCGGCATGTCGGATGTCTATAAGGCCAAATGCCATAAGCTGAACCGTTTTGTGGCCATCAAG
>CAZSAF010000241.1:0-3609 GCA_964604605.1 uncultured Lachnospiraceae bacterium
CGCCAATCAAAGGTGCGTTTTTCTCCAAAAATGTATTTTTATTGTCCTGGATTTTGGGCTTCCCTTCTCCGAAGCCGAAAAGCCGCTACGGAAAATTCCATTGAAAACCGGCAGGGAAGGTGCTATGATAACAAAACATGAAATCGGCGGGAAACCGGGAAAAATTCCGTAAAAGAGAGGAAGAAGCCAATGGAAAAGACAGACTTAAGCTGTGCAGACTGCACGGTAATTAACTGCAAGCAGGGGGATAAGCGGTATCCGGATTTCTGTTTGACCACCCACATGGATCCGGAATGCAAGGAGGAAGCCCTGGCCCTCTACAAGGAGGAAGAAAACAACCGGATCATACGGACCGCAGCCCAGGTGGAGTACGAGGGGTATCGCCAATGGTGCCGGGTTCGGGAGATCATGGAGTTTGCCCAACGCCTGGGCTACCGCAAAATCGGCATTGCCACCTGTGTGGGCCTGATCCGGGAAGCCCGCATTTTTGCCAATCTGCTCCGGAAGAATGGCTTTGCGGTTTTCGGCATTGCCTGCAAGGCCGGCGCGGTTCCCAAGGTGAACGTGGGAATTGCCCCGGAATGCACCCAGATCGGCCCCAACACCTGCAACCCCATTCTCCAGGCCAAAATGCTGAACCGGGAAAAGACGGACCTGAACGTGGTCATCGGCCTCTGCGTCGGCCACGACAGCCTGTTCTACAAGTACTCGGAGGCTCCCGCCACCACCCTGGTCACCAAGGACCGAGTCATGGGACACAACCCGGCGGCGGCGCTGTACACAGCGGATTCCTATTACAAGGACCTGCAATCCGTCATTCCCAGGGAAGAAAACCAGTGACTCGTGATTCAATGAAACAGGGAGAGGGTACCAGGCCCTCTCCCTTGTTGTCTTTGTTTTATTCCTCATTCTGCCGGTTCTTCTCGGAAATCAGGCTGGCAAACTCATGGTAAAACCGTTCCCGCTCCTCCGGAGTCAGCTTCACCAGCTCGCCCAGCCGCTCCATGGTAATGTAGCCTGCGGAAAAGAGCAGCTCGGTGTACTCCTTTTTGGAGAAACCGTACTCTTCCTCCCAGCCGCAGATCTTCTTCATCCCGTAGTAATAGCAGGTGAAATATCCCGGCGTGTTCTGATGCGCCCGCACCTGCCCCCTGGCCGTCACCTGGTCAAAACCCAGCTCCCGCTGGTACAGCTGGATCACTTCCTCCAGGGTGTTTCCATAATAGAAAAGCATCAGGTCCGCACAGATCCGCACGGACGCATGGTGCCGGCGGTACGCCACAAACAGCGGGAAGAAGGGGTCCTCGGCAAAGAGATCCTCAAAGGCCCTCTCCGTCCGCAGGCAGGTACCCTCCAGGATCGGCACCCGCTTGGCTCCAATCCGAACCGTCTCCGGCCGGTCGTCCACCACCGCCCGGATATACTGGACATGGTGGCCCGGATAAGCCTCATGGAGGGAGTTCAGCTTGATCCAGCCGTCGGTGATATTCTGGTAGTTGGAACCGTTGAGGAACATCTGGCCCCGCAGAGGCTTGAAGCGGAAGTCGCCCCCTTCGTATCCGCCCCAGGGGTAGGAATCCTTGCAGCTGCGGGGTACGTCCACACAGATGCAGGTTTCATCTTCCGGCAGCTTCACGTATTTATGGGCCAGGGCCCGGGTCCGCTGCAGGTAGGACTGGGCCCGCTCCAGCATCTCCTGAGGAGACTTGCAGGGGGCCTCATACTTGAATAAAAGATCCGTCACCTCCCGCATGGTTGTGGGCGTGGGTTCCGGTATATCCAGCTTTGCCGCAATGGCAAAAACCTCATTCCGGGTTTTGTCCATCTCCTCCTGGTACCAGGAAAGCAGCTCATCCAGGGAAACACCCAGCTTTTTCTTCAGGATGGTGCGGTACTCCTCTTCGTCCAGCTTGACGCTGCGGCTCAGGTCATCCGTATCATCCACCGCCTCCGGCTGCACGCCGCTGGAAAGGACGGCCGCCATGTCCGCCAGCTGCTTCTGGAAATCACCGAAGCTCTCATCCAGCTGGCGCAGCTGCTCCTCGGAAAAGCCGGGGAAATCCTCCCGCAGCGTTCCGCGGTACTCTTCCATGGTCCGAACCTGCCGGCGGAAGGCGTCGGCCAGATCTTCCTGCCCCGCCGCATCCCGCTGTTCCCGGATCAGCTGCAGAACCACCTCTTTGGCCTTTCCCAGATCCTGGAACCGCTTCCGCATTTCGCTCAGCTGTTCCTCCGCCGGGCGCCGGTCCTTCCGGGACATGTTCTCCAGGGACCAGTGCACAATCAGATACCACATCTCCGGATGCTCCTGGGTGTCCCGCAGGGTATATTCCAGCTCCTCCAGGAAATCCTGGAAATGATGCTTCATCAGGGAAAACACCCGATCCGGCTCCGGCAATTCCTCCGCCCGCCGGCCCAGTTCCTTCCAGCGATTCCACATTTTTTCCATGTTTTCCCGGGTGGGAAGGAAGATTCCATCATCCTCTGCCTTCTCCTCCAACTGAAACCAGGAAAGACGCGCGCAGTCCCGGTCCAATTCCCGGTACTGCTGCAGTACTTCTGCCTTTTCCATTTGCTCCTCCTTTCATTGCTGCCGTGTATTCCACGGCATCCCGTTACACCCGCCGGGTGTTCCGGTGATCCGCCAGTCTTATCCTTCCACTTCCTGTACCGTCAGTACCCCGTCCCGCACCGTAAACCGAATCTCCACACCGGCAAAGGGGAAGCCGTACACCCGCTCCGGATCGTGCTGATACGCCGGCCGCGGGTCCAAAGCCAGCACCTCCCGCAGCGCCTCCCGGTGCTCCTCCGGAACCCGTTCCCACAGCTCCGGTGGGATCTCCACCTGCAGCCGGTGCCCCCGGGCCGGGCCGGAAAAACTGTTTGCCGCGTCCGGATGGCTGTCCGAAAAGGCCACATAGGGCTTGATGTCCAGAATCGGCGTACCGTCCATCAAATCCACACCGGAGACGTGGAGCACTGGCCCTTCCGGCGTACTCCACTCCACCGAATCCAGACGCACCGAGGACAGGCCGATGGGATTGGGCCGGAACGGGGACCGGGTGGCAAACACCCCTTTCCGCTGGTTGCCGCCCAGCCGGGGCGGCCGCACGGTGGGGGACCATTCCTCCCGGACCGACTGGGAAAACACCCAGATCAGCCAGATGTGGGAATACTCCTCCAGCCCCCGCAAAGCGTCCGGGTTCCGGTATTCCGGCTCCAAAACCACCGTTCCCTGCAGCGCCGGCACGTAGCCGCTCTGGCGGGGAAGGCCGAATTTTGTAGGGAAGGCCGTATGGATCCGGGCAATGTGTTTTACAGAAAATTCCTGGGACATTCCGGTACCTCCGAAACTTCCGGAAAAGTGGAAGTTTTTTGCCCACCAAGGCGGGCAATCTTTTCCCAGTATAGCACGCCGGATACCATTCGGCAATCCGGTATCCAAAAAACCAGCCGGAATTTCCTGAGCAGGAAATTCCGACCGGTTTTTCATAGAAGAAGGACCCAAGGTCTGTGTTGTCAAAAGCAGGGCACTTTCCCTATAGGACCAGAGAGGCAATGGGATAGCCCACAAAGGCCAGCACCAGCATACTGATCACGGCAATGAGT
>CAZSAF010000242.1:0-3589 GCA_964604605.1 uncultured Lachnospiraceae bacterium
GAGTTCCGGGCGGTGGAGCACCGGATCGAGTTTGTGGAGGAGAAGAACGGGGTGGCCTACTACAACGATTCCAAGGGGACCAACACCGACGCGGCCATCCAGGCCATCCGGGCCATGGTGCGCCCCACCATCCTTATTGGCGGCGGCTATGACAAGGGGGCGGAGTATGACCAGTGGATCCAGGAGGCCCTGCCCCACACCAAGCAGCTGATTCTCCTGGGGACCACGGCGGAGAAGATTGGAAAGACGGCGGAGAAATACGGGATCCCCCGGATTTCTTATGTCAAGAGCCTGGAGGAGGCTGTGGAGCTGGCGGCCGCGTCCGCAGAGCCCGGGGACGCGGTCCTGCTCTCCCCGGCCTGCGCCAGCTGGGATATGTTCCCCAACTATGAGGTGCGGGGACGGAGATTCAAGGAGCTGGTGCGGGCCCTGTAGCCCTGGGATTTGCCTGCAGCGGGATTTGAGTGTAAAGGAGCGCCATGGAAAAAGCGAAACCGGCAAAAAAGAAAAGGAAAAATTTTTATGATTACAGCCTGCTGCTGGTGATTGTGGTGCTTTCCTGCTTTGGCCTGATCATGATCTACAGCACCAGCTACTATACGGCGCAGCTGCGTCTGGGGGACGGCACCTACTACCTGCGGCGTCAGGCCATGATCCTGGCCGGCAGCTTTGTGGTCATGCTGGCCATCTCCAAGATTGACTACCATATCTGGACGAAGCTGGCGGGGCTGGCATACGTTGCGGCGGTGGTCATGATGATCCTGGTCAATTTTACGCCTCTGGGCCGGGAAGTCAACGGCAAGAAACGGTGGCTGGGGATCTCCGACAGCATCTCCTTCCAGCCAGCGGAGTTTGTGAAGATCGCACTGATTCTGGTGACGGCCTGTGTGATTGTGCGGCTTCTGAAGAACATTGACCGGCCCCAGGCGGCGCTGGTGGTCTTTGGGCTGGCGGTTCCGCCGGGGCTGCTGGTGCTGATGAACAACCTTAGCTCCGGCATTATCATCTTCGGCATTGTCTTTGTCATGTATTTTGTGGCCAGCAAGAAAAAGCTGCGGTTTGCCTTGATTGTGGGAGGCGGCATTGTCCTGGTCATGCTGGCCATCCCCCTGGGGGAGCAGCTGGTCAAGGCGGGAATCCTGGAGTCCTACCAGCTGGACCGGATCCACGTGTGGCAGAATCCGGAGGCCTATGCCCAGGAGGGAGGCTTCCAGGTGCTCCAGGGCCTCTACGCCATCGGCTCCGGCGGCCTGTTCGGCAAGGGGCTGGGCAACAGCATCCAGAAGCTGGGCTTTGTGCCGGAGGCCCAGAACGACATGATCTTCTCCATTATCTGTGAGGAGCTGGGGCTGTTTGGCGCCGCCTGCCTGATCCTGCTGTTCCTGTTTATGCTGCACCGCTTCCTGATCATTGCCAGCAATGCCCCGGACCTGCTGGGGGCCCTGATTGTCACCGGGGCCATGGGGCACATTGCCATCCAGGTGATCCTGAACATTGCGGTGGTCACCAACTCCATCCCCAACACCGGCATCACCCTGCCCTTCATCAGCTACGGAGGCACCTCCCTGCTGTTCCTGATGGCGGAGATGGGGCTGGTGCTGTCCGTGTCCAACCAGATTACCCTGGAAACCCTGTAGGAACATGGGACAGAGCAGTCGCATAGGATATAGTATATTCTCCTTTGGGAGGGAATTCTTTGTCCGGAATCGAGATTGAGGGCGGCTGCCGGCTGGTAGGGGAATTGGAGATACAGGGGTCCAAGATACGGTGCTGCCGGTTTTGGCGGCGTCCCTTTTGCATGCCGGCGTGACGGTCTCACCCATGTGCCGGATATTGCCGATGTCCGGGCAAGTGTGGAAATCCTGGAGCTTCTGGTGGTGAAAACCCAGCGGTGGGGACATACCCTGTGGCTGGACGCGTCGGAGGCGGCGCCGGGGGAGATCCCCCGGCAGCTGGTGGAGCTCCCCTATCCCAGCGTGGGCGCCACGGAACAGCTGCTGCTAGCGGCCTGCGGGGCAGCCGGGGAGACCCGGATCCAGGGGGCAGCCCGGGAGCCGGAGATCGTCACCCTGTGCCGGTATCTGCGCCGGGCCGGGGCGGAGATTTCCGGGGAGGGTTCCCCGGTGATCCGTGTAAACGGGTTCCACCCGGTGCGGGAGGAGTTCCGCTTCCGCATCCCCGGGGACCGGATTGCCGCCGGCACCTACCTGGCCATGGCGGCCATCACCGGCGGGAAGATCCACGTCCAGGGGATCCACCCGGGCCACCTGTGGGCATCGGTGTGCGCGTTCCGGCGCATGGGCTGTGAGCTGCGGCTTCTGCCGGAGTGGATTTTTCTGGCAGCGCCGGGGCGGCTGCTTTCCCTTCCCCACCTGGAGACAGCCCCGTACCCGGCTTTCCCCACAGATCTCCAGTCTTCCTTTCTGGCCATGATGGCGGTGGCCGCCGGAACCAGCGTGCTGGAGGAGAAGGTGTTTGAGAACCGGCTGTCCATGGCCGGGGAGCTGAACCGGATGGGAGCCTCCATCCAAGTGCAGGGGCGGACGGCCCGGTGTACCGGCGTGGAGCGGCTTCACGGGGTGCGGGTCCGGGGAACAGACCTGCGCAGCGGAGCCGGCCTGGTGGGAGCGGCCCTGGCCGCAGAGGGAACCAGCCTGGTGGAAGGATTGGAGTATGTGGAACGAGGCTACGAGGGAATGATCGGGGCCCTGCAGAGCCTGGGCGCCCGGATACAGAAAAAGACGGAGTGAGCCAATGAAAAAGCAGCGGACAAAAAAGCGAAGGTTTCTGTGGGCCGCAGCTGCGGCGGGGGTCGTCCTCCTGGCGGCCCTTTTGTCCGTGCGGGTGCGGCAGGTGCAGGTGAGCGGCAGCGCCTACTACAGCCAGGAGGAGCTGGAGCAGCTGCTGTTCCCGGGATTCCTGGACCGGAGCCCGCTGGTGGTCTGGCTGCGGCAGAAAACCGGGAATTATCCGGAAATCCCCTTTGTGGAACGATATACGGTCCGGCTCACCGGCCTCACCAGCGTCCAGGTGACGGTCTATGAAAAGAGCATGATCGGATATGTGGAATTTTCCGGCAGCTATCTGTACTTTGACAAGGATGGGCTGATTGTGGAAAGCTCCACGGAGCGGTACGGCACCCTGCCCCGGATCACCGGGCTGGATTTTGACTATGCGGTGCTGCACCAGACCCTGCCGGTGGAGGATTCCCGGGTGTTTGCGGAGATCCAGCAGATTTCCCAGTATCTGGAGACACAGGAGGTGGACTGGGGTGGGGAGCCCCGGCTGCTGGGGGAACTGCTGGACCAGATCAACTTTGACGGGGCCGGCCAGATCACCTGCTGTTTCGGGGAGATCCGGGTCTTTCTGGGAAGCGCCGAAAGCCTGGAGGGGAAGCTGCGGGAGATGAAGGATATCCTGCCCCAGCTGTACGGGAGAAGCGGCACCCTGTACCTGGATACCTACCGGGAAAATGAGCCGGATCCCAGCTATATTTTTAAGTAAAGGGACAAGCTGGAGAAGGCTTCCGGCAGGCGGAAAAAGCCTTTTCCACAGAGGGATTTCCGGCGGAGGACTTAAGAAAAATTTA
>CAZSAF010000243.1:0-3566 GCA_964604605.1 uncultured Lachnospiraceae bacterium
TATCATACGGGCACCGGATCACCTCCGCCAGATGCGCGTCATCCATGTACCGGATTAATGTCCCGTTTGTCATTGTCTGGCTTCCCCCTTTTTATTTTTGTGTATTTTTACGCATTTTCTTATTGACGTTTTGTGCATGATTGTGTATAATATAATCATGAAAGGAGAGGGCGATGAATCCACAAAAGGAAACAATCAAAATACTAAAGGCCAATGGATATATCCTAAAACGGCACGGCGCAAACCATGACCTGTATTTCAATCCACAATCAAAGAAAACCATCCCGGTCAAGCGTCACGATTTCAATGAAAATGACATGAGGTACATACTCAAGGAAGCCGGGATAAAGGCGGAGCGGGGCTAACGCCCCGTATCCGTCACAAAAAAGGAGGTATCTATGATTTATCTTTACACCGCGGTTATTTCCGAGGAAGATGGCACGTTTTATGCCAAAGTCCCTGACATTGATGGATGTGTCACCACTGGCAAATCCATTTCCGAAGCAATCAACCTGATCACCGACGCGCTGAACCTTTGTCTTGTTGTGCTGGAGGATGAGGGTATCCAGCCAGCGCCCCCAACACCGCAAAACATGATCGCCCACAATGCCGATGATGTCCTTACGGTTATCCAGGCTGACACGATCGCATACCGAGCCGCCACCGATACGAAATCCGTAAGGAAGAATGTATCTCTCCCCGCCTGGATGGCGAATCTGGCCGAAAAGCGCAACATCAACTGCTCCAAACTTTTGCAGGACGCCCTTCTAAAAGCTCTCTCCTAACTGTCTGCCCGGGCTAATCCCCCGGGCTTTCTTTTCCCCTATTTTCTGGTTCTGGCGCATATTGGAAACGATCTCCGCTCCAGTCACAGATATACTCCCACAGACAGGTGGTGCAGTCAGAATTCTTCATGTTCTGCTTCCTCCCTTTTCTCCACCGCCTGCAATAGCAACCTCAAACCAGCTACAAACATCTGCTCACGGAGGACCGTGGTGGGCGGCAAGCCATCGCAATCCATATACTCTTTCAGCTCTGCTTCGGCGTCCGCTATATAATCTCGTACCGACTGCCGCGAAAAGAGCGGCATATCATGCAGCAGCCCACTCCAAATATCCTGCTCTTGCGATGTCGCAACTTCCAGTACTTTTTCTCCCGTCACAAGGCCAAGATAATGTACCAGATGCCGGGCTGACGCCAACGCCGCCGGCCATGCCTTGGCACCGATCTCCACATTCAAGTTGCTCAAACACACTCTAGCCTGGCTCTCCATCGCTAGATTTCTCCTTGGATCAGGTTCCTGATTTTGCGACGTCGCAACCTTCGGATCAGATTTCGGTTCGGCCGCCGGTATCCATCCACACCGCCCATTGCAGTCCACGTCGCACTGCAGGCAGCAACGGGCAGGCTGGCCGCAGTACGCCGCAGCACCGCATACACCGCTCTCTGCGTGTCCCATGACGCAGGCCGGGAGTTGCGATGTCGCAACCGGCTCATCCTCCTCAAACATCGGCGCCGGCATCACAGCTTCCAGCCGCTCCACCACCTCCTGCCGGCTGACATCCTCCTCCTCTCCCTCCAGCTGGAAGATCACCTCCGGCTCCTCCGCCGGTGGCTCCGGGTCTGGTTCCGGCATAGCCTCCTCCCGGTTCTCCCGCTTGATCTCCCGCACCTCTGCCACCGTCATGCCGGGCCGCACCTGCTCCAGCTGGGCGTCCGACATAGGCAGCATCTCCACCAGCAGGGATTTACTGTAACCCTGATAGCTGTCCGCCAATACCGGCGAATTCCCTCCCCGGGAAAATCTCTCACACAGCCCGATCAACCGGCTGGCCGCCGAATAACTCATACTGTATTCCACCTGCACGAAGGCATCAAAGGACTGGTATCCGCCTTCCAGATACTGCTGTTTGTCCCGGATGCTACGTAAGTAGTAGCCGATGGCCACCGAATTTCTGGCCATGTTGTCCATGTTGCTCCGGATGATAGCTTTGGCATCCTCATAGCTGGTGCCTTCCCACCACTCAGCCGGGGTTTCCGGCGTCACGGTGGTTTCCATTGCTTCCCTGATCTCCTCCATATTCCCTCCTTTCCTCCTCCCGGAGGATTGCGTCATAGTCCGTCTGACGCTGGTCAAAATTGTGGAACCGGTTGCCCCGCTGTTTCCCATCTGCTGCCTTCCGGCTGTCCTCCAGGATCCAGCTCCGAATGGTGGCTTCATGGCTGCTGTACCGGCGGCCCGTTTTCTGGATGTGCGTGTCCAGGCGGCCAATATAGTCCTCCAGGACAGACTGTCCAAATTCCTTCGCCAGTCCGGCGGCTTCCTCCCGGGTCAGCAGCACATTCCCATATCTCCCGGATGCGGATGCACTGCGCGGGGGTTCTCCCTCCCCCTCTATACTTTCCTTTCCTTTACTTTTCTTTCCTTTACTTTCCTTTGTGCACTTACTCCGTGGAATTACTTTATTGTTCCATGGAATTACTTCATTGTTCCGTGGAGAAACAGAAAATTGGATGACCTTAATAGAAGTGGCCGTATCTCCGGTTCTCACGGAGACCGTTTCTGCTTCCTCTTCCGGAAGGAGCCAGTAATCCCTTTCCACTATGACCGGGCTCTTGCGCTTCCGTACTCGCTCCTTCACGGCGAGCTCATAGCGCCTCTGTATACCCGGGGCAGTTAGTACCTTGACCGACTGAAAAAGTGTGTTGTCAAACAGTGACCGTGACAGCAAGTAGCCTACTATCTGCCGGATTGTATTCACATTGATCCCCAGTTCATGGGCGGACTCTTCCAGGTAGTCGTCATCGGCTATCACATAGTAGCCGGACCCGCCGTAGATATCACACCACAGGGATACCAAAAAAGTAATTCCATCTGCGCCGAACTTCCTCAACAGCCCTTTGATCCGCTTATCACTGCTGAGGAAATCCGTGTCCAAAGGAAAGTAGTCAAGCCCCTCTTTCTGGGGTCTTGGCATGGCCATCACCTACTTCCCGGTATCAATCTCAGAGATCCGGACCCGCAGCCCGGCCTCCTCTCCATACTCTTTTTCCACCGCTAGCCGCACCACCTGGGAGTCATCCCGGTAAGCTACACCATTTAAGGCGTCCAGCACAACCTTGGCGATGTTATCTGCGTCTGGTTTTTTGGTTGGAAGGAGCTCCCCGGCCAACATTCGGGCCTTTGCCCGTTTGCCAGTGCTCTTGGGCGGCTCATAGACTGCCGTAACCCGCAGCGCCAGCGGTTCCGCCTCACCCCACATCATCTGACGGCATTCCTGCCAGTACATGTTTTTGATCCAGTTCTCGTAAAGGACCGTTTTCTGCGGGGTAAAGGACTGGGTATAGCCGGCACGGCTGTTATAAACTGTCCTTGCCCGGGCCTTACCCTGGGGCGGTCCGGGGACAAAGAAACAGACTTCCATAGCCTCTTACCCGATTACATGGATGTTGACCGAGCAGTCAATGGAGTCCAGACCATTTTGCAGATACTCCTTGATCCGGTTAATGGCCTCGCTTTCTCCGCGTCCGTATTAGGATCCTGGATGTTCCGGGTGATTTCCTGC
>CAZSAF010000244.1:0-1061 GCA_964604605.1 uncultured Lachnospiraceae bacterium
CAATACCTTCTTGCTCTTGAAAGAAATTTTCCACACCCTGGCGCACAAGACAGACAGCCTCTCCCGCCAAGGTCAGCGCGGAAAAAATTACCACCAGATTTCCCTGCGGGCACATCTGGTTTACGGTAGCCGTATATATATATAATGGCGCAGTGGGCCGCCGCCGGTGGTCTTCTGAAAATCATCCAGATAAGCCCGGCGTCCCTTGCGCTTTTTTTCCTTTGCCATATCAGACAATGCCGGTCAGGTCAAAATGGTCCAGCCAGACACTGGCATTCTGACACACCCGCCGCAGGCTGTCCTCGTCAAAAGGGCTGTCCAGCCCGGCGTTTTTCAGGAGCTCCGTGAACACCCGGCTGCCGCCCTGGCGGGTATAGGCCATATAGTGTTCCCAGGCGTCCTGCCGGTCCCGCTGGATCATAGCCCAGAACTGAAGGGATACGGCCTGCGCCAGACAATAGTCAATATAGTAAAGGGGGCGGGAATAAATATGGTGCTGGCGCTGCCAACCCTCCCCCTCGCTGTAAAAAGGGATCTCCCCGTCCAGCCGCATCCAGGGCATGTACACCCCCAGCAGCTCCTTCCACACCTGGTGGCGCTGGGCCGGCGTCATCCCCGGCCGGGCATACACCTCATGCTGGAAATGGTCCACCATGGTGCCGTAGGGAATAAAGGTCAGGGCACCGGCCAGGTGGCTGTACAGGAACTTTCTGGCATCCGTCCCAAAAAAGCCGTCCGCCCAGGGCTCCGCAAAAAACTCCATGGACATGGAGTGGACCTCGCATCCCTCCATGGAAGGCCAGATATATTCCGAAGGCACCCGCTTCCGGTTGGTCCAGGCAGCAAAGGCATGGCCCGCCTCATGGGTGACCACCTCCACATCGTTCTGGGTGCCGTTGAAATTGGCAAAGATAAAGGGCACCTGGTAATCCGGAATGGAGGTACAGTAGCCGCCTCCCTGCTTGCCCTCCGTGGAGAGCACATCCAGCAGCTCATTGTCCAGCATGGTCTGGAAGAACTCACTGGTATCCGGGGACAGCTCATCATAAAAATTCTTCCCC
>CAZSAF010000244.1:1071-3560 GCA_964604605.1 uncultured Lachnospiraceae bacterium
AGAACATCCTCCGCCGTGCCCTGGGGCT
Source organism: uncultured Lachnospiraceae bacterium (assembly GCA_964604605.1). GTDB lineage: Bacteria > Bacillota > Clostridia > Lachnospirales > Lachnospiraceae > Pseudolachnospira. Next base: position 1,100 of record CAZSAF010000244.1, read on the forward strand.
TGGGATTGCCGGAGCGGAATTCCAGCTGGTTGTCCGCAAAGCTCATGGGGTATTCCTTGCCCAGCCGCTGCGCCTGCCGGCGGTAAACCTGATCGGCCACCGGCACCAGATACCGGACCACGGCGGAGCGGAACTTTTCCACGTCCTCCTTGGTATAGCAGTTGCGGCCCATGCGGTAATAGCCCAGGGGGAGGTAACCCTCGTATCCCAGCTTTTTCCCCATCTGGTCCCGCAGATGCACCAGCCGGTCATAGATGTCATCCAGCTGCTGCTGATGCTCCTTGTACCACCGGCCCTCTGCCTTCCACGCAGCCAGGCGGCGGGCATCATCCGGGTCATTTTTAAAGGGCGAAAACTGGGAAATGGTGTAAGTCTTTCCCTCAAAGGGGATCCGGGCGGAAGCCAGCAGCTTCTCATACTCCTGGTTCAGGTCATTTTCCTGCTGCAGCAGGGGGATAATCTCCGGGGAGAAGGTTTTCAGCTCCATCTCCGCGTTGACAAACATCAGTTCCCCGTACTCCTGGGAAAAGTCCGCCCGGTAGGGGGACTCCAGCATGGCCTTCATCCAGGCCTGGGCAAACTCCTGCAGCTCCGGTCTGGCCGCGTTCCAGAACTTCATCTCCCCGTCGTAAAAGGCGTCCCGGGTGTCAATGGAATGACGGATGCTTGCCAGCGTCCCCATGGTGGACAGATGCCGGTCTGCCTCCTCCTTTTCCAGGAATATGCTTTTTGCTTCCTCGTAGCTGCCCGCCTCCCGCAGGCGCCGGGTCAGCTCCGCAAGATGAGCCTTCACCTCCGCCAGATCCGGGCGCTTATATATCATCTGAGAAAATTTCGTCATGGGATTTCCTCCATTCTGCCGTAATAAATATTATACTATATTGCGGCTGTTTTTACAAGTACGCATTTTTCACTGATTTTTCCATCCTGGGTTTTTTATTCCAGGCCGCGGAGATCACTTCAGCGTTTCACTGTTGTTCAGCACATTTTCGCTGTACAGGAACAGCACATCCTGGCCTTCAAAGGAAATCAGCTCCCCCAGGGCGGCGGGGCTGATATACCGGATATCCACCAGAAGGATCTCCCGGTACCCCTCCGCCAGCAGCGGCGCCAGACTGCTCCCAAAGGAGTCCCGGAACAAAATCAGCTTCTTTCCCTCCGGGGCCGCCGGGTTTTCCAGCCGCAGCAGGGACTTGCTGCCGGACAGGAACAGGCTGTAGGGGTCCATGCCCGCCGCCTCCTCCAGGCTGTAAACCGGAATCTCCGTACCGGTTTCATAGTCGTACACCCGGCAACCCTCCAGGAAATCCGCCTCCAGGTAAGTCAGGGCGTCCGGGGCCATGGGCAGGGCGGACTGGCCCTGGTACACCCCGTAGAAGGGCTCCGGCAGCGTTACCGGCCGGTAATCCGCCTCCCCGCAAGCAGCCCCCATGGCCCCGGCCAGGGCCTCCGCCACATCCTTCAGCGCCTCCTGCCGCCAGTGGATATCCGTCCGGTAATAGTCCTCCCGCCCCAGCAGCGGGAAAATATCCACGTAGGAGGCGTAGGGCATCTGCTCCGCAAGCTGCCCGGCCAGGGCGTCAAAATCCAGGCAGGGGTACCCGTGCTCCGGTGCCAGGAACTGGCTTTTGTCCGGGATCACAGACACGTAGACGGCAGAGCCCGTCCCCTCCAGATACCGCTGGTACACATACCGGAACCGCTCCGCCGCATAGCCCACGGAATGCTGGTTCAGGGGAACATCCAGCTTGGCCGCATAGCCGTCCGCCACATACACCCCGTGGTTGTCCTTCTGGCCCAGGATCCCGCAGCTGACCAGCGCCTTGATTTCCCGGAAGGTGTCCCGCAGGGGGAACTGGTCCTGGCTGTAGGCCTCCGCCTCCTCCATAAACCGGCCGGAGGAGACGGCCTCCCACTGAAGGGAGGGCGCCTGGGCCAGCCGCCGCCGTTCGGAGGCGGATACCTCCTGGTCCGGAAGCAGAAGGCCGACCACGGAAAAGCCCAGGATGACCGCAGCCGGAAGCAAAATGGTCAGCACCGCCTGGCAGGTCCCCAGGCGGGACCGCTCCTCCGGCTTTTCCGGAAGCCCTTCCGGCAAGGTTTTGTTTTCGGTTGGTCTCATACCTTCCTCCTTTAAAAGCGGAAATACAGAAACGGGTTGAAGGAACCGTCCACCAGGAACGCCGTGCAGGCCAGCAGCAGACATACGGTGCCCAGAGGCGCCGCCACGCTCCCCGCTGCCCGGCCGGCGCCGGAGGAAAGCAGCCGCCTCACCGCCCAGGCCGGCAGGGGGGTGGCCCCCAGGGCGGCCAGAAGCAACAGGAAGCCGTAGCTTCGCAGGTAGTAAAGGCTCTCCCCTGTCACCGCCGGCAACCCTCCCAGGCCAAACAGCGCCCGGAAGGTACCCGCCGCCTCCCCCAGGCTGGCCGCGTCAAAGGGCACAGAGCCCAGCACCACCGCC
>CAZSAF010000245.1:0-3461 GCA_964604605.1 uncultured Lachnospiraceae bacterium
TCCCCGATGGCTTCCAGTACGTTGTGATAGATCATCGCGTTTCTCCTCAAATCGTCCTCGCTCCAATATATCACAAAAACAGGCTTTTTGCCATTGGTTTTTACGGTTTTTCCGGATCAAAGCGCCGCAGATGCCGTTCCACCTCGCCGATGGGCAGCCCCATCACCGTGTAGAAATCCCCGTGGATCCGCTTCACCAGCAGGGCGCCCTTCCCCTGGATGCCGTATCCGCCGGCCTTATCCATGGGCTCCCCGGTGGCCACATAAGCCTGGATCTCCTCCTCGGTCAGGTTATAAAACTCCACCTTGGTGACCGTGGTAAAATGCTCCCGGCGCTCTGCCGAGAGGATGGCCACTCCGGTGTAGACCATGTGGGTGTTGCCGGAGAGCTGCCGCAATGTATGCACCGCCTCCTCCGGTGTGGAGGGCTTGCCCAGAATCTGCCCATCCAGCTCCACAATGGTATCCGCCCCAATGACAATGTCCTGGGGATGAGTCGCCAGAACCGCTTCCGCTTTTTTCACCGCCAAAAACTCCGGCACATCCTGAGGCTCCGTCCCCTCCGGAACCCCCTCCTCTGCCTCTGACGGAATGCACTGATACAGCCTACCCGTCAGTTCCAGAAGCTCTCGCCTGCGCGGTGACCCCGATGCTAAAATCAACATACCAATCCCTCCAAAACCTTTTTGATACCTGCGTGCCGCGCCCTACCGGAGGAAGGCCGCGATCAGCTTTTTTTTGCCCGTCGTATAGGGGGGATACCGCAGTGGGATATCCACCCGGGAGGACACATGCGCCACCCCTTTCTGGTGGCTGAATGTGTCAAAACTGTATTTGCCGTGGTACCGCCCCATGCCGCTGCCGCCCACGCCGCCAAAGGGCAGATAGGGTGACGTCAGATGGAGCACGGTATCGTTGACGCAGCCGCCTCCGAAAGAGATCTTCCGGAGGATCCGCCGCTTGACCGCCGCATTTTCCGTGAACAGGTACAGGGCCAGCGGTTTTTCCCGCCGGAGGATCACCGCTTCAGCCTCCGGCAGGTTCCGGTAGCTGAGCACCGGCAGCACCGGCCCGAAAATTTCCTCCTGCATCAGCGGGGAGCTTTCCGCCGCCTGCACCACCGTGGGGCTAATCTGCAGCGTTTCCCGCCGGCATTCTCCGCCCACCAGGATCTGCGCCCCTTCCAACAGTCCCCGAACCCGGTCAAAGTGCTTTTGGTTGATCATCCGGGGGTAATCCGGGTTCTCCAGAGGATTTTCCCCGTAGAGCCGGCGGATCCAGAAAACCAGGTATTCACAGAACTCTTCCCGCACAGCCTCGTCCACCAGCACATAGTCCGGGGCCACGCAGGTCTGGCCGCTGTTCAGGAACTTGCCGAACACAATCCGCTTGGCCGCCAGCCGCAGCCGGGCGCTCCGCTCCACAATACAAGGGCTCTTGCCGCCCAGCTCCAGGGTCACCGGCGTCAGATGGGCCGCTGCCTTCTCCATGACCAGCTTGCCCACGGAAACACCGCCGGTGAAGAAAATATAGTCGAATTTCTGTTCCAGCAAATCCTGGTTAGCCTCCCGTCCCCCGGTGACCACCGCCAGATACCGGGCCGGGGCGGCCTCCGCCACCACCTTCTCCAGCACCGCAGACACCGCCGGGGCATAAGCGGAGGGCTTCAGCACCACACAGTTACCGGCGGCCACCGCCCCTATCAGGGGCTGCAGGCTAAGCAGGAACGGATAATTCCAGGGAGCCATCACCAGCACCACGCCGTAGGGCTCCCGCCGCAGCTCGCCGAAGGAGGGAAACTGGGCCAGGGATCCGGGTACCCGCTGGGTTCTGGCCCACCGGGCCATACACGTCCGCATCCGCCGCAGCTCCTCCAGCACCAGGTAGACTTCGGTCATACAGGCCTCCGTCTCCGATTTGTGCAGATCCGCGTGGAGCGCCTGGCAGATTTCCTCCTGGTTCCGGCGCACCGCCACCTCCAGCCGCATCAGCACTGCCCGGCGCACCTGCAGAGGAAGGGTCTTTCCGGAATGGAAAAAACGTCTCTGCCGCCGGACTGTCTCCGCAATTCCGACCATTTTATCTTACCTTTCCATTTTTTCTGTTATTGTTTCCCTCTTGGACTTCCTTGATACGATGTTCTCAGATATGTGCACAACTTTTTGTTTTGGCTTATTTTATCATATAACTACAGGGTTTTCAAGGAAATTTGTTCTTATTATGCGAAAGGGCTTGTCCGCGCCTGCCGGGACAGGCCCGGGGAAGGGGCGGCCGTCACCCTGTCTTTCTGCCTGCCGCCTCCGTATTTTTCCGGTAAATCCACTCCACTGCCAGGTCCATGGCCCCACGGCAGGCGTTGGTGGCATCCAGGGCATGGAGCATGACAAAATCGTGGAGGATTCCCTGGAACCGGGCCGCTGTCACCGGAACCCCGGCGGACCGCAGCGGGGCTGCGTAGGCTTCCCCCTCATCCCGGAGCACATCTGCCTCCCCGGTGATCACCAGCGCCTCCGGCAGCCCCCGGAGCTGGCTGCTGTCCGCCCGCAGCGGGGATACCAGAATACCGTTTCGCTCCCGGTGAGAAGGGGCATACTGGTTCCAGAACCATTTCATGCCGTCCCGGGTCAGATAAAAGTCCTTCCCGAACCGCTGGTAGGATTCATTGTCAAAGTAGGGGTTAGCCACCGGGTAAAACAGCAGCTGCTTCTGGATTTTTGGCCCCCGGCTGTACTTGGCCTTTAACGTCAGGGCAATGGCCCAGAAGGAAACCAGAAGCCGGCTGGGGCTGCTGAAGATGAAATCGTTGAGCCAGCCCAGCCGGACACTGCCTTCCCACAGGGCAAGAAACAGGATCAGAATCGCCCACCGGCCCAGGCGGATGTACTTCCGGTGCCGGATGGCGTTGTTCAAGAACTGCTGCTGTGCCGCCGATATCTTATCCATGCTCCCGCACCTCCTTCCAAATCTGCTGAAAATAAGATGAAAACTCTGGCGCGTTCCGCCGCTCCAGCGGGGACAGGCGGCTGCCCTCCTCCGCGGCAAAGGTCTCCGGCACAATGCACTTGACCCGGGCCGGCCGGCTGGTGAGCACAATCACCCGGCTGCCCAGGCTGATGGCCTCCGCCAGGTCGTGGGTCACCAGCAGGGCGGTCTTGCCCTCCCGGCGGATGATGGAGCCGATATCGTCCCCACCTCCAATCGGGTCTGGTAGTCCAGGGCGGAAAAGGGCTCATCCAACAGCAGCAGGTCTGGCTCCAGGGCCAGGGGCCGGATTAAGGCCGCCCGCTGGCGCATCCCCCCCCGGACAGTTTGGAAGGGTGCGGTACGAGTCCCCCACCCCGCACAGCTCTAACACGGGTTCCATAGCGTTCCTCCTTTCACTGTTGCCGTGTTTCTGACGGCATTTCGTTACACCCGAAGGGTGTTTCGCAGGTATAATTCATTTTATGCAGAAAACGGAGG
>CAZSAF010000246.1:0-3431 GCA_964604605.1 uncultured Lachnospiraceae bacterium
ACTTGAACGTCAGAAACAAGAAGGTGGTCTCCATCATCAGCGGCGGCAACATGGATGTGATCACCATGTCCTCGGTGGTGCAGCACGGCCTGTTTGCCCGGTCCCGGCTGTTTACGGTTTCCGTGCTGCTGCCGGACAAGCCCGGCCAGCTGGTGGACGTGGCCACGTTGCTGGCCAAGGAAAACGCCAACGTCATCCGCCTGGAGCACAACCAGTTCTATAGCATCAACCGCAATGACCTGGTGGAGCTGCGGATTACCGTGGAGGCGGAAGGGCCGGAGCACAAGCAGGAGATTGTGGAGATGCTGGAGAAGGGCGGCTTCCGCCCCAAGATTGTGCAGCCCAAGGGGACCTATCTCAGCTGAGGCATCTCACCGCTGTGCCGGGGAGAGTCCCCGCGCCTGCATAGCCCGGGGGGGGGCGGCTGGCGGAAGGCTGGCCAGAAGCACTTGGGCCGGCAGGTAGAAGGCCCAGATCAGCACCGGGCACAGGCGCACCCAGAGAGTCAGCCACAGGGACAGGCCCGGAAGCTGGGAGAGGGGGAGCTGCCCCAGGGTCACATGAAAATCACAGAGTGCGAGGAGAGTCAGGCTGTACGCCAGTGTGCGGCGGCCTGGCTCTTTTTTTGCCGGAGCTTTCGTGGAGCGGGAGGTGCCGAGGCGGCGGTGGGAGAATGTTGCTGGACAGGCGGCGGCCAGGTTGCGCAGCAGAACCCCCGCATAGAAAGCGGATGCGGCCCCCACCAGCGTCAGGGGGAAGGAAAACCAGTCGGAGACGGCAATCCACAGAAATAGGAAGCCGGTACCCCAGCCAAGCAAATGGACGGCAGAAAGCCTCAGCGCCCGCCGGAAGGTTTCCTGCACCAGGAGGAATAGAACAATCCCGAGCAGATAGTGGCTGCTGAAAATCAGGAAGCAATCGGCGCTGGCCGCCAACAGCAGGGTTTGCCAGAAAGGGGATTGTTGCAGCAGGGCAAAGGCCAGGAAAGGAAGAGGGCTGCCTCTGCGGCCCAGAATGTTCAGTAAATCAGTTTTTCCCTTGCCTCCTTGATGGGATGCCTGTTTGGCAAATCCCGTTGGTCTGCAAGATAGTATGCCCGGAGCAGGGCTTTTCTATTGCCACCGGCGGTAAGTTGTAGTAAACTGTTTCTGGAAAAGAAAACCTGGGGAGGAAGCTATGAAAACACTGAGAAAATTTATCCGCTACTATCAGCCCTATCAGGCGGTATTCTATTTGGATCTGGTCTGCGCAGCCATCATCAGCCTGGTGGACCTGGCCTACCCGCAGATTCTCCGGACCCTCACCCGGACGCTGTTCCGGGAGAGCGGAGAGAAGGTGCTGGGGGCCCTGCTTCCCATTGCCTTAGGGCTTCTGGTTATGTACGGCGTCCAGGCCCTGTGCAAATATTACGTCAGCTACCAGGGGCACATGATGGGGGCCCGCATGGAGCGGGATATGCGCCAGCAGCTGTTTGACCACTATGAGAAGCTGTCCTTCTCCTACTATGACAACAACAATTCGGGCCAGATGATGAGCAAGCTGGTGTCCGACCTGTTTGACATTGCGGAGTTTGCCCACCACGGGCCGGAGAACCTGTTCATCTCTCTGATCAAGATCATTGGTTCCTTTGTCTGCCTCTTTGCCATCAACGCCCGGCTGGCGGTGCCCCTGATGGTCCTGGTGCTGTTTATGATCTTTTTCTCCGCCCGGCAGAACCGGCGGATGCAGGAGACCTTCATGGACAACCGGCGGAAGATTGGGGATGTCAACGCCAGCCTCCAGGACACCCTGGCGGGCATCCGGGTGGTCCAGTCCTTTGCCAATGAGGAGGTGGAGCGGAAAAAATTCCGCCGCAGCAATGAAAGCTTCCTCCAGTCCAAGGACAACAACTACCACTGCATGGGCAGCTTTATGGGCGGCAACCTGTTCTTCCAGGGAATGATGTATCTGGTGACCCTGGTCTACGGCGGCTGGCTCATTGCCCATCAGCAGATGGCGGCGGACGATCTGGCCATGTACGCCCTGTACATCGGTATTTTCATCAGCCCCATCCAGATCCTGGTGGAGCTGGCGGAGATGATGCAAAAAGGTCTTTCCGGCTTTAAGCGGTTTGCGGCGGTGATGGAGACGGAGCCGGAGATTGTGGATGAACCGGGCGCGGAAGAACTGCGGGATGTAAAGGGCCATGTGTCCTATGAGGATGTCAGCTTCCATTACAACCAGGATGAGGATGTGCTCCGCCATGTGACCTTTGACATTCCGGCGGGCCGGTCCGTGGCCCTGGTGGGGCCCTCCGGCGGCGGAAAGACCACCATCTGCTCCCTGCTGCCCCGGTTTTACGACGTCACCGGCGGGCGGATTACCATAGACGGGAAGGATGTCAGCCGGGTAACCTTAAAGAGCCTGCGCAGCGTCATAGGCATTGTCCAGCAGGATGTGTACCTGTTCTGCGGTACGGTGAAGGAAAACATTGCCTACGGCAAGCCCGGGGCGTCTATGGAGGAGATTACGGAGGCGGCCCAAAAGGCCAACATCCACGACTTTATCATGAGCCTGCCGGAGGGGTATGACACCTTTGTGGGCGAGCGTGGCACCCGGCTTTCCGGCGGCCAGAAGCAGCGGATTTCCATTGCCCGGGTGTTCCTGAAGAATCCTCCCATTCTGATCCTGGACGAGGCCACCTCGGCCCTGGACAATGAGAGTGAGCAGCATGTGCAGCAGAGCCTGGAGGCCCTGGCCAAGGATCGAACCACCATCACCATTGCCCACCGGCTTTCCACCATCCGCCATGCGGATGAGATCATTGTCATCAGCGAGGAGGGCATAGAGGAGCGGGGAAGCCACCGGGAGCTGATGGAAAAGGGCGGCCTGTACGCCCGCTATTACAACATGCAGTTTGAAGGGCTGGAGCAGTAGAAGAGAGGTATAAAAAGACAGAGGCTGTCAACTTTGTGACAGCCTCCAGTCTTTGTTTGGGAAGATATTATCAAATCATTTCTTGTTTCCAGTTTTGCCTTACGCGAAGGACTGCTCCGTCCGCTCAATGATCTCATCCTGCAGGGCCTTGCTCAGGTTGCGGAAGTGATCGCTGTAGCCGGCCACCCGGACAATCAGATCCTTGTAGTCCTCCGGATGCTGCTGGGCCTGGATCAGAGTCTCACGGTCCACCACGTTGAACTGAATGTGATGGCCGTCCATGTTGAAGTAGGTGCGGATCAGGTTGGCCATCTGATTCAGGCCTTCCTCGCCGGCTACCACCGCAGGGGTAAACTTCTGGTTCAGCAGCGTACCGCCGGTCTGCAGGTGATCCATCTTGGCGCAGGACTTGACAACTGCTGTCGGTCCGTGGACATCCGCGCCCTTCTCCGGGGAGATACCCTCGGAAACCGGCTTGTGGGCCAGACGGCCGTTGGCGCTGGCAATCATCACAT
>CAZSAF010000247.1:0-3385 GCA_964604605.1 uncultured Lachnospiraceae bacterium
CTGGGGCCAGAACACACCGGCGAGTGCCGGTGGAAACGTACTTTTATTATACGTTCCCCCGGTGTATCTGTCAAGGCTTTTTCACGTTTTTACGGAACGTTTTTCCGTGTATTGTATTCCCGCCTGCTCCACTGTGCCGGCTGCCGCACCGGCGGACAGGGGGCGGCAGCGCTGCCACGGAAAAGCCGCGGCGCAGAGGGGCCAGCCCCGCCGTACCGCGGCTTCTTCTTTCCGCATATTCCGATTCTTTAGCCTTCCACATCCTCATACGGGATCTGCACGCCCGTCACATCCAGGGTGGCAAACAGGTCATGGGGCGTCTCTGCACGCCGAATCAGCTGGGTGCCGCCATCCTCCTTCAGCAGCACCTCCGCCGAGCGCAGGCGTCCGTTGTAATTATAACCCATGGCAAAACCGTGGGCGCCGGTGTCATGGATCACCAGCAGATCGCCCATCTCGATCTTGGAAAGCATCCGGTCCACCGCAAACTTGTCATTGTTCTCGCAGAGGCAGCCGGTGACATCATACTTGTGGTCGCAGGGCTCATTCTCCTTGCCCATGACGGTAATGTGGTGGTAAGCGCCGTACATGGCCGGGCGCATCAGGTTGGCCGCACAGGCGTCCACACCAATATACTCCTTGTAGGTGTGCTTTTCATGGATGGCCCGGGTGACCAGGCAGCCGTAGGGGCCCATCATAAACCGGCCCATCTCCGTGTACAGGGCCACATGGCCCAGCCCTGCCGGCACCAGCACCTCCTCATATACCTTCCGGACGCCCTCGCCGATTTTCAGGATATCGTTGGGTTCCTGATCCGGCCGGTAAGGGATGCCCACGCCGCCGGACAGGTTGATGAAGCGGATGTCCGCGCCGGTTTTCTCCTTCAGCTCCACCGCCAGCTCAAAGAGCTGTTTGGCCAGGGTGGGGTAATAGTCGTTGGATACGGTGTTGCTGGCCAGGAAGGCATGGATGCCGAACTTTTTGGCGCCCTTGCCCTGCAGGATCCGGAACGCCTCAAAAATCTGCTCGGTGGTCATGCCATACTTGGCATCCCCCGGGTTGTCCATGATGCCGTTTCCAAACTCAAACACACCGCCGGGATTGTAACGGCAGCTGATGGTCTCCGGGATTCCGCCATTCTGCTCCAGGAAGTCAATGTGGGTGATGTCGTCCAGGTTGACAATGGCCCCCAGCTTCCGGGCATAGCGGAATTCCTCCGCTGGGGTATCGTTGGAAGAAAACATGATGTCCTCTCCCGTAATGCCACAGGCTTTGGAGAGCATCAGCTCCGTCAGGGAGGAGCAGTCGCAGCCGCAGCCCTCCTCCTTCAGAATCTGCAGGATAACCGGATTGGCGTTGGCCTTTACGGCAAAATACTCTTTATAGCCCGGGTTCCAGGCAAAGGCTTTGCGGACCAGCCGCGCATTCTCCCGGATTCCCTTCTCGTCATAGAGATGGAAGGGGGTGGGGTACTGCGCTACAATCTGTTCCAGCTGTTCCTTGGTAACAAAGGATTTCTTTTCCATGGTTGTCTTTCCTCTCTGTTGCTTAATCTACTTCTAAAATCCGCATCATGTTGGTGGAGCTGACCCCGCGGCCTTCCTCCTTGGGCTCGTTGACCACCCCGGCGGTGATTACCACCCGGTCACCGAAACGGACCATACCGCTCTCCCGGGCCTCCCGGATGCAGGCGGGAATCAGCTCTTCGGTGGAGCTTTCCCACTGGATCTTCACCGGCCGCACCCCCCACAGCAGCTGCATCTGCCGCAGCACCCGGTCGTTGGGGGTCATGCCCAGCACCGCCACCGCCGGCCTCCACTTGGACAGCATACGGGCCGTAAAGCCAGACATGGTGGGGGCCAGGATCATCCGCGTTCCCAGCTGCGTAGCAGCGGACACGGAAGAAGAACATACCACATTGGTCACATCCGCCTTGTGGCGGGTCAGCTTCCGCTGCCGGTAAGCCCGGTGATCCAGGTGCTCTTCGGTGGTCCGGGCAATCTGGGACATCATCTTCACGGCCTCCACCGGATATTTGCCCACCGCCGTCTCACCGGACAGCATAATCGCATCCGTACCGTCATAGATGGCGTTGGCCACATCGGCCACCTCCGCCCGGGTGGGGCGGGGATTGCGGATCATGGAGTCCAGCATCTGGGTGGCGGTGATCACCGGCTTGGAGACCTCATTACATTTCCGGATGATCTCCTTCTGAATATAAGGAACCTCCTCCGGCGGAATCTCCACGCCCATATCGCCCCGGGCTACCATCACGCCGTCACAGGCGTCCAAAATCTCATCAATATTTTCCACGCCCTCCCGGTTCTCAATTTTGGCAATAATCTGGGTCTTGGAGTCAAAGGCGTTGAGGATCCGCCGGATAGCCCGGATACAGGCGGCACTGCGCACAAAGGAAGCAGCGATAAAGTCAAAGCCCTCCTGAACGCCGAAGGCGATATCCTCCTGGTCCTGCTGGGTGATGTCTGGCAGCCGCACCTTGACGCCGGGGACGTTGACACCTTTCTGCTGGCCCAGCACGCCGCCGTTCTTGACGGTACAGTGGATCTCCGTCTCCTCCACCGCATCCACGGACAGCTGAATCAGGCCATCGTCAATGAGGATGGAGTCTCCTGGCTGCACGTCCTCCGGCAGCCCTTGGTATGTAATATGACCAATCTGGGCGTTTCCTATCACGTCCCGGGTGGTCAGGGTGTAGATGCTTCCCGTCTCCAGGGTCACCGCCTTTCCCTTCTCCAGCAGGCCAGTGCGGATTTCCGGCCCCTTGGTGTCCAGCATGGCAGCCACAGGAATGCCCATCTCCTCCCGGAGCTTTTTCAGCATATTCAGCTTTTTCAGATGTTCCTCATGGCTTCCGTGAGAAAAATTGAAGCGGGCCACGTCCATGCCCTCCTCAATCAGACGCCGCATCACCTCCGGCTCCTCGGTGTTGGGCCCCATGGTACAGATAATTTTCGTCTTTTTCTTAATCATCACGGATTTCCTTTCGTTACATGCTTGTGGGTGTACAGGTGATCCTGGCAATATTCATAGCTTCCCTCGCATTTGGAGCAGAAGCGGAACTCCAGGTTGGGATTATCCAGCTCCGTGCGGCCGCAGACGGCGCAGCGGTGCCGGGGATCGGAGGAGCTCCGGTGCACCTGACGCTGGTAAACCACTTTGCGCTTGGCCTGCTTTGCGGTCTGGGCCGGCTTGTGGTACAGGAAAAAGAACAGGACAAAGTTTAGGAAGGTCATAACCAGCATGACCCGTCCCGGCCAGTTGTTGTCGATCAGCTGGTAGGCCAGCAAAAGCCCATAGAAAATCCCCAGCCACTTGGCCTTGATGGGAATGATGCCGTACAGGCTGAACTGGGCCTCCGGCACCA
>CAZSAF010000248.1:0-3379 GCA_964604605.1 uncultured Lachnospiraceae bacterium
AAATCAGCGATCAGCCGGGTCGAGTGGGAAGAACTAAAGGTAGGCGCCCTTCCCAAGCTGAAAGGCAAGTTGTTTGTCGGGATCAAATATGGGCATGACGGTGCAAACGTGGCAATGTCGGTGGCCGTTCGGACGGCGGATCAGAAAATATTTGTGGAAGCGGTTGACTGCCGTCCGATTCGCGCGGGCACTGAATGGATTGTGTCTCTGCTGGCGGCAATGGATGTGGCGCAGGTGGTAGTGGACGGAGCCAACGGCCAGGCGCTGCTGGCCGAAGAAATGAAAGAAGTAAAACTCCATAAACCCGTGCTTACGACTGTAAAAGAAGTGATCGCGGCGCACGAGGCCTTGGAGCAGGGGCTGGCCAGCCAGCAGATTTGCCACGCCGGCCAGCCGAGCCTTACCCAGGCTGCCAGCAACTGCGAAAAAAGGGCGATCGGAAGCAATGGAGGGTTTGGCTATAGGTCCATCAAGGATGGGGTGGAAATAGCGCTGCTGGACAGCGCGGTGCTGGCCTACTGGGCCTGCAGTAAAAGCAAAGAAACAAAGAACAAGCAGCAGAAACGATACTAAGGGCGATCCGAAACAGGATCGTCTTTTTGTATATAATTTTTACCGATACCGCCGGGTAAGCGGGCAGAAAGGAGTAACTGATGGCAGAATTTACACCCATTACGACACAGGAGGAATTTGACAAGGCAATCGGTGAGCGGCTGAAACGCGAGCGGGAGACCGTCCGGAAGGAGTTTGCCGGTTATCTTTCCCCGGAGAAGGAAGCAGAGAAATATAAAGACTATCTGTCCCCGGAGGCAGAGAAGAAAAAGTATGAGGGCTACCTGTCTCCGGAAGAAGCAGCCAAAAAGGATGCCCGGATCAAGGCATACGAGACCGACTCGGTAAAAACGAGGATTGCCAGGGAAATGGGGATTCCGTTTGATCTGGCCAGCCGCCTGACAGGTGACGATGAGGCGTCCATTAAAAAGGACGCGGAAAGCCTGGCAAAGATCCTGGGTGGTAAAGGTGGAAAGGTACCGCCTTTGAAAAGTACGGAGCCGGATGGCGCCGATTTGGAGACGGCGGCCTATCGATCTATGTTAAACGGCCTGAAAGGAGAATAAAAGAAGATGGCTGATATTTTATCGAAAGGAAACTTGTTTGATCCGGTACTGGTGAAGGATCTGGTCAATAAGGTGAAAGGGAAGTCGGCGCTGGCGGTGTTGTGCGCATCCCAGCCGATCCCGTTCAACGGCCAGAAGGAATTTACCTTCACAATGGACAAGGAAATTGACGTGGTGGCGGAAAACGGAGCCAAGAGCAGCGGGGGCGTCACCCTGACGCCGCGGACAATCGTTCCCATTAAAGTGGAGTATGGCGCCCGCATTTCGGACGAGTTTATGTACGCTTCGGAGGAGGAGCAGATTGACATCCTGCGAAGCTTTAATGAGGGATTCGCCCGGAAGGTAGCCCGTGGCCTGGATCTGATGGCATTTCATGGTATCAATCCCCGGACGGGTACGGCCTCCACAGTGATTGGGGACAACCATTTTGACAAAGCCGTCACGCAGGTTGTGACCGCATCGGAGACGACTACGGCGGACGCTCAGGTGGAAGCCGCTATCGCCCTGGTACAGGCACAGGAAAACGATGTGACAGGCATAGTCATGGCGCCGGCGTTCCGGTCCAGCCTGGCAGCCCTGACGCTGACCAGCGGACAGAAGATGTATCCGGAACTGGCTTGGGGCAATGCGCCGGGGACTCTGAACGGTCTTGCGGTACAGGCGGTTTCCGCCTTATCCGCTAATAATAGCCTAGATCTGGCCATTGTAGGGGATTTTGGAAACTGCTTCCGCTGGGGCTACGCCAAGGAAATTCCCATGGAGATCATTCAGTATGGCAATCCGGATAATGATACCACCTTGGGGGATCTGAAGGGTCATAACCAGGTTTACCTGCGGTGCGAGACGTATCTGGGATGGGGGATCCTGGATCCGGAGGCCTTTGCCCTGATTCAGACTGCATCCGAATAGGATGACAATGAGGAAGCCTGATGAGATACTGGGATGGGCGGACTGGCGGAAGAGGCTGGTCCGCTTTTCCGCGCCGGGAAGATAGGTGGTGAAGACATGGAAAGCTTTGCGACGGTGGATGATCTGGAAATCCTATGGCGCCCCCTGACACTGGAGGAAAAGGATCGAGCCGGGGCACTGCTGTCGGTGATTTCGGATTCGTTGCGGTATGAAGCGCAGAAGGTTGGAAAAGACCTGGATCAGATGATCGAGGATAATCCAACATTGGCCAATGTGGCAAAGTCCGTGACGGTGGATGTAACAGCCCGGACGTTGATGACTTCTACCAATTCGGAACCCATGACGCAGATGAGCCAGTCCGCCCTGGGCTATTCCGTGTCCGGGACGTATCTGATACCGGGTGGCGGTCTTTTCATCAAGAAGAGCGAATTGGCCCGGCTGGGACTCCGCCGGCAGAGGATAGGAGTGATCGAACTGTATGGCGGCCATGATTAAAGGGATTACGGTTACTTTGTATGACAAGGTGGAGGGCGGGAAAGACGAGTTCAACCGCGCCGTGTGGACGGAAATCCCAGTGGAAGTGGAAAATGTCCTGGTTGCTCCGGCGTCCACCACGGACATTACAGATACCTTGAACCTGACCGGCAAGGTGGCGGTCTATACCTTGGCAATCCCGAAAGGTGATTGCCATGTTTGGGAGGACCGTAAGGTATGTTTTTTTGGACAGACGTGGCACACCCTGGGTTTTGCCATCCAGGGTATTGAGGAACTGATCCCATTGGACTGGAACAAGAAAGTGACGGTGGAACGGTATGGCTAAGAAATCTGGACTTGTTTTAAATCGGTCGGGTGTGCGGCAGCTGCTGCGATCACAGGAAATGATGCAGATTTGCAAGGATTATGCTTACCGGGCCCAGTCCAGGCTGGGAGAGGGGTACGAGGTGACCTATATGACCGGGAAAAATCGTGTCAACGCTTCCGTGGCAGCGGTCACGTCGGCGGCCCGTAGGGAGAACAGCAGAGGACAGACGATCTTAAAGGCGGTGAAGGGCGGATGATTGAGAAAACGATTTTGGACTACCTGGCGGAAGGATTGGATGTGCCGGTTTACATGGAACTTCCAGAAACCGTGCCGGATACATTTGTCCTGGTGGAAAAAACCGGCAGCAGCCAATCCAATTTTATCAGCAGCGCGGTGATTGCGCTGCAGTCATACGCTGGCACTATGGCGGAAGCAGCGTCCCTGAATGAGAAGGTAAAGGAACTGATGGACCAGGCAGCTGCGTTGACGGACATTTCCAAATCGCGGCTGAACAGCGATTATAATTTTACAGATACCAGCATGAAACATT
>CAZSAF010000249.1:0-3374 GCA_964604605.1 uncultured Lachnospiraceae bacterium
CCCGCACCACGCCGAAGAGGACTCATGCAGGTCCTCACCAGAAGATAAACGCCCAACGCAACCAGCACCAGACAAAACTCCAGGCCAATTACCGGAGCCATTCCCTCCTCGTCCAGCATCGCTCCCACAAAAATGTGAGGGATAGAATACAAAGGGAAACGCCCAGAGCAATCTTTCCTGCTGTTATGCCCACGGTGTCCAGGTACGTGTTGGCCTCCTCCAAGGATATGGCCTGCGGCGGTTCTTCATATTCCAATGTGTCTTCGGCCATCTCTTCCGTTTCCATCGGTTCCACCGAATCTTTTAAAAGGTAGTCGGTGCTGACCCCGAACAGCTGACTGGGTCGAAGGATCTTATCCAAATCCGGTATGGAGGCAGCGCTCTCCCATTTGGACACGGCCTGACGGGATACTCCCATCTGACTGGCCAGTTCCTCCTGCGACCAGCCATTTCTCTTCCTCAGTTCCATAATCTTATCTGCCAAAATCATGCGGGTTCCTCCTCGTATGGATTGTTGTGATTTCCGGAATTTGTCTTACTGCTTAAGCGCTTTTATCCTAGCACACTTTCCGGTTACCCGCCACCAGGTACGGCTGGAAATCTGTCAACCGGCGGTTGCGGAGGCAGAAAAAGCCCTGCGGAGGCTGGCTCCGCAGGGCATACATACGTTATTGAAAGGATTATCTCTACTCCCCTATCAAGCTTCCCGCTGAGCTCTTCAGGGCGTCAATGGCGGAGCGGAGCGCCGCATAGTCCGCCTCCGTCATCTTCTCCGGTTTCGCCTTGCGCAGCAGCTTCTGCAGCTCCGCTATATCCCGCTTCACCTGGGACTTGGTCTCCTTGCTGACGGTCTTCTTTTCCCGCCGGAGGGCCTCCGATGCCTGGTACACCAGCCGCTCTCCCTCGTTTTTAATATCCAGCCGTTCCTTCCGGCTGCTGTCCTCCGAAGCATACTGCTCCGCCTCCCGGACTGCCCGCTCAATCTCCTCATCGGACAGGTTGGAACCGGAGGTGATGGTAATACTCTGCTCCTTGCCGGTGTCCAGATCCTTGGCGGACACGTGGACAATGCCGTCTACATCAATGTCAAAGGTCACCTCAATCTGCGGCACGCCGGCCATGGCCCGGCGGATGCCGTTGAGCTTGAATTTGCCCAGGCTCTTGTTGTCCTTGGCAAACTGACGCTCCCCCTGGAGCACGTTGATCTCCACCGAGCGCTGGAAGTTGGCCGCGGTGGAAAAGATCTGGCTCTTCCGGGTGGGGATGGTGGAGTTCCGCTCAATCAGATGGGTGGCAATCCCGCCCACCGTCTCCACGGACAGGGTCAGCGGCGTCACAT
This sequence comes from uncultured Lachnospiraceae bacterium, assembly GCA_964604605.1. GTDB lineage: Bacteria > Bacillota > Clostridia > Lachnospirales > Lachnospiraceae > Pseudolachnospira. The sequence goes on from CAZSAF010000249.1 coordinate 1,340, forward strand.
CCATCAGCAGGATCTCATTGAGCCCTGCCTCGCCGGCCAGCTTACCGCCCTGGATGGCCGCCCCCAGGGCCACCGCCTCATCCGGATTCAGGCTGTGGCTGGGTTCCTTGTTGACCAGGCTGCGCACCTTGTCCTGCACGGCCGGAATCCGGGTGGAGCCGCCCACCAGCAGCACCCGTCCCAGATCTTTGTCGGTCACCTCCGCATCCTGCATGGCGGTTCGAACCGGCCCGGCAGTGCGCTCCACCAGGTCAAAGGTCAGCTCATTGAACTTTGCCCGGGTCAGGCTCATCTCCAGATGCTTGGGGCCATCCTTGCCGGTAGTGATAAAAGGCAGGTTGATGGTGGTCTCCGTGGAGGTGGACAGCGCCTTCTTGGCATCCTCCGCCGCTTCCTGAATCCGCTTCATTGCCATTTTATCCTTGGAGAGGTCCACCCGCTCCGCCCGTTTGAACTCCTGAATCAAATATCCCGCAATGCGCTGGTCAAAATCGTCTCCGCCCAGCCGGTTGTCCCCGGCGGTGGCCAGCACCTCAATCAGTCCCTCGCTGATCTCAATAATGGACACGTCAAAGGTGCCGCCGCCCAGGTCGTACACCAGAATCTTCTGAGGATTTTCATTGTCCAGGCCATAAGCCAGGGCTGCGGCGGTGGGCTCGTTGATAATCCGCTTCACATCCAGCCCGGCAATCTTTCCCGCATCCCGGGTGGCTTTCCGCTGGGCATCATTAAAATAGGCCGGAACCGTGATCACTGCCTCGGAGACCGTCTCTCCTAGGTAGCTTTCCGCATCCTTCTTTAACTTCTGCAGGATCATGGCGGAAATTTCCTCTGGCGAATATTTCCGGCCGTCAATGTTGATCTTGGTATCGCTGCCCATCTGCCGCTTAATGGAGGAGATGGTCCGCTCGCTGTTGGTCACCGCCTGCCGCTTGGCCGGCTCTCCCACCAGGCGCTCGCCGTCCTTGGTAAAGGCCACCACCGAAGGGGTGGTCCTGGTTCCCTCGGCGTTGGTGATCACCGTGGGCTTGCCGCCCTCCATGACGGCCACACAGCTGTTGGTAGTTCCCAAGTCAATTCCGATAATTTTTCCCATCTGTCTGTTTTCCTTCCCTACGCCTCTTTCCGAAAGCGCATTTCCTAAGCTTCTCAAAATTTCGGTCAAAAAGCCCCGAACGTCTTTTATTTTATTCCCGCCATTTTAACAATTTGTGTTTTAGCTCTTAATTTCTTTTAAAAATCATGAAATTTTTGAGAAATTTCTCCTGTTTCCCCAGGGAGGCTTTCCGCCCCCGGCGCCGCCCGGCAGGCGTTTTGACTTGAATCGCCCGCGCGTTTCCGGTATAGTATCGGTAGAAGAATCCAAGAGACGGCGGGGGTGGAACCATGGCACAGTTATACAGCAGACAGCAGATCCGTGAGCAGAACCTGGATCTGCTGTGTGCCTTCTACACCCTGGTGGGAGTGTGCCGGTAGCATTTCCCTCCCCAGCCCGTCCATGACACGTCGCTGGCGGAGAAGCAGCAAACCCGGCGGGTACGGGAAATGATTGCCTATCTGGAGGACTACTATCGGGAGCGCCTTTCCCTGCAGGCGGCTGCCCGGCAGTTCTACTACAACAGTTACGTCTCCCAGCTTTTCAAAGATTGTATGGGCATCAATTTTTACAACTATCTCACCCGCATCCGGCTGCGCCACGCCACCCGGGACCTGAGTGAGACGGACCGGCGGATTGCGGACATTGCCGCGGACAACGGTTTCACGGATCTCAAATCTTTCAACACCAAATTCCGGGAAATCTTTAGCTGCTCCCCCTCGGACTACCGGAAATCTCTGGGTGCCGAACACATCCGGGAGGATGCGCACTTTAAGGAATCCTTCCTGGACAGCAGCAACCTGGATGTGATGGGGAAGCTGAACGCCTACCGTTCCCTAACGGAGTAACCCTGCTGCAGCGGAAAATCTAAAAAAACACCCGAAAAAAGGCGGTGCAGCTAAGGGATTTTAATCCCGGAAAGAATATCGGCATAGTTTT
>CAZSAF010000250.1:0-3371 GCA_964604605.1 uncultured Lachnospiraceae bacterium
ATCATGCGCGTATGCCAATTCCGCCACAACTGCGTTTCTTGGCGCTCTCAAGCGCCCCTATAGAATACCGCAATCCAGGAAAAATGTCAAGCACTTTTTTCAAAAACTTTTTCAGTTTATCTCCAGCCGCTGGGCCAGCACCCGCAGGTTGTGATGGCGGGGAATGGCCTTGGCCGCCCACAGGCTCCGGTTATAAATCCGGTAGGGAATGCTCAGGGATTTCTGCAGCATGGGATTCTGCTGCTTGTCGCGCTCCGCGCCGCCCCAGGCCAGCAGATGGCCGTTTTTCACGGCCCGGATCAGATCGTTGTTGTTGCGGATCTCCCCGGCAATCTCGGTGTAGCCCAGGCCCACATCCTGCTCCCGGTGGGCATCCGACCCGCCGAAACCGACTTTTCCAAACTCTTCCACCAGTCTTTTGGCGCAGGCGTTGGACTCCTTGGTCTCACAGGCGTTGAAACCTTCCACGAAGTCAAATTCGTGAACCAGCTCCCGCTCCCGCTTCATTCGGCGGCAGCGCATGGCGCTGAGATAAGCGGCTCCATAGGGGTGGGCCGGTCCCAGAATCCCGTTGAACGAGTGAACCGTCTGGATCAGCTGCCGCAGGGGCATGCCCCGGTTCTCCATCACCTTCAGCTCCACACCCTCCGGCATAATCACCAAAATATGTCCCGCGTCCCGGGTATCATACTCAATGCCCCGCAGAACGACAAAATCGTCGTATTCCCGTGTCCGGCACTGAATCTCCTTCCATTCCCGATAGCCATTGTACGTATTGTGGTCGGACACCAGCATTCCTCCATAGCCTCTCTGCCGCAGAAGCCAAATAAAATCCCGAATATCCACTTTGGAATCAAACGATCCGTTCCGGATGTGGCAGTGCATGTCAAATTTCAACGTCTTAAAACCTCTCTTACAGCATTCTCAAGATTATCACGCTCCGTTTCCCAGTATAGCACACTTTTTCTTCGAAGGCTACCGGAATTTCTTTTCTGAAAAATTTACTTGAAAAACCAAGCATACCGTAAAAGATATGGAAGGATTCTGCATTTTATCCATTTCCGGCGCCTGCTGCCCGTTCACATTTTCACAATGTGGACCTCCGTTCCGTTTCCCTCCAGCAATGCCAGCAGATCCCTAGTCCGCAGCTTGACGGTGGCGGTATTTTCGTTGGGATGAATGCTGATTTCGCCGTCCGCCAGATCCTGATCCAGATAAAAGCGCGTCATTTTCTGGCTGTCATTCAGCAGCCCCAGCGGCGTAACCGCCCCACGACTGAGCCCCAGGATTTTCTCCAGATCCCCCTCCGAGGCAAAGCTCAGGCGGCGGGTCCCCTGCTCCTCCTGGAACTGCTTCAGGTTGACATGCTTATCCTCCCGGACGGATACCAGGTAGTAGTTCCGCTTTTTGTCATCGCGGATAAACAGATTTTTGGCAATGGTCTCCGGATTCGGAATCTGACGCTCCAGCATCTCCTCAATGGTATAGACCGGCGCATGCTCCGTGATGGTAAAGGCAATGCCCTTGCGGTTTAAAAAGTCAATTACTTCCTGTTTGTTCATAATCCTTCTCCCGTGCCAGCTTCCCTGGCATTTTCTACCAGTATAACCGAATTTCCGCCATTAATCCACCACAATCAGTTCCCGGTTGTAGTGGTTCAACCGCTCGGCGCCCTCCTCGGTCACCGCCACCAGGTCCTCCACCCGCACGCCGAATTTGCCCGGCAGATAAATTCCCGGCTCCACGGAAAAGACCATCCCCGGCTCTATGACTTCATCCGTCACGCTGCTCACATCCGGCGGTTCGTGAAGGGCCAATCCAATTCCATGGCCGGTACGATGGGTAAAATACGCCCCATAACCAGCCTGCTCAATCACCTCCCTGGCCGCACGGTCTACCTCCCGCAGGGGAATCCCAGGGCGGATCGCTGCCACGCCGGCTGCGTTGGCATCCTTGACAATCTCATATACCCGGCGCTGTTCCTCTGTCACATCCTTCCAGAATACCGTCCGGGTCATGTCACAGAAATAGTGGCCCACCGGAGCGTAAATATCAAAAATCACCGCTTCGCCGGGATTCAACCGGGTACGGTCACTGGCATGGTGAGGCTCTGCCGTGTTGACGCCAAAACACACCAGCTGATCCATGCGGGCATCCGCTCCCAGCCGTATATGGGTATCACAGACAAAATCTGCCATCTCCCGCTCGGTCCAGCCGTCTCCAATATGGCGGATAGCTTCCTCCACCGTCTGATCGTTGATCCGGGAGGCCCGGCGCATCCGCTCCAGCTCCTCTGCGTCCTTGTACTTCCGCGCCCAGTCCACCGCCGCCGAACCCAGCTTCACCTGCAGGTCGGACCGTTTTTCCAGCAGGGGCACCAGAAACTTTGCCCTCAGGAATTTATCCACCCCGATCACTCCCGGCTTTACGGTATCCGACACCAGCGCCATATAATCCTGGCTGTCATCGTAATAGGCAATGGACAGGCCCGGCTGCTCCGGAAAATGGAACATGCGGTTGTGGAACAGCACCGCTTTGCCATCCTCGTTGAGGTACAGAGCCAACAGCCGCTCTCCCGGGTCGTAGCTGTGGCCCAGGAGATAATACAGGGAGTCCGGGTCACTGACCAGCAGCTGGCCCATTCCCATTGAGTGAAGCCGTTCCATCACACGTGTGAGTCTCGCAGTTTTCATATAACACACTCCTTTACTGGTACAATTCGCAGGCCACAAAATGCCCCGGCTCTATTTCACGCAGCGGATAATCCTGTCCCGTACAGTTTTCCCTGCACTGGCTGCAGCGCTTTGCAAAACGGCAGCCCGGCTTCGGGTCAATGGGGTCGGAGACCTCGCCGTGCAGCATCACCGGCTTCTTTCTCTGGCTGAGATCCGGAATGGGGATAGCCGAGAGCAAGGCCTGGGTGTACGGGTGCAGCGGATTTTGAAACAGTTTCTTGGCCGGAGCCCGCTCAATGCACTGCCCCAGGTACATCACCGCAATCTCATCCGCAATGTGGCGGACCACCAGCAGGTCATGGGTAATAAACAGGTACGTCAGGCCCATGGCGTCCTGCAAATCCATCAACAGGTTCAAAATCTGCGCCTGAATGGAAACGTCCAGGGCGGACACCGGCTCATCGCAGACAATGAACTGTGGATTCAGCGCCAAAGCCCGGGCAATTCCCACCCGCTGCCGCCGTCCGCCGTCCATCTCATGGGGGTAGGAGTTGAGAAACCGCCTTGCCAGCCCCACGGTGTCCATCAGCTGCACCACCCGGCGGGTCAGGTCCGCGCTGTGCTTGTAAATGTGATGGATTTCCAGCGGCTCGGCAATCAGCTTATACACCGACATCCGGGGATTCAGGCAGGAAA
>CAZSAF010000251.1:0-3368 GCA_964604605.1 uncultured Lachnospiraceae bacterium
CCGGGGCCGGCTCCCACCAGCCAAACCTTTCCCTGTGTCTCCATGAGAATACCTCCGTTGATCTTTTGACTCTCCCAGCCGCTTCCGCAGCTTCTCCGCCAGGCGGACGCCCAGGGCTTCCGCTTCCTCCGGCACGCCGGTGATCTCTTCCACCGCATGTTTACCGGTGGCCTCATTGTAGTGGAGCCCCCGCAGCCGCAGCACGCCCTCCTGCACGGTGGCAAAGGCAGCGATGGGGGAACTGCACCCGCCATCCAAGGTACGGGCAAAGGCCCGCTCCGCCTGGGCTGCCCAGGCGGCTTCCCGGTCAAAATAGCCCTCCAGATAGGAATAATCCTCCCCGGCCCGGCCCTGGACCGCCAAAATGCCCTGGCCAGCCGCCGGAATCATCTCCTCCGTGGAGAGGTAGCGGCTGATCCGGTGCTCCAGCCCCAGCCGCTTCAGCCCTGCCGCCGCCAGGATCAGGGCGCCGTACTGGCCCTCGTCCAGCTTCCGCAGCCGGGTCAGCACATTCCCCCGGACCATGGCGAAGGTCACCTCCGGCTCCAGTTTGGAAAACTGCAGGGTCCGCCGCCGGCTGGAGCATCCCACCGGTTTGGTCTTATCCCACTCCCGGCAGCCCTCCGGCAGCACCAGCACGTCCCGGGGATCCTCCCGGTGGGAAAAACCCAGCACCGGCAGCTCTGCCGGCACCTCCATGGGCAGATCCTTCAGGCTGTGGACGGAAAGGTCGCTGCGGCCGTCCAAAAGCGCCCGGTCCAGCTCCTTCACAAACAGCCCTTTGCCGCCGATCTCCTCCAGCTTCCGATCCAGAATCCGGTCCCCGGTGGTCTTCATGGTCACCAGCTCCACGGTACGCCCCGTGTGCTGCCGCAGGTAATCCGCCACCAGCTCTGACTGAATAACCGCCAGCCGGCTTTCCCGGCTTCCAATGCGTATTGGTCTCATCTGTCTCCGCAGCGCTGCCGCCGCCTCCTTTACCATTTTGTGGTTGGTGCCGTCCCCGGCCAGGCCCAGCACCAATGCTTCCGTCTCCACCAGAGCCGGAAAATAAAAGTCGCAGAGTTCCCGGTCCGAAGCGGCGTTGCACAGGATTCCCCGCTCCCGGGCCTCCCGGCACACCGCCGCGTCCACCTCCCGGTCCACCGCCGAGAGGACCAGGAAATACCGGCCGTCCGCGCGGATGGCCCCGCCGGATGGACCACTGTCCGGTAAAGCTTCGCCGGCCTCCATCTCCCCGGGCCGGTAAGCCCCTTTTTTCCAGACAATCCGCTTCTCCCCTGCCAGCCGCTCCAGAAACGGCGAAAGCGCCGGGGACCAGACGGTGATGGCCGGTCCAAAGGGAAGCAGGCTCTCTACACGCCGGGAGGCAATGGTGCCGCCTCCCACCACCAGGATACGCTTTCCCTCCAGGGGAAAGAACAGAGGAAAACGCTTAGCACCCATGGTACACGTTCTCCCAGACGGACAGGCACCGACGCAGGGTCTCGCTGCCAGCCTCATCCCGGATGGCAAACAGCAGCTTCTTCACCATCTTGCCCACGGCGTCCTCGGCGCCGGCCTCCAGCACCGAGCGCTCCTCCGCCGAGAGCGGCAGTTTTTTCAGGGTTTTGCCCATGCGCCAGACCACGTCCTCCGCGGAAGCCTGGCCCAGCTGCTGGATCTTGGGGATCACATCCCGGCACTCGTACCAGTTGAAGAACTCCTCCTGCTGCTCCCGGAGAAGGCGCTCCGCCACCTCCAGCTGCCGCTGCAGCTTGGGGGACTGGGGACAGACCGGGAAGTGATCAATGTCAAAGAGGGTTGCATGGGGCAGCGTCCCCACCTCTGCCTCTATATCCCGGGGCACCGCCAGGTCAATGAAGATCTTATCCTCCTCCAGGTTCAGCGCCGCCACGTCTGCGTACTTGATGGTGGTGTTGGGGCTGCTGGTGGCGCTGACAATCACGTCACACCGGGGAATCCAGTCCAGACGCTCCCCATAGTTGATCCGGTCACAGCCCGCCGGAATCTCCACCACGCCGCTGCGGTACTGGCGCACCGTCACCGTCACATGGGCCCCTTCTGCCGCCAGGGCCAGGGCGGACCGCCGCCCCATCTCCCCGTTGCCGATGACCAGGCACTCCCGACCGGCAAAGGAGTATCCCTGCTTTTTCAGATACCCCACCGCGTGTTCAATGGCCGAGGTGTTGGCGGTGGACATCTGCAGGTTGGACTTCACCTTCTTACCCACGGTCAGGGCCATCCGGAACAGCACCTCCGTCACCTGGTCCGTGGCCTCCTCCTCCCGGGCCAGGTTCCAGGCATCCTTCACCTGGGTCAGAATCTGGTCCTCCCCCAGGATCATGGACTTAAGGCCGCTGGTCAGGCGGAACAGGTGGGAAACCGCCTCCGCCCCGGAGCGCTTCACCAGATACCGCTGGTACTCCGGCAGGGAGAGGCCCTTCAGCTGACAGAGCCATTCCTCCAGGGGTAGCTGGGCCCCTTCCTCCCCGTTGACCCACAACTCCGTCCGGTTGCAGGTGGAGAGGACCACGCAGCCGCTGACGCCGGTGCGGCTCCGCAGCTCCTGAAGCGCTTCCCCCTGGGCCTTTTTTGTGAAGGAAAATTTTTCCCGGATGGGAACCGGCGCCAGGCCATGGTCGATTCCCGCCATCTGTATACTCATCTCTTCTGCTCCTCCATCCGTCCCGGCTCCAGCTGATACAAAATGGCGTTGCAGATGGCTGCCGCCACGTTGCTGCCGCCCTTTCTGCCCCGGGCCACAATGGCCGGCACCTGGGTTTCCAGAATCAACTCCTTGGAAGCCACCACGTTCACAAAGCCCACGGGCACGCCGATGATCAGTTCCGGGGACAGCTTCCCCTCCTCCACCAGCTCCGCCAACCGGATCAGGGCCGTGGGGGCGTTGCCAATGGCAAAGATCAGGGGCTTGTTCAGCCGGGCTGCCTTGTCCATGCAGGCCACCGCCCGGGTGGTGTGGTTCTGCCGGGCCGCCTCCGCCACGTCCGGGTCGGACATAAAGCAGTGGACCTCACCGCCCAGAGCCCCCAGCATCCGCTTGTTGATGCCGGACTTGGCCATCTGGGTGTCCGTCACAATGTCCGCCCCCCGGCGCAGGGCCTCCATGGTCCGCTCCACCGGCTGGTGGGAAAACACCAGGTTGTCCGCATAGTCAAAATCCGCGGTGGTGTGGATCACCCGCTTCACCACCGGCTCCTCCAGAGGCGGGAACGTTCTCCCGTTCAGTTCCTGTGTGATAACCTCAAAGCTCCGGCGCTCAATATCCTTGGGAAGCACCTGCTCCAGCTCAATTTTCATGGATTGATTCCCTCCTCCAAAATCCGGTAAATTTGTTCCATATCCAG
>CAZSAF010000252.1:0-3349 GCA_964604605.1 uncultured Lachnospiraceae bacterium
CCTTTCACGGCGGTAACACGGGTTCGATTCCCGTCGGAGTCACTTGTGTTTATCCGGTAAGGGTGAGCATAGAATAGAATATGGCGACTTAGCCAAGCGGTAAGGCAAAGGTCTGCAACACCTCTATCGCCGGTTCGATTCCGGCAGTCGCCTCTTAAAACCCTGGAACGTTGGTTTCAGGGTTTTTTGTTACATGGGAAAATCTCATCTCATATAGAACCAAAACAATAATAGAAGGAAGGCCATGAACCTCAACTATCTGCGCTATTTCCAGGTCCTGGCGGAAATGCGGCATTATACCCAGGCAGCCAAATCGCTTCATATCACGTAGCCGGCTCTGACCAACGCCATTCACGGGTTGGAGGCGGAGCTGGGGGTTCCGCTTTTTGTGCGGGATGGGCGTTTCTTGCGTCTGAGCCCTTACGGACAGCTGCTGCTGCCCCATGTGAACCAGATTTTTGAGGAATTGGAGCAAGGACTTTCCTCCATTGAGAGCCGTATCGTGCGGGTCAGTTACATTGATCTCCTGGAAACCAGCCTGATTCCGGAGCTGCCCCAAAGCCTTGCCCAGGAAGAAGAAAACCAGTGGTTCCAGCTGGAGCTGTGCCATGCCACCACCGGAGCGGCCAAGGAACGGCTGCGGCAGAGGACACTGGATTTTGCCTTCTGTCTGGAAGAGGAGGAGATGGAGGGGCTGGAGTGGATGACGGTCCAGAGGATTCCGTTTGTGCTGATTGCCCCGGGGGATCATCCGCTGGGGCAGCGGGAGGCAGTCTCCCTGGAAGAGGTTGCTGCATATCCCTTTCTCTCTTACAAGGGGGAAAGCGGCATGCGCCGTCCGATTGAGAGGGCGTGGAAGAATCGGGGGATTTCCCCCATTCGGGCGGGGGGGATACAACGAGATGGATCTGATCGGCCTGGTTTCCCATGGAAAGGGTGTCTCTCTGCTTCCGGACATCCCTTTTCTTGCCCTTTTTCCGGTACGGATGGTGCCGGTCAAGGATATGTCGGAAGTCTGTATGGTTTGTCTGGCCCGGAGAAAAGGGTCAGCGATGGAAGGGACGGCAGCAGGCTTTCTTTCCTTTTGCTGAAAACAGTTTGGCTCATCCGCGGGTCAGGTATTTTCTCCGGTTATCAAATCTGAAAAAGGTAAATTAGACAAAGCCTTTAGCTCCATGCTATGCTTTTCCTATCAAAACCATGGAGGAGGAGCATCCAATATGAAGACCCGCGTGACGGATATTTTAGAGATTCAGTATCCCATTCTCCAGGGAGCCATGGCCTGGATTTCCGAGTGCCATTTGGCAGCGGCAGTCTCCAATGCCGGAGGAGCAGGGATCATTGCCACCGGCGGTCGAACCGGGGAGTGGACCCGGGAACAGATCCGGGAGGCCAAGCAGCTGACCAGCCAACCCTTTGGGGTGAACCTGGGGCTGGCCCTCCCCAAGGAGGAGCTGGAGGAGATTTTGAACGTCATTTGCCAGGAAAAGCCGGCTTTTGTGACGGTGGGAGCCGGAGACCCCATCCCTTTTATGGAGCGGTTCCATCAGGCGGGAATCAAAGTGGTGGGGATCATACCCAACACACGGCTTGCCCGAAAGGTGGAGGCAGCGGGGATTGATCTGATTGTCCTGGAGGGGACCGAATCCGGCGGCCGGATTGGACGCCTGACCACCATGGCCCTGCTGGAAAACGTCCCGCCGGAGGTGAAGGTACCGTTGTTGGCTGCAGGGGGTATTGTGGACGGCCGGGGGATGGCCGCCGCCATGTTGATGGGAGCAGAGGGGATTCAGATGGGAACCCGTTTCCTGGCCAGCCGGGAGTGTCGGGTGCATCCACAATATAAGGAAGAAATTTTGAAGGCCAGCGATGAGCAGTCTGTCTCCATCGGCCTTTCCCGGAATAAAGGGCTCCGGGGACTGCGCAGCCCGTTTACCGATTTGTACACAGAGCGGGAGAACAGCGGCGTCAGCACCGAGGAGCTGAGCCGGATGGTGGCCGGGGCTTCCCGCCGGGTGGCGGAGGAGGGCCTGGGGGCAGATGGCATGAACGGGTTGATCCAGTGCGGCCAGGCCCTGAACCCGGTGCGGGATTAGCCGAATACCGCACCAGCGCCAATCCTTTTACGGCTCAAAGGGGAACCGATACGGAAGCTGATGCTGGTCCCGCAGGGCGATCAGCTCCCGTTGGACGGATTCATTGACCGGGACTCCTTTGTCCTTTCGTTCCATCCACGTTTCATATTCTTTCTCACCGGCGGTGTAGATCCGGCTGGCTCCGGGCGCTTTCCGGGAAGCCCGCAGCGCCCGGCAGATGTCTCCGGCAGTCTTGCGGAAGACATCCCGTCCCATGAAGGCGTCCGGATCGGCCACAAAGAAGAAGTGGCCCAGGTGATACATCTGCGGCTGGTGATTTTCCCCCACGCCGGAGAGGGCTTTCATAAACTGGCCGCCGGTGAAAGCGGCGGAGAGGATTTCCACCACCGCCGAATAGCCGTAGCCCTTGTAGCCGGCGGTCTCCTCGCCGATGCCGCCCAGAGGGGTCAGTGCCGCGGTGCCCTCCACCAGGGCTTTTAAAATCTGCGGGCTGTCCGTCAGGGTGCCGCCGTCCTGGGTGATGACCATGCCGACCGGCGTATCCTTTCCGTTGCGGGCATAATATTCAATTTTCCCCCGTTGGATGGTGGAAGTGGCACAGTCCAGGCAGAACGGAAACTCCTCATCGGTGGGGAGGGAGAAGGTCAGGGGGTTGGTGCCCAGCATGTTCTCCACGCCAAAGGTGGGTGCAACAGAGGGGCGGGCGTTGGTGCCGCTGATGCCTACCATGCCCGCCTTGGCGGCCATGTCGGTCCAGTAGCCGGCAATACCGTAGTGGGTGGAGTTGCGGATGGCGCCGCCGGCCATGCCGTATTTCTCCGCCTTTTCCATAAGCATTTCCATCATCCGGTGGCTGGCCACCATGCCCATGCCATCGTGGGCGTCCATGACCACCGTGGTGGGGGTCTCCTTCAAGATTTCCATCTGGGTCACCGGCAGCAGGGTTCCGTTGACAAACCGGTCAATGTAGATGGGCTTGAACCGGTTGCAGCCGTGGCTTTCAATGCCCCGCCGGTCCGCCTCCAGCAGCACGTCCGCACAGATGGCGGCATTCGCCCGGGGAACCCCGTAGGCTTCAAAGATATCCATCATAAACGCATTCATCAGATCCCAGGGAACGTATGGACGGTTTTCCATAACAGGTCCTCCTTGCATAAAGATCGTTGACTGTAAACAAGCGATACCGGATCAACTGGTCCAAAGGTGCAGCCTGCCAGCTGAGACGGGAGATGCTACTCCGCCCAGGCCTTGGC
>CAZSAF010000253.1:0-3319 GCA_964604605.1 uncultured Lachnospiraceae bacterium
CGAGTACAGCGACGGCGCTTCCATTGTCCTGCAGTCCAAGCAGCTGGGCATGGAGGATGTGCAGCTGGTGGGCGTGGGCAATGTGTTTAAGCAGGAATTCCTGGATCTGGCCGGAACCAATGCGGATGGCATGCTTCTGATGGGCATTGCCCGGATTTACACCGATGAGGTGATGGCCAACAACGATTTTGGCGAGTATACCGCCGACATTGTGAAGCGGTACAACGAGACCTACGCGGCCAACGGCGGCGTGCAGTTTGATAATTTTGCGGCCCTGGCCTACGATGGCGCCATGCTGGCCATGAACGCGGCGGCCAAGGTGGGAACGGACAACCCGGATGCCCTGGTTGAGGAGATCAAAAAGATGGATATTCCCCTCTGTGCCGGAGACGTCTGGTTTGACGAGAACGGTGACCTGATCCGCGAAGTTTTCACCTTTACCGTGGAAAACGGTGAGTTTGTATATCTGCCTGCCGAGTAACGGCGAGAGAGGAAGAGGCTATGTTTTTACAACAGCTTATCAACGGGATTACCATCGGCAGTACTTATGCACTGGTTGCAATCGGCTATTCCATGGTATTCGGCGTGCTGGAGCTGATCAATTTTGCCAACGGTTCGGTGTACATGCTGGGAGGCTACCTGACCCTCATGCTGTACACTGGGCTGGTGGGCAGCTTTGGCCTCTCCTTTGGGCTGGGGCTGGTGCTGACCGGCATTGTGGGCTACGCCATTGACCGGTTTGGCCTGCGCCGGCTCCGGGAGAAGAAAGTTCCCAAGATCGCCGGACTGATCACCACCCTTGGTATTTCCCAGATCATTGAAAACGCGGTGCGGATCTTCTTTGGCAGCGAGACCAAGCCGTACCCCAACATGCTGAACTTTGGCCAGGTGACGGTGGGAAATGTTACCATCACCTCCAGCCAGGTGATTATCCTGATGATCTCCATTCTGCTGATGCTTCTGACCTCAGTGACCGTCTACCGGACCAAAATGGGAAAGGCTATGCTGGCCGTTTCCCAGAGCCAGGAGGCCTCCCAGCTGATGGGAATCAACGTCAACGGAATTATCTCCCTGACTTTTATGATCAGTTCCGTTCTGGCGGCTATTGCCGGAACCCTGGTGGGCATGTACTATCAGAATATTGACGCGTCCATGGGCTCCTCGGTGGGCATGAAGGCCCTGGCCTCCGCTGTTCTGGGCGGTGTGGGCGTTCTGCCGGGAGCCATGGTGGGCGGCGTGCTGATGGGGGTCTTTGAGACCCTGGGCGCCAGCTACATCAGCTCCGGCTACCGGGACGCCATATCCTTTGCCATTCTGATTATTGTGATTCTGTTCAAGCCTTCCGGCCTCTTTGGCCGCAAGCAGATCACCAAGGTGTAAGGAGGAACGGCATGAACAAGATATTTGAATTCTGTGCGCGGCACTCCGCAAAGCTGACGGTGGGAGCCCTGGTGCTGATGGTGGCGTTCCCCTTTGTGTTCACCTCCTCCTACGTATTGCGGATTGCCATAACGGTGCTGATGTATATTGTGCTGAGCCTGAGCCTGAACCTGCTCATCGGCTATCTGGGGCAGATGTCCATGGGCCACGCGGCGTTCTGGGGCATCGGCGCCTACACGGCAGCCATCCTGTCCACCCGGCTGAATTTCAGCTCCCTGGAAACCTTCCTGTGCGCTATGGTGGTGGCCGGCCTGTTCGGCCTGCTGCTGGGGCTGCCGGTGCTGAAGCTGAAGGGGTATTACCTGACCGTGGTGACCCTGGGCTTCTGCGAGATTGTCCGGCTGGTGGAGCTGAACTGGATGGATCTGACCCGGGGTTCCCTGGGGATTGCCGCCATCCCGCCGCTGAACTTTTTCGGACAGGTATTTAAGAGCAGCCGTAGCGTGTACTTTGTGGCCCTGGTGCTGGTGATCCTGACCATCTATGTGGTTCACAGCATCATCAATTCCCGGGTGGGGCTGGCGGTCCTTTCCATCCGGGATGACGAGGTGGCGGCTTCCTCCATCGGCATCAACGTGTTCCGGTATAAGGTGATGGTGTTCATCATTGCTGGTATGCTGGCCGGTCTGGCCGGAGCCTTTTACGCCCACTACATCAGCTTTATCGACCCCAGCGGCTTTACCACCAGCGCCTCCCTGGACCTGGTGATTCTGGCCATTTTCGGCGGTTTAGGGAGCATCCCCGGCGCCATTTTGGGGACCACCATCCTGACGGTGCTGCCGGAAACCATGCGGGGGCTGATGGAATACCGGGGCATGATTTACGGTGTCATTATCGTGGTGATGATGCTGGTGAAGCCGGACGGCCTGCTGGGCAGCGTCAACTTTAAATACATCCGCCAGCGCCTGCAGATGCGGGTGGCGGAAAAGAAAAAGGAGGCCAAGGCATGAGTGAGGTATTGCAGGTATCCCATGTCACCCAGCGCTTTGGCGGCCTGGTAGCGCTGCATGACATTGACCTTCACATTGCCAAGGGGGAGATTGTGGGAATCATCGGCCCCAACGGAGCCGGAAAAACCACCCTGTTCAATGTGATCACCGGGATTTATCATCCCACGGAAGGGCAGGTGTTTCTGGAGGGGACAGACATCACCAGCTATAAGACCCATGAGATTGCCAAGGCCGGCTTTGCCCGGACCTTTCAGAACATTCGCCTGTTTGGCAAGCTCAGCGTCATGGACAATGTGATCGCGGGCATGCACACCCGCCGGAAGACCAACCTGTTTGATGCCATCTTCTACACCGGCCGGAGGCGCCGGGAGGGCCGGGAGGCCCAGGAAAAGGCTGAGGAGCTGCTGAAGCTGATGGATTTGTGGGAGGACCGGCATTCCCTGGCCAACTCCTTGCCCTACGGCCATCAGCGGCGCCTGGAGATTGCCCGGGCCCTGGCCACGGATCCCAAGCTGCTGTTGCTGGACGAGCCGGCAGCCGGCATGAACGAACAGGAAACGGAAGAGCTGCGGGAGATGGTGCTGCAGCTGAAGCAGATGGGCCTGACGATTTTCCTCATTGAACACGACATGAAATTTGTGATGAATATCTGTGAGAGGATCTACGTGCTGAATCACGGGGAGCTCATTGCCAATGGGACGCCGGAGCAGGTCTCCCAGGACAAAGCAGTGATTGAGGCGTACCTGGGAGAGGAGGATTGACATGGCGCTGCTGCAGCTGGAACATCTGGTAGTCAACTATGGAAGCATTAAAGCGCTGCGGGACGTTTCCTTCACCGTCAATGAGGGGGAGATTGTCACGCTCATCGGCTCCAACGGCGCGGGGAAATCCACCACCATGCGGGCCATCACCGGTCTGAAGGAGCTGGC
>CAZSAF010000254.1:0-3040 GCA_964604605.1 uncultured Lachnospiraceae bacterium
ACGACGTCCGGGCCTTTTTCTACCTGCTCAAGCCGGTGGAGAATGAGAGGCTCTTTCAAGTGTTGGATGGGGCGGTGGAAAAGCTGAATCAGCGGCGGAGCAGCGCCGTTGTTGTAGCCACAGCGGACGGTCCCCGGCGTATCCTGCTGGAGCGCATCCGCTATGTGGAACGGGCAGGGCGCCGTGTGCGCTACTTCTGTACCGACGGCACGGTGGATTCTCAGACCATTCGGGTCTCCTTTCGAGAAATCATCTGCCCGCTTCTGGCCGACTGGCGATTTATGCTGTGCGGCGCCAGCTTCGCTCTGAACTTTCAGCATGTGACCGGGGTAAACGGCCAGACGGCCCTGCTGGACAATGGCCAGGCCGTGGCGCTGCCACGGACAGCGGCGGCAGATTTCAAGAAAGCCTGGGGCAGCTACTGGCTGGAGGAGGGAAGCGCATGGCAGGACTGTTTATCTTGGAGTATATGACCGTGCTGGGCATGACCATGGTGCTGCTGTTTCTGGACAGCCGGTATTCCCGGAAACGCACCATTTTGACAGTCTGCGGCGCCATGGCACTGGTCATGGCGGCGGTCGCCGCCATATACCTGGCAGTCGGCATGTAAACCACGCTCCATCTCTATCCTCTGGATCGCCCATATTCCTTCCTTTTTGCTCCTTCTTGCGCTCAGCCGCTTCCGGGGATGGAGGCTGGTATTCCAGCTGTTCTCCGCGGTCCTGTTCTGTACCCTGATCCAGTACGGGGCGGGGCTGATCTACTACCTGTCGAGCCGCCGTGTGTGGGCGCTGTTTTTATCCTATGCCGTCCTCAGCGCCGGAGTCATCTGGTTCCTGGTCCGCTTTCTGCGGCCCTTGTTTCTCCAAACGCTGTTGGAGCTGCGCCGGGGCTGGTGGCTCATGTGTTTGGTAATAGCAACGTACTATGTCATCGTCATCTACCTGATTCCCGGCTATGTAGGATCCGCCCGGGACAGCACAATCATTAAACCTGCCATTTCTTTACTGATGGTTGGATTTTATTCCGTTTTGATGTTTCTGTTTTCCAGCATCCGAAAGGAGGCTGACGCCCGGCAAAACGCACAGCTGTCCGTATTGCAGCTGTCAGCTCTGCAGAGCCGGATGGAAGCGGTGAAGGTAACCGAGGACGCGATCCGAACAGAGCGCCACGATCTCCGCCACCGGCTGCAGACCGTCACGGAGCTGGTGTCGCGCGGAGACAGGGAGAACGCCCGGGAGTTCCTGGACGCCGCCCGGAAACGGCTGGATGAACAGAAGGAGCTCCGCTGGTGCCGTCCGCCGGTGCTGGACGCTGTATTTTCCTCTTATTTTGACCAGGCCCAAAATCAAGGTATCCGGGTGGAGGCAAAAATCTCTCTGCCCGACACCCTCCCGGTGGACGAAGGGGAACTGGCCATCGTCCTGGCAAACGGCTTGGAAAACGCCATCCACGCCAATCCGGCGCTGCCCCAGGATCAGCGCCGGATTGACTGTAAAATGCTGGGCACCCCCGGCATTATGCTGGAGATCTCCAATCCTTGCATCGGCAGCGTTCCCTTTGACAGCAGCGGCCTTCCGGTAGCTCAAAAGGCGGGTCATGGCCTGGGGGTCCAATCCATTTCCGCTTTTTGCCGAAAAAATGGGGCTGTCTGCCAATTTGACCTGACAGACGGCTGGTTTCGTCTGCGGCTAGTGCTGTAATACTCTTGTTTCATCCGCGGCGGATCTTCTGCGTTTTACCCGGTTGGACATCCTGCGGATTTCACAGAATCCACATTCCGCATAGAGCCTTCCTCCAACTTTTCGAAAAATGGAAAAAACGGGTCAAAAAAAGGCCCGTCTTTCTTGCGGAAAGAGGGTGAAAGGGCATGGGAAAACTGGCCGCAAATGCAAGCTGTGCCTGCGGCTTGTGTTTTTGCGCTCAAAATTTGGCGGATCACTTGTTTTTCATTCCCGCTCCTGCTATAATAGCGATGTGCCGTTTCGATATATGTAATCTGGGACGGAATGTGGATTCTGTGACTACGACACAAGTCCCAGCCGGTCGATTTCCCGCTGGTGCTCTGTACCGGAGGCAGTCAGGTAGATACGGGTGGTTTTGATACTGCTGTGGCCCAATAAGTCGGCCAGCTTCGCCATATCCCGGCAGGCCCTGTAAAAGACCGTGGCAACCAGGTGCCGCAGGTTGTGGGGGAACACCTTTCCCGGCTCCACGCCCGCATGCCTGCACAGCCCTTTCAGCTCCGCCCAGATTTGTCTGCGGCCAAGCTCCTTCCCGCTTTTGGTGCGAAAGATCGCGCCGGAAGCGGTTTTTTGTTTGTTGGCGTACTTCAGCAGCTTGCGGCAGAGCCTTCCGGGGAGCAGGATGGTACGGATCTTGCCTTTGAGGGCGATCTCCGCTTTACCCTTCTGAACAGCCTCCACGGTGATATACGGCACTTCGCTGACCCGGATACCGGTGGCTCCGATGGTCTCCACCAAAAGTCCCAGCCGTTCCCGCCTCAATTTGTAGGCCGCGCTCAGAAGACGCTGGTAGTCCTCCTTGGTCAGCTCACGGCCCGCGTCCCGGAACAGGCGGCGCTGGATCTTGAGAAACCTTACCCGGCACTCCCGCAGGTGAAGAAATTCCAGCAGACTGTTCAGGGCCGAGAGCATGGCGTTGACCGTTGCCGGGGCGTAGCCCTGCGCCACAAGATGCGCTTTCCACTCCGAGGTCGTCTCTTTGGTGATTTCACGGCCATCGAGCCAGCAGGCGAACGCGCGGACGTCCCGGAGATATTTTTCCATGGTTGCGCCGCTCTTTTCCTCCCGCCGAAGATGTTGAGTGTACGCCGGGATTTTCAGCATTAATTCATGTTCCTTCATAAAGGCCCTCCTATCGTTGATCTACTGTTATTGTACAGGAATGGCGGAAACAGCGAAGCCCGCAGCGGCAGATACCGCCGTGAGCTTCACCGCGCCGTATCGATAGGATTTCCGCCGGAATGGGGAAGATATACAGCCGACAGGGCCTTTTCCTTCTTGATGCAAGAGGTAAA
>CAZSAF010000254.1:3050-3263 GCA_964604605.1 uncultured Lachnospiraceae bacterium
AAACCCAGCCCTTCACCGCAGCGGCTCCGCCGCCCTTGACATCCTGCCCCCTCGGCGTGATGTTGTTGAAAAAGCGGCAGCCGGATGACCCCGCCGCCGCCACAAACATTTTTTGCTCTATTTTGCATCCAAAATGGAGTTTTACACAAAATTTGGGATGGACCCCCTTTCTCAAAACAGAGCGCATCTGCCGCCCTAAACCCGCAGCCTTTT
>CAZSAF010000255.1:0-3249 GCA_964604605.1 uncultured Lachnospiraceae bacterium
CAGGAATGTGTTTTTAATATTGTCCTCAATGCTCAGCTGATCGCTCATCTGAAGCAGATACTGCGGCATACCGCCTACGATCCCATACACGTAAGCTTTCTCTTCATCGGTGAAATTTTTGAAGTAACGGCAGGTTTCCTCAAAGTCAAAGGGAAGAATTTTCATCTGCGCCGTCCGTCTGCCGTAAAGCGGTGCTTTATAGGCGAGGACATGGTCTTCCATATAAGACATAGACGAGCCGCAAAGGATCAGCATCAGTTTCGAAGTGTCCTTGTACTGGTCAATCAAAAGCTGAATGGTGGAAGCAAGGCTTTTCGATGAGCGGGCAACATAGGGGTATTCATCGATTGCAAGAATGATCCGTTCTTTTTCAGAGAGCTTGAACACATACTCCAAAGCCGCCTGAAAGGACAGAAAAGAGGCTTCGGTATCCATGCCGGTATGGTAACTCATGATGCTCTTACTGAAATTTTCAAGATTCTGCTTGGCGTTGCTCTCAACGCCCATAAAATAAAGGGCGTTTTTGTCATCCAGAAACTGGCTGATCAGCGTCGTTTTGCCGACGCGGCGGCGGCCATATATTACCACAAATTCAACCTTGTCTGATGCGTACAACTTATTCAGCATGGCAAGTTCACGCTCTCTGCCGATAAACATGGATTACACCCTCCCATCTCAGCGACACGCATTGCTTATCATACAACTAAATACAGCATAGCACAAAGCCAAAATTAGTCAAGTATGTTTCGGCAAATTGTAATTGACGAATTTGCTCTTATGAGATTAGAAAAAAGCCGCCTGCATTTCTGCAAGCGGCGTAGAAATTGGAAAGTATAGCATACCAACCGACAAAAAATACTGATTTTACCGCTCCGGATCCGTAAACCTTCTGCCCAGACGGGCAAAGTTCTCGTTCCGGGCCAGCCGGAGGTCCTCCGTGCTCAGTTCCTCCACTTCCTCCCGGGTCAGATACCGGCTGTCGCTATCCGGGAAAATGTACTCCCAGTTGGCCGGTTCCTCCCGCTGGAGGACCTCGTCGCACGCAGCGCTCCACCGGGCCCCGGATTCCGCCTCCGTCACCTCCGTGTGGATGGCGATGGTGCCATTTTCCAGGATCAGTTCCCCGGTTCCCCGGTTATTCCAGCTGTCCTGGAAGGTAAAGGACACCCGGTTTCCCTCCAGGCTCCCAATGGTTTCCTCCACCTCCGACGTCCGGTCAAACCGGTTGCTGACATTCCAGGTAAACATCACCTGATCCCCGTCAATGGATTCCACCGTCAGGCAGCAGCCCCGGCTGTCGCTCCACCAGGTATCCACATAGGAGGCCAGATCCTGGGAGAAAACGGCAGCCTCATCCGAAGGCGCTTCCGTCTCGGTCTCCGCCTCCGTGGATTCCCCGGTTTCCGGCTCAGAGGTCTCCGGGAGGTTTCCTCCTCTGTCTCCTCCACAGACGCAGCCGTCTGGACCGCTTCCGGGGAGGAAGCCTCCATCTCCGGCGCCTCCTCCCCGCAGCCAGCTAAAGCCAGGGCACCCGCCAGATCCAACGCCCACATCCACAGTCTTTTCTTCCCCGTTTTTCTCATTTGCATTCCCTTTCCAGCCCGTTGGCTAAAAATCCCCCATCTTGGTTAGTCTTCTTCTCTCTGCCGGTCTGCCTCCTGCTGCTCTTTCTTTTTCAGGCTGTGCTTGACCATAAACTTTACGTAGGCATTGCCCGGAGGGGCAATCATCTTTCTCTCCTTGCCAATCTCCAGCATCCGGGCCGAAGGTTTGCCGTAAGGCTTCCAGACCTGTTTGCCACGGGAGTTGGGATTGCCGGTCTTGATAAAGTTGGCCCAGTAGTCCGCCAGCTCATTGGACAGCTCAAAATCAAAGCCCGTGTACGGCCGCTGGGACCGCAGCAGGGTCTGGAATACAAAGTGGTGCTCCACCGAATGATGGGCGCCGCTGGCCTCCGCCCCCGGCGGCACGTATGTAAAGTAGTAGGCATAGGCCGGCTTTCTCCCCAGGGCCAGCTGGTTCTCACACCAGGCAATATCCCCTGCCAGCATGTCATCCCCCATCCGGTTCTCAAAGAACTGGGCACAGTATTTGGGATTGTGGGGATCAATCACCTTCAGGTACTCCTTGTTGTCCTCCTCATAGGCCTCCGCCATCTTGGCCAGCACGTCCATCTTGGGAATGGGATTGCCCTTGTGGCGCATCTCATCCGCCGTGCAGCCCACCATGGTATCCAGCTCCGGATGCCTGCCCTCCAGGAAATACTGGGCCGGGGCCTCCGGCAGCACATAGCCGTCCACACAGGGAGAGAACGGCAGTCCCGGGTGCTCCTTCTTAAATTCCTGGAACTTCTCCACCAGCGTCAGGGCATCAATCTGCCGGGCCTCCTCCACACTGGAAACCCCCAGCAGTTCCAGAAACATCCGGCCGTTCTCCCAGGCCTGGTCCTTGGGGACGGTATCCAGCAGGCCGCCCCGGGAGAGGCCGCCGCCGCTCTGCATAATCGCTCTCTGGAAATCCCCCTTCACCAGCGGGCAGGCGCACATGTTCTGGACGCTGCAGCCGCCGGCAGACTGGCCGAAAATGGTAATCTTCTCCGGATCCCCGCCGAAGGCGGCAATATTCCGCTTCACCCACTGGATAGCCGCCACCTGGTCCAGGGTTCCGTAGTTGCCGGTGGAGCCATGGGGATCCTCCGCCGCCAGCTCCGGATGCGCCAGAAAACCAAACACGTTGAGACGGTAGTTGAAGGTCACCGTAATAATGCCCCGCTTGCCAAAGCCCTCTCCGTCATAGGCGTTGAGATAGCCATAGCCGGTCTCAAAACCGCCGCCGTGGATGTACACCGCCACCGGAAGCTTCTCCTCCGGGGATTGGGCCGGCGTCCACACGTTCAGGTACAGGCAGTCCTCGCTGAGAGGGTACTCGACCACATAAAATTCCGTGGCTGCCAGGGTATTCCCACCCTCTGAGGAAAACCGGGGCTGAGGACAGATATTGCTGAATTTATAGGCTTGATAAACGCCCTCCCAGTTTTCCACTAGCTGGGGAGCCTTCCAGCGAAGCGGCCCCACTGGGGGCTTTGCGTAGGGGATCCCCTTGAATACGCTTACTGACTGGTTTCCGGAAGGAAGCCCCTCCACCAGCCCGTTTTCCGTTTTTACCTGAAGTAATGCCATTTTTTTACCTCCATTTTCCGCTTCCGCAGAATTCATTTTGGTTTCTATTCAGATATTAGCACATAATTTC
>CAZSAF010000256.1:0-3229 GCA_964604605.1 uncultured Lachnospiraceae bacterium
AGTCCTCCACCTTCACATAGCTGTTGACCACATCCTTGTAATCCAGAATGGTGGACTTCATGTTGCGGATTTTTTCCCGCTGCTTCCGGTAGAGGATGTAGGCCTTAGCCACATCCGTATAGCCGCTCTGCTCCAGCACATGCTCCACGCTGTCCTGGATCTGCTCCACCGTAATCCGCCCTTCCTGGATTTTTTCCTGGAAATCCGCTGTCACCCGCAGGGCCAGCAATTCCAGGATTTCCTCGCTGTACTGCTTGTTGGTGGCCTCAAAGGCCTTCTGAATTGCCGCGGAAATCTTTTTCAGCTGAAAGTCCGCAATCTCCCCATCCCGTTTTACCACTTGAAACATAGCGTTATCCTCCATTTTTTCTGCCTTTTCACTATAACACAATATATGGTGGGTGTCAACGCAAGAAAGCGGTATATATGGTGATGCAAGGTTCGTTCTTATAGTTTCTTTTTATGAAAAGCCCGGGTTCTCCGGAAGAAGTTCTGAAGGGAAACGGCGCTTTTCCAGCGTTTTGCCGGGTTCCGGCGCATACATTTCCAAATGATATAGGTCCAGAAAAAAGAAATTTTTTGTTTGTCCCACAGGGACCGGAGCGTGGCCCCCAGCCCATAGAGATCTGCGGCAATCCCCGGCTCCCCCGGTTCCTCCGGATACTGCTCCGGCGCCGCAAAGCCCGGCGTCCCCTGTCCCCGGCGGGGCTGGTCCAGAAAAAAGGCATTTCCAAAGTCCACCAGGGTCACCTGCCCCCTTCGGTCCAGAAACAGGTTTTCCGGTTTCAGATCCCCGTGGATCAACGGCGGCTTAAGCTGCTCCAGATATTCCAGAACACCGCACACCCCCTGGAAAAAGGCCCCCCGGCTTTCCTCCGTCCACTCCTCCGGCGGGATCCGGTGAGGATGTCTCCCCTCCGCCAGATCCATGACCAGATAAAAAGCCTCCGGCTCCTCCAGATAGTCCAGGGCCCGGGGGATCCCCGGATGGCGCAGCTTCTTTAAGACATCCCGCTCCCGCTCCAGAGCCGCCACCGCCGGAGGGCAGGTTTTCTCCGCCTGCTTCACCGCCGCAAAAGTGTCCAGATGCCGGTCCCGGGCCAGGTAGACCCGGCCATTGCCCCCTTCTCCCTGGCGGGCCAGGATCTGATATCGGCCCGCCAGGATGGTTCCCATTTCCACCTGCACGCTCCGCCTCCTTCCTTTCAGAGGGTGTGGTAGATCTCTGCCGGCACATAGCCGGTAACATGAATGCCGTCGTCCTGGTACTCCTCCGTCAGCAGCTGGCCATACCGGCGGAGCTTTTGAATCTTCCCGGCCTCCGCGTAGGAGAACACCCGCTGCACAAACACCTTCCGCTCCCGGAGGATATTGGACAGGGTAATCTTCAGCTCATCCAACCCCGCCTCGGTTTTGGCGGAAATCCCCAGCACGTCGTCCGCCTGGGAGTCGTACAGCCGTGGCGGCGCCGGGCACCGGTCCAGCTTATTGAACAGGGTCACCACGGTCTTGTCCTGAATGCCCAGCTCCCGGAGCGTGTCATACACCACATACATCTGCAAATCCATCTGGGGGCTGCTGGCATCTACCACATGGAGAATGATGTCCGCGTACCGCGCCTCCTCCAGGGTGCTCTTGAATGCCTCAATCAAATGATGGGGCAGCTTCCGGATAAATCCAACCGTATCGGTCAGCAGAATCTCCTCCCCGGCGGGGAGCTCCAGGCTGCGGGTAGTGGGATCCAGGGTGGCAAACAGCTTGTCCTCTGCCAGGATCCCCGCGCCGGTAAGGGCGTTTAGCAGGGTGGATTTTCCCGCATTGGTGTAGCCCACAATGGCCGCCACCGGCATCCGGTTCCGGCCCCGCTGCCGCCGGGTCACCTCCCGGTGGCGCTTGACCTCCTCCAATTCCTTCTTCAGCCAGGAGATCCGCTGGTGAATCAGACGCCGGTCCGTCTCCAGACGGGTTTCACCAGGGCCCCGGGTGCCAATACCGCCGCCCAGCCGGGACAGGGAGTCCCGCAGGCCCACCAGCCGGGCCGCCCGATACCGCAGCTGGGCCAGCTCCACCTGGATCTTTCCTTCCCGGGTGGTAGCCCGCTTGGCAAAAATGTCCAGAATCACCAGGGTCCGATCCATGACCTTTGTCTGGAGAATCTGCTCCATATTTTTCATCTGGGCCGGCGTCAGCTCATCGTCGCACACCACGCCGGTGGCGTTATGATACGCAAGCCGCTCCCGCAGCTCCTCCAGCTTTCCCTTACCCAGATAGGTGGCCGGGTGGATCTGCTCCCGGCTCTGGATCATCTTCTCCACCGTCTCCGCCCCTGCCGTCTCCACCAGCTGCTCCAACTCGTCCAGGGAATCCTGCACGCTGTCGATGTGTTCCAGGGCCACCCCCACCAGGATGACCCGTTCCTGTTCTTCCCGGATTTCAATCATATACGCTTACTCCGCCGCGCCCTCCTGCGCCTGTTTGCCGGTGGTGCTGCCCAGGCCGCCGTTGCGGATTCCCCGGGGTTCATCGTCCACCGTAATGCCAAACTCCATAAAAATCCCCTGGGCAAAGCCCACGCCTGCCTCCAGCTCCAGCACCTTTCCGGACCGGGAATCATTGGTAATCTTGATAAAGATATGCCCTTCGTTGTCCGAATGGAAATAGTCGCTGTCAATGACGCCCACCGTGTTGTCCATCTGCAGCCGATACTTGAAGCCCAGGCCGCTGCGGGGATAGATCAGCAGCACCCAGCCCTCCTCCATCTCCGCCCGGATGCCGGTGGGAACCTTCACCGTCTCACCCGGCATCAGGCGCACCGGGCAGGGGGTGTAAAAATCATAGCCGGCAGAGCCCCGGGTGGCCCGCTCTGGCAGCCGGATGGCCTCGTACGCCGCCGTTCCATCGGTTCCAAAGGTATCCTTCCAATCCTCCAGGAAACGTTCCCGGCTCACCTTGTGAAATTTTGCAATCCGCTTCATGTCTTCCTCCTTGCCAGGGCCATAAGGCCCGTTTCTCTCTACGCAAAGGCCGCGGGCAAGCCTGCTCTTTCCCACCGGCTGCCCGCGGCATACAAACTTCCTTTTGTTTTTCCGTCTTAGCGTTTCCGCCTGCCTTACCGCTCAAACAGCGGGGTGCTGAAATACCGCTCCGCCGTGTCCGGCAGCACCGTTACCACGGTTTTCCCAGGCCCCAGCTTTTCCGCCAGCTTCAGGGCTGCCGCCACGTTGGTGCC
>CAZSAF010000257.1:0-3225 GCA_964604605.1 uncultured Lachnospiraceae bacterium
GCGCCTCATTGGGCTGGATGGCCTTGAGGCTGGCCGGAAGGATACAGGCCACCACGATCAGCACACAGAACACGGCAATGCCAATGCCCCCGGCTACGGAGGAGCCTCCCTCTATCCAGATCACGCCCAAAATGATGGACAGAACGGCAATCGCCAGCAGCACCAGTTCCAGCAGCAGGCCTACGTATCCGCTGGTGGGGAGGATTTCTTTTTCTTCCACGTTTTTCAGATTGGCATTCATAGCAAACCTCCTTTTCAAAATGAAATCATTTTGATATCAAATTGAGTTTAACTCTTTTACTGGAATTTGTCAAGGGGAAATGCAAGAGTGGCGTGCGATTGTCACCATGTTGAACGTACAAATTGTATACATATTTTCCTAGATTCTAAGAGGATGATTTTTCTAAAAACTTGAAATTATATACACTATTTTGCAAATAAAAAGAGATATAATTGGATTAAAAAGAAAAAAACAAATAAAATAAGCAAAATAGAAAATTAGCACAAAGCTAGCAGATAAAAAGCTGAAAAATATTGGCATGTAGAACAAAAAAGAATATACTATATCTTATATAGAAATTACATTTATTTGTTAAGAGCAGACAATTCCAGTCGGTTGGATAGTTATAAACGGTAAAGAGATCGAATATTTGAAAAATCCAATTAGAAAAATCAGGTTTAAGGCATGATTGTAATAGTGTTCAATCTGTTATGCTTTTTCTATATTTTCAGCGGGAATACTGTCGGGGGGGGCATAGCATCTATGGGCCTTTGCCGGGAACTGCATGTATCATAGGGGGGCTGGCGAAAAGGTGAAAGCAGAGGTGATGGGGACAGAGGGGGGTGGAAGGGGAGGACGTGTGAAAGCACATCCGCAGGAGAAACACGGCGGCCGTGTTTCTCTCTGTTTTCCTGATCCTGTATTCCGTGTATCAGCTTTTTTCGGAGCTTTCCAAGGGTCGCACCGGGGAACTCTATTTTCTCTGGGCCTGCTGCGGGTTTGTGACGCTGGTGCGATTTTGGGGAAGGAAAGAGTGAGCCGGAGGGAAATCGGATAAAGGCGAAAATGGAAAATTAACGGGCCGCTCCCTGGCCGGTGTGCAGGCGGGGAGCGGCCCTTCTTTTAATAGTGGATGACCTCCGCAGCCTTCCGGATTTTCTCAATCACCGGCTCCGCTTCCGGGGAGGTGAAATATTCGTAGGTGGAGGCGGGGACCAGGTGCCGGATTTCCTCCAGCCTCCCTTCCTGGATGGCCTTGCGCACCTGGGAGGCGCTGATGGGGGCGTTCCCGTCGGCCTTCCGGGGGATGACCACACACTCCATGCCGCAGGCAGCCAGCTCCTGCTCCATCACCCGGTTGTAGATGCCGGTGACCTGGCTGAAGGGCTCCTCTCCCACATAGCGGCGCTGGATCCCTAGGGCCGCCGCAATCTTCTGGAATACGTGGATGTCCAGCTTGGCGTGGGACTCAATGACCACATCCTCATCCTTCAGGAAGTAGGAAGGGAAGGTGGCGTTGGAGATGATGTAGCTGCCGGTGGGGTGGTAGATCAGGTTGGGCAGGTGGGCGGAGCCCTTCTGCACCAGGTCGTACCGGACGGAAAACGGCACCAGGGACACATCCTCGGACACCACAAACACATGCACCACATCGTTCTCCCCGGAGGCCTGCTCCAGCAGGTACTGGTGGCCCAGGGTGAAGGGATTGGCGTTCATGACCACCGCCGCCACCCGGTCTCCGGGCCGGGCGGTCTTTTTCAGCTCCTCCAGATAGTTGGAAAAACCATTGCGGCGGTTTTCCATAAACACCACCTTGCCCTCTGCCCGGGCAATCTCATAGAAGCCAAGATCCTGGAAGAACTTGGCGGAATCGCACTTGGTGTAGAGAAACAGCTCCACATTGCCCATCTGGTACTGGTGATCCATCAGGTGGGTTACCACCTGGTTCAGGAGGCCTTCCCCCTGGTGGTTGGAGTCCACCGCCATGCAGCGCAGGGTGTTCTTGAAGCAGGAGCCCGTGGCAACCAAGTTGTAGTCTTCGTCAAACAGGCCGATGCTGTGATCCAGGTTTTTGTCCCGCTGGATTCCCTCTTTCTCCAGCAGCGCGTCCATCTTGCGCAGATCCCGCTTATTGGTAAGCCGGATCTCACTGATCGTATATTCGCTCATCTTTCTATTCCTTTCCTTGATCTTGCCGTGTATTTAACGGCATAAAGGTATACCCGGAGGGTGTTTCCGCTTGATTCATCCCGTTATCCCCGGAGGGGGCGGGGCTCGGATCCTTTCCCGATTATACCGGGGAATCGGCCGATTGTAAATAGGAAAACGGCACGGGCAGCCATGGCGGCCGCCTTCTTTGTCGCATTTTGTTGAAATTTTTCTGAAAATGTGATAAATTAAGCATCAAAAGGATTTGGAAAAAACTGGAAATCTGGATGTAGGGGGAATTTTTTTGGTACGGGAGTATCTGGAACAGAATGTCTATGAGGCGCTGCAGGACCGGCTGCGCCTGGTTTTTGAAGAATTTGACAACATTTATATATCTTTTTCCGGTGGAAAGGACAGCGGGCTTTTGTTGAACCTGGTGCTGGATTTCCGCAAAAAATATTTTCCAGAAAAGAAGCTGGGGGTGTTTCACCAGGACTTTGAAGCCCAGTACACAGTGACCACCGAGTACATTGAGCGGACCTTTGAGCGGATCAAAGATCAGGTGGAACCCTACTGGGTCTGCCTGCCCATGGCCACCCGGACCGCCCTCAGCAGCTATGAAATGTACTGGTATCCCTGAGATGACACCAAGAAGGAATTGTGGGTCCGGCCCATGCCTCAGAAGGAGTATGTGATCAACCTGGAACACAATCCCATGACCACCTACCGGTACCGGATGCACCAGGAGGATCTGGCCAAGCAGTTTGGCCGCTGGTACCGGAAATCCCACGGGGGAAGAAGACCGTTTGCCTGCTGGGAATCCGGGCGGAGGAGTCCCTGCAGCGGTACAGCGGGTTCCTCAACAAGAAATAAGGTTACAAGGACCAGTGCTGGATCAGCCAGCAGTTCAAAAACATGTGGTGCGCGTCCCCGCTGTACGACTGGTCTTCCCAGGACGTGTGGCATGCCAATGCGGTGTTTGGCTATGACTATAACCGGCTGTATGATCTGTATTACAAGGCGGGGCTGAAGGTTTCCCAGATGCGGGTGGCCTCTCCCTTCAACGATTATTCCGA
>CAZSAF010000258.1:0-3177 GCA_964604605.1 uncultured Lachnospiraceae bacterium
AAAAAGCTGCCTTTCCAGCTTGTTCGACCGTTTTTACAGGGCAGAGCAGTCCAGAAATTCCCAGACCGGCGGTTACGGGCTAGGGCTTTCTATTGCCGCAGCCATTGTTCATGCCCATAAAGGAAAAATATCCGCCAGCACACAGGATGAAAAATCTCTGCTCATCACCGTGGTTTTGCCGTCACACGGCTGATCTTGTATTTTTGTAATGAAAATTTCTTTGTTTTTAAGTTTGATTAAGGTTCCGCGTGTATTGTGTATAGCAAAGGAAACCATGTCATCCCGTATGACAGCGTCCATTACATGATATAAGGAGGTCTGAATCATGAATACAGAACAAAAAAGAAAAAAAAGCCGTTTTAAGAAATTTGCCTCCCTCGCCCTGAGCGCGGTACTTTTTGGAGGGGTGGCAGGCGGGGCGTTTTATGGCGTCAACACCCTGCTGGACAGCGGAGAAACCGCGCAGTATGCCGAAACCGGAACCATCTCCGCGTCCCTCGCCAGTGTGTCTTACACCTCCGGCCAATCCCTGGACGTTAGCGCCGTTGCCGCGCAGGGATTGTCCTCCGTTGTATCCGTAACCAATATTTCCGTACAGGAGGTGCAAAACTACTTTGGGCAGTTTGGCCGGGGCAACCGGGGGCAGATGGAGCTTCAGGAGACAACCAGCTGCGGCTCCGGGGTCATCATCTACGCGGATGATCAGGATCTGTATATTGTAACCAATTACCATGTGGTGGAGGGAGCGTCCACACTGTCTGTAACCTTTGTAGATGACGCGACCTATGAGGCGGAGCTATGCGGCTATGACGAATCCATGGACATCGCGCTTTTGAAGGTTTCCGCCGACGCCCTGTCATCCGATACGCTCTCCCAGATTACGGTGGTAACCATCGGCAGCTCGGATGATCTGGTGGTAGGCGAACAGGTGGTGGCCATTGGCAATGCCCTCGGATACGGCCAGTCTGTCACAACCGGGATTGTCAGCGCCTTAAACCGTACGGTCAGCACCGACACCGGCTCCAGTTCCACCTACATTCAAACCGACGCGGCAATCAATCCCGGCAACAGCGGAGGCGCCCTCCTCAATATGAACGGAGAGCTGATTGGAATCAACACCGCCAAAGTTTCTTCCACCGAGGTAGAGGGAATGGGCTACGCGATCCCCATTTCCCAGGTACTGGAACTCATTGAATCTATGATAACCGGAACCGGCGCCTGATCTTCCGGCTCCGGCGGAATCTCTGACAGGAGGTGAAAAAAATCCACACCTATCGGATTGCCCTTGTCCCGGTATATGAGCCGGGGCAGGCATTGCCGGAACTTCTGGCCCAAGCAAAGAAGTCAGGATTTCTTCCGATTATTGTAAACGATGGCAGCGGCCCGGAATCCTCCGGGCTGTTCCGGGAAGCCTCCGAATACGGGACCGTATTAATCCACCCAACGAACCTGGGCAAAGGGCGGGCCATAAAAACCGGACTTTCCTATATCCGCTCCCATTATCCTTTGGAGCGCTGTACCGTGGTAACCATGGACGCGGACGGACAGCACCGCGTTTCTGACGCGGAAAGGCTCTGCCGCGTCTCGGAGGCCCATCCCTCCGCGCTGGTTCTGGGCAGCCGGAGACTGAACAGGCGCGTCCCTTTCCGAAGCCTTCTGGGAAATACGGTCACCCGGCTTGTTTATCATATTTCCACTGGACAGAAGGTTTATGACACGCAGACCGGGCTCCGGGCATTTCAGGGAACACGGATTCCCTGGCTGCTGTCCGTTCCCGGAGAACGGTACGAATATGAAATGAATGTCCTGCTCATGTCTTCCCGGGAGCGGATTCCTCTTGTGGAAGAAGAAATTGATACCATCTACCTGCATGGCAATACCTCGTCCCACTTTGATACCGTAAAAGATTCCTGCCGGGTATATAAAGAAATCCTGAAATACTCCGCCGCTTCCCTGTCCTGTTTTCTGCTTGATTACGGACTGTATGCCCTGCTGACCCAAATCACCTCCGGAATGGGAAGCATCCAAAGCGTTCTGGTCTCCAACGTGGGCGCCCGCATTGTAAGCGGGTGCGCGAACTATTCCATGAACCGGCTGCTTGTGTTCCGCAGCAACGCGGCTTTGGGGCGTTCCGCCCTGCAATACGCGTTGCTTGCCTGCGCGGTTCTTGCCGGCAATACGGCTGTACTCGGTTTTCTTACCAATCAGACGGGGCTGAACCGCTATACGGCAAAATTAATAACGGAGTTTGTTTTCTTCTTCATAAGCTGGCTGATTCAAAAAAAGGTGATTTTCTCCAGGAAAAAGGAGACACCGGAACACCATGCGGCCCAACGCGCAAAGGAGTGAAAAAGCATGTTTTTCCGACGTCACTGGTGGGCTGTTCTGTACAGTCTCGCGCTGATTCTCTTTACAGGGTATTTTCTGATGGACACCTTTGTTATTTCCGAAATCTACACCGTAATTCCGGATACCGAACCCGAAACAGACGATTCTTCCGTCCGGCAGGCGGAAGAATCGGAAACCGTTTCCCCGACGGTTCTGTCGGAAACGAGCTATCAAGATGAAAATATTTCCATCACCATCACGGAATACAGAGAATATGACACTTCCATTTACGTGGCGGATATCATCCTTGCCTCTCCGGAGTATCTGCAGACGGCGCTGGCGGAAAACGCGTACGGAAGAAACGTGACCGAAAAAACCTCTGAAATCGCGGAAAGGGCAGGGGCTATCCTGGCAATCAACGGAGATTACTACGGCGCCCGGGAGGAAGGCTATGTGCTCCGCAACGGCGTCCTTTACCGCGGCACCGCTTCCGAGGGACAGGCCGATCTGGTAATCTATGAAGACGGAAGCTTTGCGATCATCCAGGAAGAAGATATCACCGCGGAAGAGCTGCTGGAAAACGGGGCCTGGCAGATTCTCTCTTTCGGCCCCGCCCTTCTTTCCGATGGCGAGATAACGGTTTCGGAAAATGAGGAGGTGGGGAAAGCCAAAGCCAGCAACCCCCGGACAGCCATTGGCATCATGGATGACCTGCATTATGTATTTGTTGTATCGGACGGAAGAACCGACGCAAGCGCAGGCCTGTCTCTTTCCCAGCTGGCGCGGTTTATGGCAGGGCTTGGCGTTTCCACCGCCTATAACCTGGACGGAGGCGGATCTTCCACCATG
>CAZSAF010000259.1:0-3162 GCA_964604605.1 uncultured Lachnospiraceae bacterium
CGAAGACCCTGCAATGCTCCACGTGGGAACGGAGCCCAACCGGGCCTACTATATCCCCTTTGGGCAGGAGGAAACGGCCCGGTCCGGCGTCCGCGCCTTTTCGGACCGGTTTACCCTGCTCAGCGGAACCTGGCGGTTCCGGTATTATCCCAACCGCTTTGAGGTGCCGGAATCATTTCCGGAGGCGGATTTTGACGCCTCTGCCTTTGATTCCATTCCGGTGCCCAGCTGTTGGCAGATGCTGGGTTATGACAGGAACCAGTATACCAACGACTGTTATCCCTTTCCCTTTGATCCGCCCTATGTGCCGGAGGAAAACCCCTGCGGCGCCTATGTGACGGATTTTTCCCTTTCGGAGGAGCAGGCGGCCCGGAAGAATTATCTGAACTTTGAGGGGGTGGATTCCTGCTTTTACGTCTGGGTCAACGGCCAGTTTGCCGGCTACAGCCAGGTATCCCACTCCACCAGCGAGTTTGACATTTCCGGGCTGGTAAAGGCCGGGGAGAACCGGCTGGCGGTCCTGGTGATGAAATGGTGCGATGGCAGCTACCTGGAGGACCAGGACAAGCTGCGGATGAGCGGTATCTTCCGGGATGTGTACCTGCTGACCCGGCCGGAGAGCCACATCCGGGATTTTACCGTGCGGACTCCGGTGGAAGATGACTTCCGGACGGCAAGCATTGAGGTTTCTCTGGAGTGGCAGGGCACACCGGGGGAGACCCGCTGCGTTCTGTATGACCCCAGCGGCGAATGGGTGGCGGAGCAGACCGCCCAGGACGGCAGGGTGGTGTTCCCGCTGGAAAACCCGGTGCTCTGGAACGCGGAGCAGCCCCGGCAGTATCAGCTGATCCTGGAGGCCGCCGGGGAGGTGATCTGCCAGGAGGTGGGCGTGCGGCAGCTGGAGGTCCGGGACGGCGTGGTGTATCTCAACGGCGTCAACATCAAGCTGAAGGGCGTCAACCGTCACGATAGCGACCCTTTTGTGGGGTATGCGGTGGATCCGGACCGAGTGGTCCGGGATCTGCAGCTGATGAAGCAGCACAATTTCAACGCCATCCGCACCAGCCACTATCCCAATGCCCCCTGGGCCACCCAGCTGTATGCCCGGTACGGGTTCTATGTGATTGGGGAGGCAGACCTGGAAATCCACGGAACGGTGGATACCTACTCGGAGCTTCCGCCCTTTGAGCGGGCATCGGGCCAGTATGTGGTGCCGGACCGGGTCTACGGGAGCCTCTGCCATGATCTCCGGTTTGAGGCGGCCATCCTGGACCGGGTGCAGCGGAATGTGGAGCGGGACAAAAACTGCTCCTGCGTGCTCATCTGGTCCCTGGGCAATGAGGCCGGCTACGGTCCTAATCTGGAAAAGGCGGCGGCCTGGGTGAAGTCGGTGGATCCGGACCGGCTGGTCCACTATGAGGGCAGCATTTACCAGATGAAGGGGTACGTCAACGACCTCAGCAACATTGACCTGTACAGCCGCATGTACGCGTCTCCGGAGTCCATTGACCAGTACTGCACCGAAGGGGTGGTGAAAAAGCCGGTGATCCTCTGCGAGTTTGCCCATGCCATGGGCAATGGGCCGGGGGATCTGGAGGACTATTTCCAGCGCCTGTACCGGTACGATCAGTTTGTGGGCGGCTTTGTGTGGGAGTGGTGCGACCACGCGGTGTGGATGGGCCGCACCCCGGAGGGCCGGGACAAGTTCGGCTACGGCGGGGATTTTGGGGAATTCCCCCACGATGGCAATTTCTGTATGGATGGCCTGGTTTTCCCGGACCGGAGGCCCCACACCGGTTTGCGGGAGTGGAAAAACGTAGCCCGTCCGGCCCGGGCGGCCCGGCGGGAGGATGGCACCCTTACCCTGCGCAACTGCATGGATTTTGTGAACTTGCGGGATTATCTGACGGTGGAATTTCAGGTGACCCAAGACGGGGAGATGGTCCAGTCCGGTATGGTGGAGACGCCGGCGGCGGAACCTCACCAGGACGCGCCGCTGGCCGTGCCCTATACGGTGCCGGAGCAGGGCACCTGCTGCCTGAATCTGCTCTACCGACTGAAGGAGGAAGAACCCTTCCGGAGCGCCGGGCATCTGCTGGGCTTTGACCAGTTTGTGCTGCGGCGGGAGCCGGTCTGCGCTGCCGGAAGCCGGCCGGAAGCGGGCAAGGGCATTTCCATCCGGGAGACGGAGCGGTGGATGACCGTGGAGGGAGAAGGCTTCCGCTATGTATGGAACCGGCTTACCGGCGCTTTTGACTCGCTGGTAAACGGCCAGATCTCTTTCCTGGATAGGCCCATGGAGTGGAATATCTGGCGGGCCCCCACGGACAACGACCAGTATATCAACCAGAAATGGAAGGCAGCCGGCTACGACCGTCCGATGGTCCGGGTGTATGAGTCCCGGGCAAGCCGGGACGGGGAGGCGGTGTGCCTCTCCGCCAGGCTCTCCATTGCCGCCATTTACATCCAGCGGATTCTGGAGGTGGAGGCAGAGTGGCGGATTCAGCCGGACGGGCGGCTGGCCCTGCATGCTCAGGTGAGCCGGAATCCGGAAATGCCCTGGCTGCCCCGGTTCGGCCTGCGGCTGTTCCTGCCCCGGCGCTTCCGCCAGGCAGAGTATTTTGGCTATGGGCCCTTCGAGAGCTATGTGGACAAGCACCGGGCTTCCTGGCTGGGCCGGTTCCGGGCGCAGGTGGAGGAGCTGCACGAGGATTACCTGCGTCCCCAGGAAAACGGCAGCCACTGGAACTGTTCCTATCTGGCGGTCTCAGACCCGGAGGGCGGCTGCCTGGAGGCGGCGGGGCAGGAGTTCTGCTTTAACGCTTCCCCCTACACCCAGGAGGAGCTGGCCGGGAAAGCCCACAACTATGAGCTGGAGCCCTGCGGCTCCACGGTGCTCTGCCTGGATTACCGCCAGTCCGGCGTTGGCTCCAACAGCTGCGGGCCGGTGCTGGCGCCGCCCTACCGGCTGGATGAGGAGGCTTTTACCTTTGCGCTGGAGCTGTGCCTGGGCCATGGGGCGGGTGAGCCCCGGCCGGATGCGCCTGGCCAGGCAGATTGAGAGGAGGGAGCTCTTATGCAGATAATCGGAATCAACGGAAGCCCGCGGAAAAACTGGAATTCGGACCAGATGCTGGACCATGCGCTGCAGGGGGCCCGGGA
>CAZSAF010000260.1:0-97 GCA_964604605.1 uncultured Lachnospiraceae bacterium
GTTGTGTTACCTTTGGGTGTCAGATGAATGCCAAGGACGCTGAGAAGCTTATGGGCATCCTCCGGGAGATCGGCTTCCAGGAGACGGACAGCGAGGA
>CAZSAF010000260.1:107-3132 GCA_964604605.1 uncultured Lachnospiraceae bacterium
CTCTGCGGCTGTATGATGCAGGAGGAGACGGTGGTGCAGAAAATCCAGACCAGCTACCGTTTTGTGGACCTGATTTTCGGCACCCACAACATCTTTAAGCTGGCAGAGCTTTTGTACCGGCGGCTGTCCGGGGAAAAACAAGTCATTGACATCTGGCAGGGCACGAACCAGATTGTGGAAGATCTGCCGGCGGTACGCAAGTATCCCTTTAAGTCCGGGGTCAACATTATGTTCGGCTGCAATAATTTCTGCAGCTACTGTATTGTCCCCTACGTCCGGGGGCGGGAGCGGAGCCGGGAACCGGAGGAAATTCTCCGGGAGGTAAATCATCTGGCGGAGGACGGTGTCCTGGAAGTGATGCTTCTGGGTCAGAACGTCAACTCTTACGGAAAAACCCTGGCCCAGCCGGTTTCCTTTGCCCGGCTGCTGGAGCAGGTGGAGCAGGTACCCGGCATCCGGCGCATCCGCTTTATGACCTCTCACCCCAAGGACCTGTCGGACGAGCTGATCCAGGTGATGGCCAAGTCCCAAAAAATCTGCCGCCACCTGCACCTGCCGCTCCAGTCCGGCAGCACCCGGATCCTGCAGCAGATGAACCGGCGCTATACCAAGGAGCAGTACCTGGCCTTGGCGGATACGATCAAGACGGCCATGCCGGACATTGCCCTGACCACAGATATTATTGTGGGCTTCCCCGGGGAGACGGAGGAGGACTTCCAGGAAACCCTGGACGTGGTGCGGCGGGTCCGGTACGACAGCGCCTTTACCTTCATCTACTCCAAGCGCACCGGCACCCCGGCGGCGGCTATGGAAAACCAGGTGCCCCATGCGATAGCCCAGGATCGGCTGGAGCGGCTGCTGGCGGAGGTACAGCGGATTGCCGGGGAACTGTGCGGAAAAGACACCGGCACCCGGCAGGAGGCCCTGGTGGAGGGGATGGATGACCACGATCCCTCCCTGGTCACCGGCCGCCTCAGCACCAACCGGATGGTTCATTTTCCCGGAGACGCCTCCCTCATCGGGAAGCTGGTCCCGGTGCGCCTCACCGAGGCCAAAGGTTTTTACTATATGGGAAGGATGGAAGAGTAAATGCTTTCACCAATGATGCAGCATTATCTGGAAACCAAGGCACAGAACCCGGACTGTATCCTGTTTTACCGCCTGGGGGATTTTTATGAGATGTTCTTTGAGGACGCGGAGACAGTCTCCCGGGAGCTGGAGCTGACCCTCACCGGCAAGGACTGCGGCCTGCCGGAGCGGGCGCCCATGTGCGGAGTGCCCTACCATGCCGTGGAGTCCTACCTGACCCGGCTGGTGGAAAAGGGCTACAAGGTGGCCATTGCGGAGCAGATGGAGGATCCCAAGCTGGCCAAGGGGCTGGTAAAGCGGGAGGTGGTCCGGATTGTCACGCCGGGCACCAATGTCAGCGCCCAGGCCCTGGACGAGTCCCAGAACCATTACCTCATGTGCATTGTCTACCTGGACAAACTGTTCGGCGTCGCCACCTCCGACGTGAGTACCGGCGATTTTTTTGTGACCGAAGTGGATTCGGTGCGGATGATGCTGGATGAAATCAATAAGTTTATGCCGGCGGAAATCCTCTGCAACGAGGCCTTTTTTATGAGCGGCGTGGACATTGAAGATTTAAAGGGACGGATGCGGATTACCATGTCCCCTCTGGACAATCCCCACTTCAGCGACGACCTGTGCCGCCAGACCTTGAAGGAGCATTTTGGAGTCAGCGACCTGGCAGGGCTGGGGATCGGAGACTACGGCGCCGGGATTGTAGCCGCCGGGGCCATGCTCCGCTACCTGCTGGATACGCAGAAAAACAGCCTCAGCCACATCACCCGGTTCCAGCCTTACCAGCCGGGCCGGTATATGATGCTGGACACCTCCACCCGCCGGAACCTGGAGCTGGTGGAAACGCTGAGAGAAAAACAAAAAAGAGGCTCCCTGCTGGGGGTGCTGGACAAGACCAAGACGGCCATGGGCGCCCGGCTGCTGCGCAGCTGGCTGGAGCAGCCCCTCATTGACCGGAAGGAAATCCTCCGACGGCAGGACGCCATTGAAGAACTTTTCGGGGATATGATCCTCCGGGAGGAGCTGCGGGAGTATCTGAACCCAATCTATGACTTGGAGCGGCTCATTGGCCGGATCTCCTATCGGTCCGCCAACCCCCGGGATCTGGTGTCCTTTAAGAATTCCCTGCAGATGCTGCCCCACATCCGGACGCTGCTCCGGGAGGTGAAGGCACCGCTTTTGCAGGAGCTGGTGGAACAGCTGGACTCCCTGGAGGAACTGGCGGAGCTGCTGGAGTCTGCCATTGTGGAGGACCCGCCCATCACCATCCGGGAGGGCGGCATGATCCGGGAGGGCTACTCCGAGAAGACGGACCAGCTGCGCCAGGCCAAGACCGACGGAAAAAACTGGCTGGCCCAACTGGAACAGCAGGAGCGGGAGCGCACCGGCATTAAGAACCTGCGGATCAAATTCAACAAGGTGTTCGGCTACTATCTGGAGGTAACCAACTCCTTCAAGGACCTGGTGCCGGAGGACTATATCCGCAAGCAGACCCTGACCAACGCGGAGCGGTACACCACGCCCAAGCTGAAAGAGCTGGAGGAGGTGATCCTGGGAGCGGAGGACAA
The DNA here is from genome assembly GCA_964604605.1 of uncultured Lachnospiraceae bacterium. Lineage (GTDB taxonomy): Bacteria > Bacillota > Clostridia > Lachnospirales > Lachnospiraceae > Pseudolachnospira. The sequence continues at coordinate 2,759 of CAZSAF010000260.1, forward strand.
GCTCTTTGCCCTGGAGTACGACCTGTTCTGTGAGGTACGGGATAAGATCGGTTCCCAGGTGGTGCGGATCCAGTCCACTGCCAAGGCGGTGGCGGAAATTGACGTGCTGGCCTCCCTGGCCGCCGTGGCCTACAAGAACAACTATGTGCGCCCGGCCATCAACGAAAAAGGGATCATCGACATCAAAAACGGCCGCCACCCGGTGGTGGAGCAGATGCTCCGGGACGACCTGTTCATAGCCAACGACGTATACCTGGACAACCACAGCAACCGGATTTCCATTATCACCGGCCCCAACATGGCCGGAAAATCCACCTATATGCGCCAGGCGGCATTGATTGTGCTTATGGCCCAGATGGGTTCCTTTGTGCCGG
>CAZSAF010000261.1:0-3038 GCA_964604605.1 uncultured Lachnospiraceae bacterium
TTATCGCGGGTTCAACTTTTTCGATTCCCGTGACCTGTCTGTGCTGGAAGCAATCCGCAGCAGAAAATCATTTATAAGTGGCCTAATGCGAAAATAGTGGGTGCCGCAAAGGCTCCTTTCTCCTTTGTCTGGCATCCACTATATAGTATGGGATATTTCCGTGAGTTCAAACTAGTTGTTTTTTGTTCTGCCTGCCAATTCCTTCATCTCCCGGGCGCTCTGGATGACCGTCTCCGTAATCTCCGCGCCGCCCAGCATCCGGGCCAGCTCCCGCACCTCCTCCTGGGGACTTAGCACCCGGACAATGGTCTGGGTCTGCCGGCCCGCCACGCCCTTTTCAATGCAGAAATGCCGGTCCGCCATGGCCGCAATCTGCGGAAGGTGGGTAATGCAGATCACCTGCCGGTTCCGGGCAATCAGGTTCAGCTTTTCCGAAACCTTCTGGGCCGTGCGCCCGCTGATGCCTGTGTCAATCTCATCAAAAATCAGCGTCGGAATCTGGTCTTTGTCCGAGAGCAGCGCCTTGATGGCCAGCATAATCCGGGACAGCTCGCCGCCGGAAGCCACCTGGCCCAGAGGCCGCACCGGTTCCCCCGGATTGGTGGAGATCCGGAATTCCGCCGCATCCCGCCCGTTCCGGGTAAATTCCGGCAGCGGCTCCAGGGCAACGGTAAATTCCACGTGGAGGAAGTTCAAATCCATCAGCGCCTGGCGGATGGCCTCCGCCAGCGGTTCCGCCGCCTGCCGGCGGATCTGGCTCAGCCGGTCCGATGCAGCCTCCAGCTCCGCTCTTTTTTTCCATTCTTCTTCTTCTGTCTCTATTTTGCGCGCCTCAAAGTCGTTCCATTCCTCCAATTTCTGCTTTTTCTGGCGCAAACTGGAAAAAATGGCGTCCAGGGAACCGCCGTATTTTTCCTCCAGGCGCTGAATTACATCCAGCCGGTTTTCCACCTGCCGCATTTCCTCCGGATCAAAGGAGAGGCCCTCCGCATAATCCTCCAGCTCCCGGCACACGCCGCCAAGCAGCTCCTCCACCTGGCTCAGCTGGGCGTAGGTATTCTCCAGATTCCCATCCAGCTCCATCGCCGGAGCCAACTCCCGCAGGGCCCGGGACACCTGATCCCCGGCGCCCTCCATATCCTGCAGCCCCAGCTCCCGCCCGGCTGTCTGCACCGCCTCCGCCAGCCGACGGCTGTTGCGGAACCGGCGGAAGCGCTCGGTCAGCTCCTCCTTTTCCCCTTTCTGAAGGGCCGCCGCCTCAATCTCCTGGATCTCGTAGGCCAGGAAATCCATCTCCCGCTTCCGGCTCTCCGGATCTACCTGAAAGGCTTCCAGCCGCTTCCGGCATTCCTGCCAGGCGCCGTAGGCCGCCGCCACTTGAGCCCGCGCCTCCCCGGAGGCCGCATACTCGTCCAGAATCTCCAGATGTTTCTGTTTTTTCAGCAGAGACTGGTGTTCGTGCTGGCCGTGGATATCCAGCAGCAGCTCCGTCACCTGCCGCACTTTGGCGGAGGTCACAGTCTCATCGTTGATCTTGTGGACACTGCGGTTTTCCATGATCTTCCGGGAGATTAGAATGCAGTCGTACTCGGTGCTCACCTCCAGGGCTTCCAGAGCCTTCTTTTTGTCCTCCTCCACGGAGAACACCAGCTCAATGTATGCAAAATCCGCCCCGGTGCGGATCACATCCCCCCGGACACGGCCCCCCAGGGCCGCGTTGACCGCGTCAATGAGAATGGATTTGCCGGCGCCGGTCTCTCCGGTGAGCACGTTGAGCCCCGGCCCCAAATCCAGCTCCGCCTCATCAATGAGGGCAAAGTTTTTCACGTGAAGATTCAGCAGCATGGTGATTCCTCCGTGGCGTCTCCGGCCGTTTTCCGGGCGCCTTTCCTTTAGGACATTTTAATGCGCAGCGTTTCCAGGAAGCTCATAGTGCTCAGCTTCAGAATATTGGTCACCTGCTCCGCCTGCACAATCTCCAGCCGGTCTCCCGGCTCCATCTGCACCAGGGTATCCCCATCGTAGTAGGTGACATACTCCACCTGGGAATCCAGATCCTTCTCCGAGCCCAGAAGTTCCAGCTCAATGGTGTCGGTGGAGGAGAGAATCAGGCTCCGGTTGTTCAGGGAGTGGGGCGCGATGGGCGTCACCACAAACAGCTTGGCCGTAGGCTCCACCACCGGGCCGCCGCAGGAAAGGTTGTAGGCGGTGGAGCCGGTGGGGGTGGAAATAATAATCCCGTCCGCTGTGTACAGGTACAGGAACGCCCCGTTGACGTACAGCTTAAACTGAATCACCCGCAGGGAGCGGTTCCGGTTGATGGTGATGTCGTTGAGGGCCACATCGTCGCTGACCACGGTGCCATCGCGCTTTTTCACCCGGCCCCGGAGCATCATCCGCTCCTCCACAAAGTACTCCTCCGCAATCACCCGCTCCAGAATGCCGCTGAGGCCGTTGCGGTCCCCCTCGGTGAGATACCCCAGGTGCCCCAGGTTGATGCCCAGGAAGGGCAGGTTCAGATTCACCAGGTTCCGAGCCGCCCGCAGCAGGGTGCCATCTCCCCCCAGGACAATGACACATTCCACCTCCGGGGGAATCTCGCTCTCCAGGGTCTGGCGGCGCAGGGAGATCTCCTCCCCCCGCCTCTCCGGCTGTACCCAGCAGGATTTTCCCCGCTTCAGCAGGTAGTTTTTGATCAGGTTGGTGGTCTCAAAGTTGAGATCCTTGGTCTCATTGGTGATGATATAAAAATTGTTGAACTTTTTCTTATTTTTGCAGTTCATGGTGTGCATGTTCCACCACTCCTTTCGGGTCCGGCCACAGGCGTTCCTGCCCGTTGTCCTTGGTCAGATATAGCAAATACTCGATGTTTCCCTCCGGGCCCCGAATGGGGGAATAATCCAGATTCCGCAGGATGAAGCCAATGCTCTCCGCATAGGCCGCCACCCGCTCAATGACCTCCAGGTGGGTGCCCGGGTCCCGCACCACGCCCTTTTTGCCCACCTTCTCCCGGCCGGCCTCAAACTGGGGCTTGATCA
>CAZSAF010000262.1:0-3034 GCA_964604605.1 uncultured Lachnospiraceae bacterium
TGAAAGTATTGGTTATCAACTGTGGAAGTTCTTCCCTGAAATACCAGCTGATTGATTCCGAGACCGAGCAGGTGCAGGCCAAGGGCCTCTGTGAGAGAATCGGCATTGACGGCCGTCTGGTGTACCAGCCTGCCGGCGGGGAGAAGGAGACCGTGGAGGCGGCTATGCCTACCCATACGGAAGCCATCCAGATGGTGCTGGACATCCTGGTCAATGAGAAGACCGGCGTGCTGAAGAGCCTGGATGAGGTGGACGCCATCGGACACCGTGTGCTGCACGGCGGCCATAAGCTGACCCATTCCGTCAAGATTGACGATGAGGCCCTGCAGATCATTGACGAGTGCTGTGACCTGGGACCGCTGCACAATCCGGCGAACCTCATGGGAATCCGCGCCTGCATGCAGCTGATGCCCGGCAAGCCCAACGTGGCTGTGTTTGACACTGCTTTCCATCAGACCATGCCCCCCAAGGCGTATATGTACGGCATCCCTTACGAATACTATGAGAAGTACCACATCCGCAAATATGGTTTCCACGGCACCTCCCACAGCTTTGTGTCCAAGGAAACCATCAAGTTCCTGGGACTGGATCCGGACAACTCCAAGGTGATTGTGGCCCACCTGGGCAACGGTTCCTCTGTCAGCGCGGTGCAGAACGGCAAGTGTGTGGACACCAGCATGGGCCTGACGCCGCTGGAGGGCCTGATCATGGGAACCCGCTCCGGCGATCTGGACCCGGCGGTTCTGGAGTATATTGCCAGAAAAGAAGGCAAGGATATTTTTGAGCTGCTGACCATGCTGAACAAGAAGTCCGGCGTGTACGGCATGACCAAAGGCCTGTCCAGCGATTTCCGCGACCTGGGCGAGGCTGCGGCCAATGGCAATGAGCTGGCGGCCAACGCCATCGAAGCTTTCTGTTACCGGGTGGCCAAGTACATCGGCTCCTATGTGGCGGCCATGAACGGCGTGGATGCCATCGCCTTCACCGGCGGCATCGGCGAGAACGGCACCGAGGAGAGAGAGAAGATTGTGGCGTACCTGGGATATCTGGGAATCACCCTGGATGAGGAGGCGAACCAGCAGAGAGGAAAGAACCTGGTGATCTCCACCCCGGATTCCAAGGTGACCGTGGCCATCATCCCTACCAACGAGGAGCTGATGATTGCCAGAGAGACGGTGGCCCTGGTATAAGACAGGCATCCCTTGCGGGAAAAATCGGGAAAGAATACGAATAGGCTGCGGTGTCGCAGCCTATTCTTTATATCAGAGGGAAAGCATGAAAAGTTTTAAAAAGCGGATCCGCAGCCTGCCGCCGGTGGGTCTGCGGATGGTCAAATCGGCAGTCTGTGTGTTTCTGTGCTTCTGGCTGTGCTCTTTCCGGGGAAATGACAGCACACCTTTTCAGGTGGTGCTGGCGGGCCTCTGGTGTATTCAGCCAAACCTGGACGGCAGCCGGGTCATGGGGTGGCGCCGGCTTCTGGGGACCCTGATCGGCGCGGCTTTTGGCCTGGTGATCCTGCCGGTGTGCCTGCGGGTGTGGGCCAGCCAGGGGGAGATGATGGGATACCTGCTGGCATCGGTGATGCTGATCCCTGTTCTCTATGCCACGGTACTGTTGGGAAAGACGGAGGCATCCTATTATTCCTGTGTGGTGTTTCTGAGCATCACCAGTACGTATATTACAGACGCCAACCCCTATCTGCTGGTCTGGAATCGGACCCTGGATACGGCAGTTGGCCTGGCGGTGGGCCTTCTGGTAAATGCGGCCCGGATCCCCCGGCGCTACCGGCGGGACCGGCTGTTTGTGCTGCAGCTGGAGGACTCTTTGCTGGGGGAGGACGGGCAGCTGACCCCCTATGGAAAGGTAGAGCTGAACAACATGCTGGATCACGGGGCCCAGCTTACGGTTGCCACGGCTCAGACTCCGGCCACCCTTATGTCGCCGCTGCGGGAGCTGCACCTGACGCTGCCGGTGGTGGCTATGGACGGGGCGGTGCTCTATGACATCCGCACCAAAACCTTTCTTCATTCCTATGTGATCTCCCAGGTGGTGACCGGAGAGCTGAACTGCTTCCTTACCCGCCAGGGCTATCACCATTTTGTCAATGTGGTCATGGAGGATATGCTGGTCATCTACTATCAGGATTTCCAGTGTCCGGCGGCGGAGCGGGTCTACCAGACCCTGCGGACCTCCCCGTACCGGAACTATGTCCACGGAGAGGTTCCGGAGGGGGCGGCAGCGGTGTACTTCCTGGTGGTGGAGGAGAAGGCGCGGATGGAGCGGCTGCGGCAGTTGCTGGAGGAAGCGGGCTATGCGGGAGAGCTGAAGCTAACCTGGAGCGAGTCGGAGGACTTTCCCGGGACGGTGTTTCTGCGGATCTACAGCCAGAATGCCACCATCCCTCACATGCTGGAATATCTCCGGCAGGAGACGGGGACGGAACGCATGGAGACGGTGGGAACCTCGCCGGAGGCGGATATCCGGGTGCCGGCGGGACTGCCCAACCGGACGGTAAAAGCGCTGAAGCGCCGGTTTGCCCCCTTTTTTTGGGAGCGGGAAAAAATGAAACTTTCTTAACTTTTGATAAAATATATAGATAAAATGCGGAGTTTGCGGTATACTACAAAAGGTTTACGATGAAAGGTTTACCAGGAAGACTCCGGAGACAGGGGGGAAACGATGCGAGTGGTTTTTATGGGAACACCGGCGTTCAGCGTGCCGGTGCTGACAGCTCTGGTGGAGGCCGGGCATACGGTGGCGGCAGTTGTTACCCAGCCGGATAAGCCCAAGGGCCGTGGAAAAGCGCCCCAGGCCTCGCCGGTGAAGGAAAAGGCGCTGGAGTACGGTATTCCGGTGTTGCAGCCGGTGAAGGTGCGGGAACCGGAGTTTGTGGAAGAATTGAAAAAGCTGGCACCGGACGTGATGGTGGTGGTGGCCTTTGGCCAGATCCTGACCCGGGAGGTGCTGGCGGTTCCGGCCAAGGGCTGCATCAACGTCCATGCGTCCCTGCTCCCCATGTACCGGGGGGCGGCCC
>CAZSAF010000263.1:0-3032 GCA_964604605.1 uncultured Lachnospiraceae bacterium
TGTCCCGGACCCGGGCGCACTCCCGGGTGGAAACGGTGATGCTGGCAAAGGGCATGAACAGCCGGTAGGCGCAGACCACCTGGAGCAGCTGGGCCTCATGGACGTCCATGGGGTTGATCCGGTCGTTGTTGATGATGGGCCGCAGCCGCGGGCAGGAAAAGGCAATCTCCGCATGGGGATACTTTTTCTGCAGCAGCCAGCCGTGGAGGCCGGTGGCAAAGGCATCCTTCCGGAAGTCATCCAGGCCCAGCAGCGCTCCCAGGCCTACGCCCCGCATGCCGCCCCGGAGGGCCCGCTCCTGGGCGTTGAGCCGGTAGGGGAAGATCCGCTTGTGGCCCGCCAGATGCAGGGTCTCATACTTGTCCGGGTTGTAGGTTTCCTGGAACACTGTCACGTAATCTGCCCCGCACTGGTGCAGGTAGGCGTATTCCTCCGAGTTCACCGGATAAATCTCCAGGCCGATGACCCGGAAATATTCCCGGGCAATCTGAATGGCCTCTCCAATGTACTTCACCGGCGACTTGCCCCGGCTCTCCCCGGTGAGGATCAGAATCTCCTGGAGGCCGCTTTTGGCAATGGCCGCCATCTCCTGGCGGATCTCTTCCGGTTTCAGCATGGCCCGGCGGATTTTGTTGTGGCAGTTGAAGCCGCAGTAGATGCAGTAGTTTTCACAGTAGTTGGCGATATAAAGGGGCGTGAACATCTGGATGGAGTTGCCGAAATGCTTCTCCTTCTCCGCCTTGGCACACTGGGCAATCTCCTCCAGCAGCGGCATAGCCGCCGGGGAGAGGAGGGCCCCAAAGTCCTCCGGCCGCCGGTTCTCCCGGGCCAGGGCCCGGCGCACATCCGCCTCCGTGTACCGGTCATAGTCGTAGGCCGCCGTCTCCCGGAGCACTCGATCCTGGATCTCCGATCCAATGTCCTCCATGTCCGGCAGATAGGTCATGTGGTCGATCCGGTTGGCCTTCTGGTGCTCCCAGATCTCATCGCTTAAAATGCTTTCGTTTACATGGTTTTCCAAACTCATTTTTGTCTCCTGCTTCCTGTTATATTCTGGTCCGCTGCCCCTGGCCGGCGGACTTTTCTCCTGTTGGCGCTTTCCCGGCCGGCTCCGCTCAGTCCTGCAGATAGCCGGTGAGCGGGGAGGAAGTGGCGCCGCCCTTCTCCATCACCCGGCCCAGCCCGGCCAGGTACGCGGCCCGGCCTGCCTCTATGGCCTTGCGGAAGGCCTCCGCCATGGCCGGCACATCCCCCGCCGTGGCAATGGCGGTGTTGGCCATGATGGCCGCCGCCCCCATCTCCATGGCCTCGCAGGCCTGGGACGGGCGGCCGATACCGGCGTCCACAATAATGGGCAGGTCAATCTCATCAATGAGGATCTGGATGAATTCCCGGGTACAGAGCCCCTTGTTGGAGCCGATGGGTGCCGCCAGAGGCATAACACAGGCGGCGCCGGCGTTGGCCATATCCCGGGCCGCGTTCAGATCCGGATACATGTAGGGCATGACCACAAAGCCCTCCTTGGCCAGAATTTCCGTAGCCTTGGCCGTTTCGTAATTATCCGGCAGCAGGTACTTGGAGTCCCGCATAATCTCAATCTTCACAAAGTCCGTGCCGCAGATTTCCCGGGCCAGCCGGGCAATGCGCACCGCTTCCTCCGCGTTCCGGGCGCCGGAGGTGTTGGGGAGAAGGGTAACCCCTTCCGGAATGTAATCCAGGATGTTGGCCAGCCCCCCTTCGTTGGCCCGGCGCAGGGCCATGGTCACAATCTGCGCCCCGGCGTTCTCCACCGCCGCCTGAATCAGCTCCAGGGAATATTTCCCGGAGCCCAGAATAAACCGGGAAGTAAACTCATGCTCCCCCAGCTTCCATGTATCTTTGGTCTTGTCCATTGTTGTTTCCTGCCTTTCTGCTTTGTTTCCTTGTGTTTCAGGGGCTGGCCCCTGTTTTGTCTCATTGTATCTCAGGGCCTGGACCCTGCTTTTTACGGCCGCCCTTACGCCGACTCCCCCAGGATCCGCTCCACCGCCAGATTTGCCTGGTGGGCGGCGCACAGGGCCACCCGGGGTGCCATGAGCCCGTGCCCCGGTCTGGATTCGGAGGTCCCGTCCCCACAGAGGAAGAAATGCTCCCCCAGCCGGCGGGTTTGAATCCGGTTGCTCTCCCCGTATCCGGCCATACCGCTGGCGGCAATCAGCGTCTTTTCCGGAAAACGCTCCCGGATGCCGTTGACCAGCATGGCCTTTTGCTCCGGCCGGTCAAAGGCCTCCAGAATATAGTCCCAATCCCGGAACAGCGCCTCCAGATTTTCCTCCGTCACCCGGCAGCACCGCAGCTGCACGTCCAGGTACGGGTTGATCTCCCCCAGAATCTCCCCCATGGCCCGGGTCTTTTTCCAGCCCACGTGCCGGAGGAAATGCTGCTGGCGGTTCAGGTTGGGCAGATCCACCGTGTCAAAGTCCACCAGCAGCAGATGCCCCACGCCCACCCGGGCCAGGGACACCGCAATGTGGGACCCCAGGCCGCCCAGGCCCGCCACCGCCACCCGGGCGGCGGAAAGCTTTTGCTGCACCTCCCGCGTGTGGCGCTCCTCCAGGGCCGCCTGCATCTGCTCCCGGGTAAAAGGAGCTTCTGTCCCGCTCTGCTCCCGGCACTTCTCTCCGCTTTTGTCCGCCAATCCCTCAGCCTCCTCCCACAAAGCTCACAATCTCCAGCACATCCTCCGGCTGAAGCCGGGTCTCCCCGTACTTGGCTTTGGGCACCAGGGCGCCGTTTCGCTCCACCGCAATCCGGTCCTCCCGGTATCCTTTTTCCCGGAGATATTCCGCCAGGGTTATTCCCTCCCGGGTCTCCTCCGGCTGTCCATTTACCTGCACCGCCACACCTCCCTGCTTTTCTATACATGAATCCGATTTCTGCTTTACAGACTTTCCCGCCTGCGGAGCATTTTATGTCATGGGGAACTGGGTTTTCCATGGCATAAAAAAGTGTCTTCGACACTTCAACCCCCTAGCCCCCATTCATGGGGGAAT
>CAZSAF010000264.1:0-3022 GCA_964604605.1 uncultured Lachnospiraceae bacterium
CGTACAGCCGGGGGATCAGCTGGATCAGGGAGGACTTGGAGGAACCGGTTCCGCCGATGATGCCGATGATCTCGCCGGATTTTATGTGCAGGTCAATGTTGGACAGGGCCATCCGCTCGGCCTTCTGGGAGTATTTGAAGCTCACGTGGTCAAAATCAATGGAGCCGTCCTTCACTTCCATCACTGGATTGGCCGGATTCCGCAGAGAGCTTTCCTCATTGAGCACCTCGGTGATGCGCTCGGCAGACTCGGCTGCCATGGTGATCATCACAAAGATCATGGACAGCGACATCAGGCTCATGAGAATCTGGAAGCTGTAGGTGAGCAGAGAGGACATCTGCCCCACATCCAGATCCAGGCCCCGGGAGGTAATCACCGTATAGGAGCCGAAGGTCATCACAAAAATCATGACAATGTAGACGCAGAACTGCATCAGAGGGTTGTTGATGGCCAGAATTCGCTCTGCCTTGGTGAAGTCCGCCTGGACATTCTGGGCGGCTGCGCCGAATTTCTGCTTTTCATAGTCCTCCCGCACGTAGGCCTTGACCACCCGCATGCTCCGGATATTTTCCTGCACCGAGCTGTTCAGGGCATCGTACTTCCGGAATACCCGGCGGAAGATGGGCATGGTCTTGCGGGTGACCAGGATCAAGCCAACGCCCAGGATCGGGATGGTGACCAGATAGATCAGTGCCATTCGTCCGCCCATGATAAAGCCCATGATGAAGGAGAAGATCAGCATCAGCGGTGAGCGGATGGCTCCCCGGATGATCATCATGTAGGCCAGCTGGACATTGGTCACGTCTGTGGTCAGACGGGTCACCAGGCTGGAGACGGAAAATTTGTCAATGTTCTGGAAGGAGTAGCCCTGGATTTTATAGAACATATCCTTCCGCAGGTTGCGGGCAAAGCCGCAGCTGGCCGTAGCGCAGGTGGAGCCGGCTATGGCGCCGAACAGCAGGGAAAGCAGGGCCATCAGCAGCAGCGCGACACCATACTGCGCGATTTCCCCCAGGGAACATCCCGCTTTGATGTCGTTGACCAGATTGGCCAGCACGAAGGGGATGATACACTCCATGATTACCTCGCCGGTAACCAGGATGGGGGTGAGAATGGATGGCATTTTGTATTCCCGAATACTTTTCAATAATACCTTGACCATCGTTTTCGGTTTCCTTTCTTCACTTTGAGATATAAATTTTTGTTATGGGACGAACAAAGAAGCGATGTTTACACAACATCCAAGTTTTCGGACATCTTTGCGGCAATTTCCTTGAACAGCTGCAGCTGCCCCGGCGAGATATCCCGGGTCATGGCCTGTTCGGTCTCCAGAATACAGGCATGCACCTGGGCGTTCATCTGCTCCGCCTTCTCCGTTGGGACCAGGCTTTTCAACCGGGCATCGTAGGGAACGCTGTTCCGCAGAATGACGCCGTTCCGCTCCAGAATCTGCAGGATCCCGGTGGCGGTGGACCGGCTCAGCTCAAAGGCTTCCTCGATATCTCGCTGAAACACAGGGCCTTCCGATGTATGCTTCAGAATATAAAACATAACACGGCTCTGCACGCCGGTGATTCCCAGATCCGACAGGGTGGAATTCAGCCGTTTTTTGACTTTGTGAGACAGCAGATTGATCCATCCCCCGCAGTCAAACTCCATAGTGTTTTTCACTCCCTTCCAAAACAGTTTTTGACCTTTTTAAGTTAGCGTACTAACAAAACGCATCCAACATATCGTATCTCTTTTGTATGCGTTTGTCAATACGGTATTTTGTTAAATTTTGAAGTTTTTCCGGGGCACGGCCTGGCACCTGGAGGGAAAAGTTTTCCGGCGGCATGGACAACCCGGCAGGTTCTGTGGTATGATACCAAACAGAGCGGCTTATGGGAAGGAGGCAGGCGATGGCAGTAGACATGAAGGAGATGATTGCGGATGCGGCCAAAAAGCTCCTGTTTCAAAAGCATAATAAGAAATTGACGGTGAAAGACATTGTGGAGGAGTGCCATATTACCCGGCAGGCCTTCTATTATCACTTTGAGGATATTCCGGATCTGCTGCGGTGGAGTATGGAGCGCCAGTATCAGAAATTTCTGGAGGAATGCCTGGCCCTGGAGGATACGGAGGACGCATTCCGCTATTTCTTCCGGATGGCGGCCAGCGCCAAGCCCTATGTGGACCGCGGCCTCCAGTCCAACTACGGGGAGGAACTGGAGCAGATGCTGAGTCGGTTTATCACGGCTGTCTTTGAGCAGGTGGTGGAGCGGAAGAACCTGTTTGAAGGCTGCAGCCGCAGCGAGCTGAAGCTGGTTCTCCGGTATCACACCGGTGCCATCATGGGCCTTCTACGGGATTGGACCGAGGAGGACACCAAAAACCTGGATCAGGTGGTACATCAGGTGCTGCGGCTGATCCGGGGGGAGATCCGCCCCCAGCAGGACTGATTTGACACAAAATCCGAAGTGTAAAATTTTTTTACACTTCGGATTTTTTTGTCTATACATTCCTCCGAAGCTGACTATTGAGCGGCGGGAAAAGGCATCCTATAATAAAAACGCAAGAGAGAAACACCCTCCGGGGGCAGCAGGATGCCGTGGAGGGCACGGCAAATATTTGGAAGGAGTGAAGAGAATGGCACATGAGATACTCTCCGCCAAGCTCTGTGAGCTGGACCGGAAAATTGGGCGTCTCCGCAGCCGCATTCAGCTCAGCGAGACAGGAAGCCAGGAGGAGATCCGGCAGGAGCTGGCGGCCATCCGCCGGGAATGCCAGGAGGACCGCGGTTCCCTTCAGGATCAGATGCGATTCAGCCGGTTCCTTCCGGCAGCTCAGATCGCCGGGGCCTTTGATGAAATCAGCGGAATCCTGGAGCGGACCCGGGAGGAAATTCGGCAGGCGCCGGAGGGCGGACGAAGCCAGGAGTTGCTGCCGGAGGAAAAAATTTTGTTGGCCGAGTATATGCTGGATTTTACCATGCAGATGGCTAACCGGGCCATGCTGGCCTCTTTGGAGGCCATTGAAGGGC
>CAZSAF010000265.1:0-2975 GCA_964604605.1 uncultured Lachnospiraceae bacterium
TAGGGCGCAGCCCGGAATTTGATTTTCTGTTTTTTTAGTAGAATCTTTGCACGCCCATATTGACTATGCGAACCTTATTTTCTATAATTAAAGTAACTATCCGTTCTTATTTTTCTCTTTTTGTTTCCAACGCTTTTGTTATCTGCTTTTTTATCTGATCTTTGTGCTGGGAAGCATCCTGGCTCTGATATGGGGAAATGTGCCCTACACCGAGGAGCATCTGGCCTTTGTGGATACCGCTTATCTGATGTACCAGTACCTGATGTGGTTTGCCCTGCTGGCCATTGCCCTGGAGGCAGTACGCATCGCCTGGTGGCTGGCCATCCCCGGCGGGATTCTGTTTGTGGCCCCCTCCGTGCTCTTCACCCTTTACTGGAGCGGGCAGGGAAATGTTCTGATCTGCCACTACACGCATCCCTCCGTCCACGCCCTCTGGCTGCTCCGGTTCGCCGTCACCGTACTGCTCCTGTTCCTGGTGCGGCATCTCTATTGCCAATACTCCGGGACGCCGAAGAAGGTCTGGGGATTTCTGCCGATTCCCGTCATCCAGACCATCCTGGTTTATCTGCTCTATGTGGTGGGCAACCTGATCTTCCTGACCTGGGGAAATATACCCAAAGGCCTGGAATTGCTGAAAATGGGAATTGGGAAAACGACTTATGGCCTGTACACCCTGTTACTGCTGGCGGCCTTATGCTATACCATTTTGTCCATCTATCAGAAGCCCTGGTGGTCCCTGATCCTGGGTGCCCTGCTGCTGTTCGGTCCGCCTCTCGTCTTCGCTCTGTTCTGGATCCCCCAGAAGGGAGCCATGTTCTATGGGCACCCGCTTACCCTGATTACGCCTCTGCTCCGCTATCTTGCCATCGCCCTGATTGTCTTCTTCCTGGGGCGTATCGGTGGGAAATACCGGGAAGCCGTGTAGCTTAGCAGGCCAACCGTCCTCGGTGCCAGAGCCAGCCCCTTACGCAGCCGGATGCTACAGTCTGGCCTGGTCCCACACCTCCCGGTGCGCTTCATACTGTTGGTTCAGCCAGGCAGCCGCCTGGCTGATTCCCTCCTGGGAAAAATCAAACTCTGCCTCCTGCCGGGATTCTTCTGCTGATTTTTCATAGCACAGAGGCTGGGGCCAGATGACCACACCCAGCCGCGGCGCTTCCTTCTCCCCCTGCTTGCGGAGCAGGTACCGCATGCCCCGGTAGCTGCCGGTCAGGTTCTGCTTTTCCAGGTACCCCACGGACATTAACGTTTTTTCCTCAATCAATGTTTTTCCCCCTTTTTTCTGGCAGGACCAGGCCCCCGCGCCGGCTTCTGCCAAAATTTTCTGTACCAAACGAATTTTACCAAAATATTCTTTGCGTATCAAGAATATACATGGTAAAATGGAGGGGAAGCCGATGCCTGATTTCGGTTATACTTTATAAAGGCAACTGGAAAGCGGAATGGGACCGATCCCTCCGCGTACAATAAAAGGAGAATAGCTATGAAAAAAATCTTATTTGCCACTTCCGAATGTGTCCCCTTTATCAAGACCGGCGGACTGGCGGATGTGGCCGGCTCCCTGCCCAAGTATTTTGACAAAACCCGCTTTGATGTGCGGGTGGTGCTGCCCAAATATCTCTGTATCCCGGAGCCGTTCCGGAACCAGATGGAATATATCAACCACTTTTATATGTATTACAATGGACGGAACCGCTATGTAGGCATTTTGAAACTGGAATACCAGGGAATCCTCTTCTATTTCATTGATAATGAGGAGTACTTCTCCGGATCTACCCCTTACTCGGATCCCCTGTATGACATGGAAAAATTCGGCTTTTTCTCCAAGGCGGTGCTCTCCATCCTTCCGTCCATTGAGTTCCAGCCGGATATCATCCACTGCCACGACTGGCACACCGGTTTGGTGCCGGTATACCTGCGGAATGAGTTTGCCGCCGACCTGTTCTACACGTCTATCAAGACCATCATCACCATCCACAACCTGCGATTCCAGGGCACCTGGAACATTCCGGATGTGAAGCGGATCACCGGCCTGCCGGACTACCTGTTTACCCCGGATAAGCTGGAGGCTTATGGGGATGCCAACTTCCTCAAAGGAGGCATTGTCTATGCGGACTATGTGACCACCGTCAGCAAGACGTATGTGGAGGAGGTAAAGACACCCTTTTACGGGGAAAAACTGGATAAGCTGCTGTGGGCCCGCTCCAACTGCTTCTGCGGCATCTTAAACGGCATTGACTATCAGGAGTACGACCCGGAAACGGATCCCGCCATCCCCTTCCATTTCAACGCGGAAACCTTCCGCAAGGAAAAAGTGCGGGACAAGATGGAGCTGCAGCGGGATCTGGGGCTGGAGGTCAACGCCAAGACCATGCTCATTGGCATTGTCTCCCGGATGACGGATCAGAAGGGCTTCGACCTGATTGAGCGAGTGATGGATGAGATGCTCTCCTACGATGTGGTGCAGTTTGCGGTGCTGGGGACCGGCGAGCACCACTACGAGGACATGTTCCGCAGCTTTGCGGCCCGTTACCCGGGTAAGCTTTCCGCCAACATCTGTTACTCGGAAGCCCTCTCCCGGGGTATTTACGCCGGCTGCGATGCGTTCCTGATGCCGTCCCTCTTTGAGCCCTGCGGCCTCAGCCAGCTGATTGCCCTGCGCTACGGGACATTGCCCATTGTCCGGGAAACCGGCGGCCTGAAGGATACGGTGGAGCCTTACAATGAGTTTACCAACACCGGCACCGGCTTTTCCTTCTCCAATTACAACGCCCACGAGATGATGGCCACGGTGCGGTACGCGGAGAATGTCTACTATGACCGGAAGCGGCGGTGGAACCAGATGGTGGAGCGGGCCATGGCCAAGGACTTCTCCTGGAATGCCTCCGCGGAAAAGTATCAGGAGCTATATGACCGGCTGTAAGCCCTGTGCATGAACTGCAAAATAAAAATGTGCGCCGCCAGGCGCACTGGGG
>CAZSAF010000266.1:0-2959 GCA_964604605.1 uncultured Lachnospiraceae bacterium
CTGGAGGCGGAGGTGGGCTCCATTGGCGGCGAGGAAGACGGCGTGGTGGGCATGGGCGAGTGTGCGGATCCCAAGGAGTGCAAGATGATTGCGGACCTAGGCGTGGACTTCCTGGCCGCCGGCATCGGCAACATCCACGGGACCTATCCGGAGGGCTGGCCGGGCCTGCGGTTTGACGTGCTGGAGGCGGTCAAGAAGGAAGTGGGGGATCTGCCCCTGGTGCTCCACGGCGGCACCGGCATCCCGGATGATATGATCAAAAAGGCCATCTCCCTGGGCGTTGCCAAGATCAACGTGAACACCGAGTGCCAGCTGGTGTTTGCTGCAGCCACCCGGAAGTACATTGAGGAAGGCAAGGACAAGGTAGGCAAGGGCTTTGATCCCCGGAAGCTGCTGGCCCCTGGCGCGGAGGCCATCAAGGACAAGGTGCGGGAGAAGCTGACCCTGTTCGGCTCCGTGGGCAAGGCGTGAGATAAAACGTAAAAAACAAAGATGATCCGGACGCGGGTCCGGGCTCTGGGGCGGCGGTTGCGAAACCGCCGCTTTTTCTGTATCGGAAAACGCTGCATCCGGGTATGGGGGCCGCCGGCCAACCTTGCCCCTTGCCAGGGGAGGCCGCCCGCCGTAAAAAAAACTTGAAAAGACGGGCGTTTTGTTGTAAGATTTGTGTAATTCTTTTTTAAAATTGCTGTAGTCTTTCCTGCATGCCGGTACAGTATGCGGGCTTGGAAGAAACACGAATGTTACCGAGGAAAAGGGAGGATTGTCTATGAGTGAACCCAGCAGGCTGACCGAAATGTTTGGCTCCAATGTGTTTAACGATGAAGTAATGCGGGAACGGCTTCCCAAGAAGATTTATCAGGATCTGAAGCGCACCATCCAGGAAGGGGAGGAGCTGGGCCGGGAGACGGCGGATGTGGTGGCCAACACCATGAAAGACTGGGCGGTGGAGCACGGCGCCACCCACTATACCCACTGGTTCCAGCCCCTCACCGGGGTGACGGCGGAGAAGCACGATTCCTTTATCTGTGCTCCCAACGAGGAGGGAAAGGTGATCATGGAGTTCTCCGGCAAGGAGCTGATCAAGGGGGAGCCGGACGCCTCTTCCTTCCCCTCCGGCGGCCTGCGCTCCACCTTTGAGGCCCGGGGATACACTTCCTGGGACTGCACGTCCCCGGCTTTCCTGAAGGAGGATGCCGCCGGTGTGGTGCTCTGTATTCCCACCGCCTTCTGTTCCTACACCGGGGAGGCTCTGGATAAGAAAACCCCGCTGCTGCGCTCCATTGAGGCCCTGAACGCCCAGTCCCTGCGGCTGTTGCGGGCTCTGGGCAATACCACCTCCAAGCGGGTGACCCCTTCGGTGGGGGCGGAGCAGGAATATTTCCTGGTGGACCGGCAGAAATTCCTTCAGAGAAAGGACCTGATCTATGCGGGCCGCACCCTGTTCGGCGCCATGCCTCCCAAGGGGCAGGAGTTGGATGACCACTATTTTGGCAGCATCCGGGAACGGGTGGGCGCTTTCATGAAGGATGTGAACCAGGAACTGTGGAAGCTGGGGGTCCCGGCCAAGACCCAGCACAATGAGGTGGCTCCGGCGCAGCACGAGCTGGCGCCCATCTATGCGGAGGCCAACCTGGCAACAGACCAGAACCAGATCACCATGGAAACCCTGAAGCGGGTGGCAGCCCGCCACGGCATGGCCTGCCTGCTCCACGAAAAGCCCTTTGACGGCATCAATGGCTCCGGCAAGCACAACAACTGGTCCCTGACCACGGACGATGGTATCAACCTGCTGGATCCGGGAAAGACGCCCCATGAAAACATCCAGTTCCTGCTGGTGCTTACCTGCATCTTAAAGGCGGTGGATGACCATGCGGATATCCTCCGGGCTTCCGCCTCCTGCACTGGAAACGATTACCGGCTGGGCCGCCAGGAAGCGCCGCCGGCCATCATCTCTGTGTTTCTGGGCGAGCAGCTGGAGGATGTGCTGACCCAGCTGGTGGATACTGGTATCGCCACCCACAGCATTAAGGGCGGCCGGCTGAAGACCGGCGTCCGGACCCTGCCGGCCTTTGCCAAGGACGCCACGGACCGGAACCGTACCTCCCCCTTTGCCTTCACCGGAAACAAGTTTGAGTTCCGGATGGTGGGCTCCTCCGATTCCATTGCCTGTGCCAACACGGTGTTGAACACCATTGTGGCCGAGGCCTTCTGCGAGGCGGCGGATGTGCTGGAGCAGGCGGAGGATAAGGCTCTGGCCTGCCACAACCTGATCAAAAAATATGCGGCGGAGCATCAGCGGATTGTGTTCAACGGAAACGCCTACGCCCCTGAGTGGGTGGAGGAAGCGGCCCGCCGGGGCCTGCCCAACCTGCCCAGCCTGGTGGACGCGGAGCCGGCGCTGATCCAGCCGGAGGCGGTGGCCATGTTTGAGCGGTTCCATGTGTTCACCAAGGCGGAGCTGACCGCCCGGGCGGAGGTGAAGATGGAGGGCTATGCCAAGACCGTGAACATTGAGGCCCGGACCATGCTGGATATGGCCGGCAAGCAGATTATGCCGGTGGTCATCCGCTACACCTCCCGTCTGGCGGATTCCATCAACTGGGTGCGGCAGGCCTGCCCCACGGCGGAGGTCAGCGTCCAGCAGGAGCTGCTGCAGCACGCCTCCGCGGCGCTGGTGGATATGCGGAATGCCATGGAGGAATTGCGCAAGCGAACGGAGGAGGCCTACGCCATGGAGGATATTATGGTCCGGGCCCGGTTCTGCCATGACCAGGTGGTGCCTGCCATGGAGGCCCTGCGGGCCCCGGCGGACAGGCTGGAGATGATGGTGGACAAAGAGCTGTGGCCGTTCCCGTCCTACGGGGATCTGATTTTTGAGGTGTAGGGCCAGAAAAACCTATAACAACAAGAGCCTGCCGGTTGGCAGGCTCTTGTTGTGAGAAAGGAGAGGGTGATA
>CAZSAF010000267.1:0-2901 GCA_964604605.1 uncultured Lachnospiraceae bacterium
GCAGCCGAAGTTCTCCCCGGCCACCACAAAATCCCCCGGCTGTACCTTCTGAGGGAATTCCGGATCCAGGGATTCAAAGGTATGGCTCTTCATCTCCTCAATGGTAGGGAACAGCAGATACTGGGACGCGATAATCTGATCCGTGTCCACATCGTTGTGAAATCGAAAAATCTTACCCATTTTTCTCTCCTCGTCTTTTGCGGTTTGCCGCTCTTTGCCATGTATGTATGGTAACGCTGCTGCACACGGCAGCTGCCCCTCCCCTTACTACACTTGCACGGCATCCTGCGGAACCGGTTATGGGAAAAGAATAGCACATTTGGGATCAGAAAAATGTATCATCGGTTACATTTTTGCAGAACAAAAGAAAAAAAAGAAAAATAGATTCTCGGCCTGCTTTTCTTAATCTATTTGCCCTGTTTTCTCTCCCATTCTTCCTTCCATTGTTTCAGCTGCGCCAGCGGCATATCCGACACCCCATGGATTTCCTCCAGGGAATCGCCACGGGCAAAGAGATGAAAGACTTCCATTTCCTTGCGACCTCCTTCTTCCTTCTTTAAGAAATGTATGCGGGCAGACAAGGCTCCCTGGCTTTGATCTTCCGGATCCGCCGTCCGGAAGAAACGCATCAGCCGGGCCCGTTCACTGCCATCGTCCACCGCCGCATTCACATACAGGATCTGGATTCCGTCCTCATACTTTTTCCACCCCAAAAGGCTTTTGCAAACTGTACAGGCCGTCAAGCCCAGCTTCCACAGGTCCGTCTCGCTGATATAAACCAGATACACATTGGGCAAATCCTGGTATTGGGCACCTTTTTCCAGGAAACCACTGTCAATCTGTGCCCCATAATAGCGCAGCCGGCGGGCATGATCCACAGTGGCAGCGCGTTGAATTTCAATGTTGTACATCTGTCCATCGGCGTCCTCTGCCAACACATCCAGTTCCGAGTCCTTGGACAGCAGATTGGAAATACGGTAGCGGGTGCGCACGGCGTGTACTGCCAAGCTGAACAGGTTCTGTTCCCGCAGCCACTTTACTCTCTGATCCCGATTTGCCATCCGGCCTGTTACTTTCCGACTCATGGCCTTCCTCCTGTAAGATGTGATGTGCCTTGACAGACAAAAACTCGATTATACTCGATGTCGTATCCGGCTTGATTTGAAAAGATGGCTGTAGTATAATATTTTCCCATTGATAAATCAAGTGTACTTCGTAAAAAAGCTTGCTTATATACGGATTTTGTTTGCACACCAATCTGTGCTGCGTGCCAAAACGCCCTTGCTCTCCATCGTATCATAGGGATCAAAATACCTTTTGACCCCTACATCATCCTATGTTACAATTCAGCAGGAAGGTTGTCTGCTTCCACAGGCCACTGATTTCACAGCCTTGCATCCTCCCTGCTTTGCGGAGGAACCGATACAGAAAAAGGAGATTCTATGGCAGATCTGGATTTTTTAAACTTGCCCGCCGGTTTAATCCAGTGGGCAGAAGCGCTTCCCTCGGCCCGCACCTACCGGGCAGGGGAATGGATTTACCGGGAAGGGCAGCCGGCTCCGTGCTTTTACTGCCTGCAGGAAGGGAAAGTGCGAGTGTTTGTCACCTCTGGGGAAGGGATTGAAAAAAACCTCACCGTCTATACCACTCCGGTTGTGCTGGGGGAGGCCGCCTTCTTTGACGGCTCTCCCCGGATGACCTCCGCCCAGGCCCTGGCTCCCTCCCGGATTGTCACCATCCGCCGGGAAAATATTCTCACCTGTTTCCGGGAACAACCGGATCTGGCCCTTGCCATGATCTCCTCCCTGTCCCGCACGGTCCGAATGCTCTCGGACCAGATCAACCAGATTGCCTTTCTCTCGGCGGAACAGCGGATAGCGGATTTTCTCCGGAAGGAGGGAAAAGAGAATCCGGAAGTTCCCTACACCCACGAACAGATTGCAGCCTTTGTGGGTGTCAGCCGGGTTACCGTCAGCCGGATTCTGGCCCGTTTCCGCAAGCAGGGCATCCTGACTACTCGGTATGGGACCATCCGCCTGCTGGATCCGGAAAAGCTGCCGTAAGACTGCCATAGAATTACATCCGGCCGCTGGCCGGATACATTTTCATCGGCCTCCTACTGCTGAAATTACAAGAATTGTGAAAACCACTGTATTCACAGGTCCCGCACTACTGCTAAAATTACAAAAATTGCAAAAAACACTGTATTCACAGGCCTTGAATTACCGTCAAAATCATAAGAATTGTAAAAACCGCTGTATTCACAGGCCCTGAATTACCGCCGAAATCGCAAGAATTGTAAAAACCACTGTATTCACGGGCCTAACACTACCGCCGAAATTACGAAAATCACAAAAACCGCTGTATAAGCGAAGCGCATGGAGGCCGCTGCACGAACCCGTGCAGCGGCCCTGTGGAGCCCCTTTTCAAACCAGGGCATCCCCTGCTGTCATCTCAAAAGAAATAATTAGTAGTTCTCCGCCTTCAGCTGGAAGTACGCCTGGGGATGGGCACATACCGGGCATACCTCCGGGGCCTGTTTGCCAATGACAATGTGGCCGCAGTTGCCGCACTGCCAGATCATATCGCCCTCCCGGGAGAAGACCAGGCCCTTTTCAATGTTGGACAGCAGCTTGCGATAGCGGTCCTCATGCTCCTTTTCGATCTTTGCCACGCCCTCAAACAGGTCGGCAATGTGGTCAAAGCCTTCCTCCCGGGCCTCCTTGGCGAACTTGTCATACATGTCCGTCCACTCGTAGTTTTCGCCCTGGGCCGCAATCTCCAGATTTTCCTCGGTGGTTCCGATGCCATTGTTCAGCAGCTTGTACCACAGCTCCGCATGCTCCTTCTCATTGGCCGCCGTCTCCTCAAAGATCTTGGAGATCTGCACATAGCCGTCCT
>CAZSAF010000268.1:0-2880 GCA_964604605.1 uncultured Lachnospiraceae bacterium
CGGCAAAGAGATCTGCTTCCCCAGCGGTATGGAGAAGATGGGTCCGGTGGTGGAGAAGCTGTATGACACCCTCACCGGCATCCAGATGGGCCGGATTGAGGCCCCTGCGGGCTGGATCCACGAGATTCAGTAAATTGAGATACGGGACAAAACAGAGAACTCCATGGAGTGATCCATGGGGTTTTCTGCCGTAAGCGAAAGAAAAAAGGGCAGAGATCTGTTTGAAGTAGCAGGATCTGAGGAATCCTATAGATCAGAGAGGAGGAAGGATTATGTGGCTTTTCTATGCGGTGGCGTCCGCGTTTTTTGCGGGCCTCACCTCGATCCTGGCAAAGTGTGGAATCCGCAAAACTGACTCCACCGTGGCAACGGCAGTGCGGACGGTGGTGATTCTGATTTTTTCCTGGCTGATTGTGGGCATTGTGGGGTCGGCAGGGCAGCTGGCTTCCCTGGACAGGAGGACCGTATTGTTCCTGATCCTCTCCGGGGCGGCCACCGGCGCCTCCTGGCTCTGCTATTTCCGGGCGCTGCAGCTGGGGGACATCAACAAGGTGGTTCCCATTGACAAGTCCAGCACGGTGCTGACCATTCTGCTGGCGCTGATTTTCCTACAGGAGGGGATCAGTGTCCCCAAGGCGCTGGCGGTGGCGGTCATTGCCGCCGGGATTTTTCTGATGATTGAAAAGAAGGATGTCCAGAATACCGGGAAAACGGGACGGGGCAGCTGGATGCTTTATGCCGTCGGCTCCGCCTTTTTTGCCAGCCTTACGGCCATTTTGGGGAAGATCGGTATTTCCGGTGTGGAGTCCAACCTGGGGACGGCCATCCGTACCGGCGTGGTGCTGGTGATGGCTTGGCTTATGGTATTTGTCTCCGGAAAGCAGCGGGAGATAAAACGGATTGACCGGAAGGAGTTGGGATTTATCTGCCTCTCCGGCCTTGCCACTGGCGCTTCCTGGCTGTTCTATTACCGGGCCTTGCAGGAGGGGCCGGCCAGCGTGGTGGCTCCCATTGATAAGCTGAGTGTGCTGGTGACGGTGGCCTTTTCCTATGTGGTGTTCCGGGAAAAACTGAGCAAAAAAGCCATGGTCGGGCTGGCGCTGTTGACAGCGGGGACCGTGGCCATGGCGGTGCTGGGGTGACGGTGCGTCAGCGGAGCTTCTCCGCCGGCAGCCGCCGGCGGGGCGGCAAAGCCGGGCAGTAGCCAGGCGGCCGGCTACTGCCAACCTGCCGGAATCCCTGGACGGGTACGATACCATTCTGGTGGACTAAACTGGTGGGGGACGCTGCCACAGCTCCACTTTACCTTATACGCGGCCATCATGGGGATGTTTGGATTTCTGGCCTATTACGGGTCACTGGCCCGGCATTTATCGCAGCCAATGCCCTCCATATACAGCACTTTGTAGTCCAGACGCTGAATTTTGAAGATCACCGGTCGGGTACCATCGGAACAGCAGGTGATCATCACCCGCTCATCCCGCATCCATCCCCGCATAATGGAGCCGCCCTGGAGGCCGGTGTAGATATATCGGGCAATGGCATCCCAGGCCTCGGAGCAGTGGGGCATGGCCGGGCCTCCCGCAGTCCGGGCCGCTGCCCCCGCGGGCACGGCCGTCCCGGATGTTCCCTCCGCGGGGGCAGAAGCGGGCTGCCGCAGGGTATTCAGGCCGATATGCCAGAAATCGTCGACTGTGGAGATTACCCAGGAAGAACTGGCGGAGCTGCTGGGGGGCAGCCGTATTCAGCTGACCCGGAGCCTTGCCACTCTCCGAAGCCAGGGCATTCTCTCCACCAGCCGTGGGAAAATCCACGTACTCAGCCGGCCGGCGTTGGCGACGCTTTGCACCTGGGAGACATTGTCCTGAGGGGATATGCTCCCATGGTAACGTTTTTTTCGGCGTTTGTCTGCTTCAAATGATGCAGAACGCCGGTTATGGGTCAAAATAGAACAGATCCTCGAATTTTTTGTCCAGTGCAATGCACAGAATCAGCGCCAGCTTGGTGGTGGGATTGAACTGGCCGGTCTCAATGGAGCTGATGGTGTTCCGGGAGACCCCCACCAGTTCGGCCAGCTCGGCCTGGGACAAATGCTTTTCCCTGCGGCCTCTTTCAGACGGTTCCGCAAAATAAGTCCTTCGTTCATGTCAGTCCACCAGCTTGATTACGTAGACGGCCAGGAATGTGAGGGTGCAAATCAGATAGAAAATGCTGAAGGCCAGATCCGATTTTTTCCGGATCTTGCAATAGGCCACAAAATGGCTGGAGCCATAGATGGAGGTGTACACGGCCCAGTAGCCGGAGACGTTGGAATCTCCCCAAAAGACCTCCAGGACCATCAAAACCGCACACATCAGCAGCCCGATCTTGGCCGCATTCTTCCATCCCTGGGTGTAGGCATCCAGCTCCCGTTCGTCACCGTTCTGATTTTCCAAACGGCTTCTGGCCAGAATTTCTTCCTTGTTCATCCATCCTTCCTCTCGGCCTACTTGCTCATACAGGTTAGCGTCTCTAAAGCAGAGACGGCCCGATCTGCGAACAGCCCGTTCCATCTCTGCTTTGAGACCGGGCTTTCATAGTAAAGAATTTTATGTTTCCTTTTATTTTACCAGATTTCGGCGCAAATACCAACCGTCAATGACGTTTCAGATAAGATCTCCAGATAACCGCGGACACTGCCGCAGTGACAAACTCCGCCGCCACAAAAGCGTACCACACGCCAGCAGCGCCCATCAGGCGGCTGAGTACATATGCCGCCGGGATGATCACGATCACGTAGCGCAGCAGGGAGATCACCAGGGAAGGCATCCCTTTTCCCATACCCTCCAGAGATCCGGCGGAGGTCACCGACACAGCGGAGACCACAAAACCCAGACTGAT
>CAZSAF010000269.1:0-2636 GCA_964604605.1 uncultured Lachnospiraceae bacterium
GAATCTACTATACCATCCGGCTGAAATTTATTCAAGTCCGCAAATTCGGCCAGGGCTTCCGCCAGGTCTTCGGGAACTTTCGCCTCAAAGGGGAAAAACGGGGGAAAGGGGAGATGACCCCCTTCCAGTCCGTGGCCACGGCCATTGCCGCCCAGGTGGGCACCGGCAACCTGGCCGGCGCCGCCACCGCCCTTTTGGGCGGCGGGCCGGGAGCCATTTTCTGGATGTGGCTCTCCGCCTTTTTCGGCATGGCCACCATCTACGCGGAGGCCACCCTGGCCCAGGAATATAAGACCCGGGATCCGGAGGGAAATGTGACCGGCGGCCCGGTCTACTACATCAAAGCCGCCTTTCGGGGGCGTTTTGGAAAAATCCTGGCCACCCTCTTTGCCATCTTCATTGTCCTGGCCCTGGGCTTCATGGGCAACATGGTCCAGAGCAACTCCATCGGCGTGGCTTTCTCGGAGGTGTTCAACGCCCGGGGCATCCCTGTCCCGTCTCTGGCCGTGGGCGTGCTGGTGGCGGCAGTGGCGGCCTTCATTTTCCTGGGCGGCACCGACCGGCTGGCGGCGGTGGTGGAAAAGCTGGTGCCGGTGATGGCCCTGATCTACATTGTGGGCAGCCTGATCCTCATCGGCATGAATGTAACCCAGATTCCCGCCGCCCTGCGGATGATCCTGGTGGGCGCCTTCCGTCCCCAGGCGGTGCTGGGGGCCGGCGCCGGCATTGCGGTCCGGGAGGCCATCCGCTTCGGCGTGGCCCGGGGCCTGTTCTCCAACGAGGCCGGCATGGGCTCCACGCCCCACGCCCACGCCCGGGCTTCCGCCAAGAATCCCCATGAGCAGGGCCTGGCGGCCATGATCAGCGTGTTCCTGGACACCTTCGTGATCCTGAACCTGACGGTGTTCGCACTGCTCACCTCCGGGGTCCTGGGCAGCGGAAAGGACGGCATTGCCCTGACCCAGGAAGCTTTTGTCTCCGGCTTCGGCAGCTTTGGCGACATTTTTGTGGCGGTGTGCCTGCTGTTCTTTGCCTTCTCCACCATTCTGGGATGGCACTTTTTTGCGGAGATCAACTTCCGGTACCTGTTCGGCAACAAAGCGGTCAAGCTCTACTCCCTGCTGGTGGTGGTCTTTATCATTGTGGGTTCCACCCTGAAGGTAGACCTGGTCTGGTCCCTGGCGGACTTTTTCAACGGGCTGATGGTGATCCCCAATGCCCTGGCCCTCCTGGCCCTGGGCCCGGTGGTGGCAGGCATTGCCCGGAAATTTGGCGGGAAGAAACAAGAACAGGAGCCGCTCCGGAAATAATCCGCCTGCGGCGGGTTGTCGCCCCGGGGAGGCGGCGTTTGTATGAAGACAAAAGAAGACAGAAACCGTTAGGACCCGGCTGCCTCCTTCTTTTGTTTCTTTATTTATAGCGAAGATTTTTCTCATCTGGGATACTGGTTTTTCCGGAAGGCCTCAATCATGGTGCTAGTCAGGCTCAACAGGTTTTTGGGCTCCGGCACCTGCTCCCGGGGCAGCCAGACTGCCTCCGCCAGCTCCGTCTCATCCAGCCGGATTTCCGGGCTCCCATCCAGGTCCGCAAAGAATCCCATGAGGATGGAATCGGAG
The DNA here is from genome assembly GCA_964604605.1 of uncultured Lachnospiraceae bacterium. Taxonomy (GTDB): domain Bacteria; phylum Bacillota; class Clostridia; order Lachnospirales; family Lachnospiraceae; genus Pseudolachnospira. Next base: position 1,617 of record CAZSAF010000269.1, read on the forward strand.
AAGGACCAGGGCTGGCTGGCAAAATACCGCAGGTTCCGGACCCGCAGGCCCACCTCCTCCATCACCTCCCGGCACACCGTATCCTCCAGGGTCTCCCCAATCTCCGCGTATCCGGCAATGAGGGCATACTGTCCCGGAGGCCGCCCCGCGTACCGGGACAGCAGTAGCCGGTCTCCGTCCATCACCGCCACAATCACCGCCGGGGAGATTTTGGGGTACACCACGGCGCCGCAGGAATCGCAGCAAAAGGCTCGCTCCGTCTCGCTGTGGCGCATGGGGCTGCCGCAGGTGCCGCAAAACCGGTGCTCCCGCCGCCACCGGGCCAGCTGGCAGGCGGTGATCCCCGCATATCCCAGCCACCGGGGCTCCACCTCCCGGAAGGCTTTTGCCGGGGCCAGACGACAGTCCGGAAAATACCCGGCCAGCCCGGAGGAATCCGCCGCGCCGGCGGGCACTCCTCGTTCCCCGGCAGCGTTCTGCCCTGCCGGAGACCACACCCGATCCGCCTCCAGCAGAAAGTAGGCAGTCTCATCAATGGTAAACAGGTACACCAGATGCTCCCGGGCCTTCGGAGCCTTCCCACAGACCTCCCCCACCGTAGGGAAGGAAATCCGCTTCTCCCCCCGAAGCAGGACGCGGTTATTCTCCACCGCCATCACCGTGTCCGTATCTCTCGGCTCCCGCCGGTCCCCAAAGGCATTGTCATACCGGTGAGGTCCAATATCCTGAATCATACGTTGATCTCCGCCGTCACCCCCAGCAGCTCCCGGTTTTCCTCCAGGATGGGCTGGATCTCCTCGGCCAAAAACTCCTCGGTCTGCTCCTTTGCCCGTCCGGTGTACTTGGACGGATCCATGGAGGCCTGCAGATCCTCCAGGCTCAGATGGAAGGTGGGATCCGCCGCAATCAGCTCCAGCAGATTGTTCTCCTTCCCGTATTTTTTCACGTTCTCCCCGGCCACCATGGAAAGCTCCCGGATCCGCTCATGGAGCTCCTGCCGGTCGCCGCCGGCCTTCACCG
>CAZSAF010000269.1:2646-2861 GCA_964604605.1 uncultured Lachnospiraceae bacterium
CATAATGTTCTCCGTGGCCATAAAGGGCAGCTCCGCCATCAAATGCTTTTCAATGACCTTGGGATACACCACCAGGCCGTCCACCACATTCAGGTACAGATCCAGGATTCCGTCAATGGCCAGGAAGGACTCCGGCACACTGAGCCGCTTATTGGCCGAATCGTCCAGGGTCCGCTCAAACCACTGGGTGGAGGCCACCAGCATGGGGTTCATTA
>CAZSAF010000270.1:0-2856 GCA_964604605.1 uncultured Lachnospiraceae bacterium
TGGCACCCGGAAGCCATGCCGGAATCGGGGACCAAGGCGGCGGTGTTCAGCCACCGGCCCCTGCTCTACAATGCGGAAACCATCCGGTTTTTGTTCCATCTGGACCTGATCAATGTGGTCATCCGGGAGACCGGGGCGGCGTATATCCGCCAAAAGCTGCTGGAGGTGAAGGAACAGGGAGTTTCCTTTGTGTTGGGCGGCATCACGGTGAAGGAGGAGGCGGATAAGCTGGGGATCCAATGCTACCACAATCCCAACGCCGATGAGTACGAGTCTTTCTACCGCACTCTGGAGCTGGCGGTGGTGGTGGTATCCAACCTCCGCCGGCAGCGGGAATCCCGGCAGATGCTGGAGGGGATGATGGATTATTCCTTTGAGGGCATGATTCTGCTGGATCCGGAGGGGCGGATCAGCTACTACAATTCCCAGGTCAAGCAGCTGGTGGATGTGGGCGGGGGAGAGCTGATGGGACGCCCCCTCTGGGAGGTAATTCCGGAGCTGGACCGGAAGCAGCTGCAGCTGGTGCTGGAGCAGGGGGAGAATCTTTACGGCGACCTTCTGCGGATCCGGGAGCGGGTGGTGCTGGTCAATGCGGTGCCCTACAAGCGCAATGGGGAAATCCAGGGAGCCATTGTTCATATCAACCAGAAGGAGCAGGTGGAGAATCTGGAAAACCAGATCAAGACGGAGATCTACACCAAGGGCCGGGTAGCCAGATACCATTTCCCGGACATCAAGGGGGAATCCCCGGTGATGGAGGAGTGCCGCTACCAGGCCAAGCAGTTTGCCAAGCACCATGCCAACATCCTGCTGCTGGGGGAGTCGGGAACCGGCAAGGAGCTGTTTGCCCAGAGCATCCACAATTACAGCATGCGGAAGGATCAGCCCTTTGTGGCGGTCAACTGCGGAGCCCTTCCCATGAGCCTCCTGGAAAGCGAGCTGTTCGGCTATGTGGGGGGAGCGTTTACCGGGGCTTCCCGCCAGGGCAAGAAGGGCCTCATTGAGCAGGCGGACAAAGGAACCATTTTCCTGGATGAGATCTCCGAGATGGACCTCCAGGGCCAGGTGCGGCTGCTGCGGGTGCTGGAGGAGCGGGTGATCACCAAGGTGGGGGATGACCGGGTGATCCCGGTGGATGTACGGATTATTGCCGCCTCCAACCGGAACCTGTATCAGATGGTGCAGGAGGGACGGTTCCGGGCGGACCTGTATTACCGGCTCCACGTGCTGACACTGCGGATTCCGCCGCTGCGGAACCGGGGGCGGGAGGTGCTGCTTCTGGCCAGGGAATTTCTGAACCGGTACGGAAGGGAGGCGGCCAAGGAGCTACGGCTGACACCGGAAGCCGAGGAGCTGCTGCTGGATTACCGGTGGCCCGGCAATGTGCGGCAGCTGCGGAATTTCTGCGAACGGCTGGTGGTGATCAGCAATCAGAAAACCGTTGGGGAGGAGATGATTCGCCGGCAGCTGCAAGAGCTGTACGCGGAGGATTCGGAGGCGGCCGGAAACGGAACGTTTGGGGAGGGGGCGCCGCGGGAGGAGAGGGCAGAACCGGCGGCGCAGCGTCCGCTTTCCCCCAGGGAAGAGAAGGAGTATCATCGCTTGATTAAGGCCCTCAACGCCTGCGGCGGGAACCGGACCCGGGCGGCGGCCATGCTGGGAATGGCCCGCTCCAGCCTGTGGCGGAAGATGAAAAAGTATCACATAGAAGAAGTGTACCCCGATTGATTTGAAAAAGTAAAACAAAAGCGAATCATATTGAAATAAGTGTTTTAATGTGATTCGCTTTTTTGTTGCCGCCGGCAGCCGCAGCGCTTTGTAAAATTTTTGTAAAAGCCATGAATTTTGGCGGATTTTAGGGAACTCTGCCGGCCGAATCAAAAAGTTGGCATGGAGCTTGCTTTATATACGGGCAGAATATTTCTTCAAACGTTTGTGAAATATGCTTGTGGAAGGAGGAGGTAAATCGGAGTATGGCATTAATCCTATGTATCGCAGCCATTGTGATTGCGGTGGCGCTGGGGGAGAAGCTGAAGCTGAACACAGGAATTGTCGCCATGTTCTTCGCATTCCTGATCGGGTATTTCCTGTTGGGAAAGCAGATCGAAGAAATCATCACGTACTGGCCGGTGGACATTATGTTTTATCTGCTGTCCATTTCCCTGTTTTTCAACTACGCGGCCCTCAACGGAACCATGGAGGTGCTGGGCAGAAAGATGCTGGGTGTTCTGGGCGGGCACCGGGCCCTGGTACCGTGGGCTATCACCCTGGTCTGCGCCGTGGTGGGCGGCCTGGGAGCCGGCGCTTCCACGCCGGCCATTGTGGGGCCCTTCGCCTTTTCCATGGCCCTTTCCTCCGGTATTAACCCGGCGCTGACGGCCCTGTGCATTCTGTTTGGCAACCTGATCGGCAGCAACAACCCGTACAACGGGTATGGTGGCATCATCAGCAAGAACCTGATCATTGCCAACGGCGTGGATCCGGAGACGGCCACTGCCCTGAGCAACCGGATCTGGCTCACCTGCTCGCTGATGTGCATTGTAGTTATCGGCGTTTTCTTCGTGTACTACATGCTGAAGGACCGGAAGAAAGGGGCGGGCACAGCGGAGGCGGAGCGAAAGGAAGCGGAGGAGCTGTCCTCCAGTTCCTTTAACCCAAAGCAGAAGATTACGCTGGCCATTTTGCTGGTTTCCTTTGTGCTGATGGTGGTCCCCGGTGTAGTCGAGACCTGGTTTCCCTCCCCGTTCTGGGATACCCTGGCGGGCATCTGCAAGCCCCAGATGGTCATGGTGGCCGGAGCCGTCCTGTGTGCCATTCTGGGACTGGGGAAAGAGGAGGAGGTCATCCGCCGGGTTC
>CAZSAF010000271.1:0-2847 GCA_964604605.1 uncultured Lachnospiraceae bacterium
CTTTAAATCCTATTGACACGGTGGGCGATCAGATAGCGGAGTGTATCCGGCTTCACTCCCATGTGTCCCGGGCGGAGGCAACCATTAAGGCGGCGGAAACCCTGGAGATGGTGGGAATCCCCCGGGAGCGCTACGGCGAGTATCCGCACCAGTTTTCCGGTGGTATGAAGCAGCGGATTGTCATTGCCATTGCCTTGTCCTGTAACCCGGAGCTGCTGATTGCCGATGAACCCACCACAGCCCTGGACGTAACCATTCAGGCCCAGGTGCTGGACATTATGAACGATCTGAATGCCAAGCTGAACATGTCCATGATCCTGATCACCCACGATTTGGGAGTGGTGGCGGAGATGTGTGATAAGGTGGCCATCATCTATGCAGGGGAGATTGTGGAATCGGGAACTGCGGAACACATTTTTGATGAGCCCCGGCATCCCTATACCATTGGCCTGTTTGGTTCCCTTCCCAGCGTAGCCGGAAAAAGGAGGCGGTTGACGCCGGTGGCCGGATTGACGCCGGATCCGGCCCGCCTTCCGCCCGGCTGCAAGTTTGCCCCCCGCTGCCCGTACCGGACGCCGGAGTGCGAGCAGGAGGAGGTGCCACTGGCAGAGTTTTCTCCCGGGCACCTGGTCCGCTGTCGGAATGTGGAACATGTGAAAGGGAGGGAGTGAGCCATGTCTGCCATTGTACAAGTGAAAAACCTGAAAAAGTTTTTTAAGACGGGAAAAGGAATCCTCCATGCGGTGGACGGTATTACCTTTGACATTCAGGAAGGGGAGACCCTTGGGGTGGTGGGGGAGTCCGGATGCGGCAAATCCACCTTGGGCCGAACCATCCTGCACTTGCTGGACAACACCGGCGGGCAGATCTTTTTCCAGGGGAAGGATATTACCAAGGTAAACAAAAAACAGCTGCGGGAACTGCGGGAGGATATGCAGATTATTTTCCAGGATCCCTTTGCATCCTTGAATCCCCGGATGTCCCTCAGCGAGACCATTGCGGAGCCCATGGTCATTGAGGGCCGGCTGAGCAAACCGGAGATTGAGAAGCGGGTGTTCCAGCTGATGGATACGGTGGGGCTGGCCCGCCGCCTGCTGAACACCTATCCCCATGAGCTGGACGGAGGGCGTCGCCAGAGAATCGGCATTGCCCGGGCGCTGGCCTTAAACCCGAAGTTTGTGGTCTGCGATGAGCCGGTGTCAGCCCTGGATGTCTCCATCCAGGCGCAGATTATCAACCTGATGCTGGATCTGCAGGATAATCTGGGGCTGACCTATATGTTTATCACCCATGACCTGTCGGTGGTGCGCTATATTTCCCAGAATATTCTGGTGATGTATCTGGGCCAGATGGTGGAGCACTGTGAGGCGGATCGACTGTTTGAAAAGCCGCTGCACCCGTACACCCAGGCGCTTCTCTCGGCGATTCCGGAGCCGGATATTCACAAGAAGAAAAAGCGGATCATCCTGAAGGGAGAGCTGACCTCTCCCATCAACCCGAAGCCAGGCTGCCGGTTTGCTCCCCGGTGTATTTACGCCAAGGAGGCGTGTTTCCAGAAAGAACCGGAGCTGCGGGAGTTGGAACCGGGACATGTGGTGGCCTGCCATTATGCGGAAGAGATCAACCAGGAGAAAGAATCCTGACCGGCAGCTGGTTTTCCAGTGCAGCGGCAAGAAACCGTGGATTGCGAACCGGCACAGGGATGCCGGATTCGGAATAGAAGGAGGAGAAATATGAAAAAGGCGAGACTTCAGAAACTTTCGGCGTTGGTGCTGGCGGCAGCCTTGGCTTTGACCAGCTGTGGCGGAGGCGGTGGAGAGCAGCAGGGAAGCAGCGGAAAGACCAATCTGGTCATGTCCACCTCCGTGGGAGAACCGGGGAATCTGCACCCTTACGCCACCAACAATGCAGGTGTGAAAAACAGTATTGGATCGGTTTATGAATGCTTGTTCAAGCTGTCCGAGGACGGCAGTGAGGTGCTCCCGGGGATCGGGGAATCCTGGGAATGGAGTGACGATTATATGCAGCTGACGGTGCATCTGCGCCAGGGTGTCAAATTCCACAATGGCGAGGAGCTGAAGGCCAGCGATGTGGCTTTCTCCATCAACCAGTGGGGGGAGTTTTCCACTCCCAGGGCCAGCCTTAACGATTCGCTGGATTTTGAAAATGTGGAGACGCCCGATGACTATACAGTGGTGATTAATATGGTGACGCCGGATTCCTCCGTAGTCGCCAATATGGCATCCATCCAGTGCCACACCTTCATTGTCAGCGAGAAGGCATGGAACGAGCTGGGGGACCAGATGCAGTATGAGCCGGTGGGCACAGGCCCCTTTGCCTTTGACGAGTGGGTACAGGGAGACCATCTGAGCCTGAAGCGGTTTGACGATTACTGGGGCGGCCCGGCCAAGCTGGAATCCATCACCCTGCGCTATATTGAGGAGCAGTCCCAGGCATACATAGAGCTGGAGACTGGCGGACTGGACTGCACCATGGAGGCCCTGAGCACTGACATTCAGCGGGCGGAGGAAAACGAAAATTTGCAGGTGATTACCACCGAGGGCACCTCTGTCCGGATGAACGCCCTGAACTTTAACTGTGCAGTGCCGGAACTGTCCGATGCCAGAGTCCGCCAGGCAATCGGCTATGCCATTGACAAGGAGGCCATCCGGAACACCATCTGGCCGGTGGAAGGGGAGGTTGCCTACTCGGTATTGCCAGTGGATGGCTGGGGCTACGACGAGTCCCTGACCGGAACAGCCAACGGGTATGACCTGGAGAAGGCCAAGCAGCTGATGGCGGAGGCCGGATATCCCAATGGCTTTGACCGACCGCTGACACTTCTCA
>CAZSAF010000272.1:0-2793 GCA_964604605.1 uncultured Lachnospiraceae bacterium
GTTGAGGATATAGATATCCCCGTCCCGGAAGTACTCCTTCCCGCCGTAATACTCCATGGCAAACCGCACGGTTTCCTGCAGGTTCCCCAGGAACAAAGGGACGCCGGTGCTTTGCCCCAGCACTCCCAGGTTTTCATTAAACAGCCCCACCGCACAGTCCTTCATCTCGTAGATGATGGGCGTGTAGGAACTGCGGAATAAGCTTTCGCACATTTCCTCCGCGGCCGACAGGAACGCGTTCCGGATGATCTCCGTTGTGATCGGGTTGCTGGTCCATTCCGTTTTTGCCATGTCTCACACCTCTTTCTTATACATTCTGCTGACAACCAGATTACGGTAAAGGTCCACGGACACTTTCCAGTTGGGCGGGATCACCGAAGTGGTGGTAAATTCCTCCACAATAGCAGGCCCCTGGAATGCCTGGCCGGAAACCAGGTCCCCCCGCTGGTAGATCTTTGCGTCATACTCTTCCCCATAGAAGATGGCCTTCATGGTTTTCACCGGCACCGGAGGTTGGTCGCTGGTGACCTTGGATTTTTCTTTCCGGATTTTGTCCAGCCGCCCCAAGCCTACCAGCCGGAGGGTTACAATTTCCACCTCCCCTTCCCGGTTGCTGTGACCGTAAATCTGCTGGTGCAGCTGATGGAAGTTTTCCGTCAACTGCCGGATTGCCTCCGCATCCACCTTTTCTCCTGTGAAGTTCACCCGCACCGTGTATTCCTGCCCCAGATACCGCATCTCCGCGCTGCGGACAAATTCCGCCTGCTCCCGGGAGATATGCTGTTTTTCCAACAGGGCCATGGCCTCATCTGTCATGATTTCAAATTTTTCTTCCACCTCCCGGATGTCCAGGCCGCTGATGGTGGCCTGCATGGTGCGGCTTAAATCCTGGCGGATATCCGACTGGAGCATACCCCAGGCGGAAAAGATCCCCGGCATTTCCGGCAGCAATACCGTTTCAATATCCAGCTCCTCCGCCGTGGTGCAGGCATGCATGGGGCCTGCCCCACCAAAGGCCACCAGGACAAATTTCCGGGGGTCGATACCCTTGCGGACGGTCAGCTGCCGGATGGCGTCCGCCATTTTGGCGTCCGCAATCTTTAAAATGCCTTCCGCGGTTTCCTGGACCCCCATGCCCAGCGGCTCGGACACGGTGCGGATCGCCCGGATGGCCGCCTCCTTGTCCAGAGACATTTTCCCGCCTAAAAAACCGTCCGGGTCTATATGGCCCAGGGCCACGTTGGCGTCTGTAATGGTCGGCTGTGTGCCGCCCCTTCCGTAGCAGGCCGGGCCGGGTACGGATCCGGCGCTCCGGGGGCCCACCCGCAGGCCGCCGGCCTCTATCCAGGCGATACTCCCGCCTCCCGCCCCAATGGTGTAAATGTTCACCATGGGGACCATAATTGGGAACCCTTCCAGGTTTACCTCGGTGGATACGTCCGGCCGCCCGTCCACAATCATGCTGACATCATAGCTGGTCCCGCCCATATCCACGCCGATGAGGTTTTTATAGCCCAGCAGTTCCGAAAGGGCCTGGTTACCCACCGCCCCGCCCACCGGGCCGGACAGCAGGGTCTGGATGGGCGTCTCCCTAGCGATCTCCGCCGTAATCACGCCACCGCCGCTCTGCATGATATGGACGTTCTTCTCATAATTCCGGGCGGCAATCCGCTGCTCTAGGGAATCCAGGTATTTCTGGACGATGGGGGCAATATAGGCGTTGATCACCGTGGTGCTGGTCCTTTCGTATTCCCGCCACTCCCTGGCCACCCGGTGGGAAAGGGAAACCGAAACCTCCGGCAGGTATGTTTTAAACAGCTCCTCCGCCTCCAGCTCATGGGCCGGGTTTTCATAGGCGTTGATGAAGCAGACCGCCACGGAGGAATACCCTCCCTCCCGGATTTTTTCCGCCGCCCGGGCAATGGAGACCTCGGAAAGTGGGACCAGCTCCCGACCATCCGCCATCATCCGCTCCTCAATCTCAAATACATCCAGCCGGTCCAGCAGCGGCGTAGCTTTTTTGTACCGGAAATTATACATCTGCGGGCGGTTTCCTCTGGCAATTTCATAGACATCCCGAAAACCTTTGGTGGTCAGGAGGGCTACCTTTGCGCCTTTCCTTTCCAGAAACGCGTTGAGCCCGGAAGTGGTCCCGTGGACAAAAAATTCAATATTCCGATAATCCTCAATCCGTTCCCCAATTCCATTGATAATGGCGTCCGAAAGATTTTCTGGCGTAGTTAGCGTTTTCCCCTCCAGGTATTCGCCGGTTTCTGTATCGTAAAATACAATGTCGGTGAAGGTTCCGCCAATATCCGCGGAAACACGATACTTTTTGTTGGCCATAATCCAGTCCTTCCTTTCCTAATCCTCTTATTTTTTGCTTCCCGCAAAATGGCAGGCCGCGTAATGGTCCGGTAATACCTCCCGCATCGCCGGCTCCTCCTGCCGGCAGATTTCCCTAGCGTAGGGGCATCTTCCATGGAACCGGCAGCCCGGCGGTATGTCCACCGGGCTGGGGATCTCCCCCTTGGACTCCACCCGCTCCGGCTTCAGCGCTTCCTCCTCCTCAAGCACCACCGGGATGGAGGATACCAGCATATTGGTATAGGGATGCTGGGGGTTTTCAAAAAAGGCCCGGGCCGGCGCCATCTCCATAATCCGCCCCAGGTACATGATGGCGATCCGGTCCGCTATGTTCCGCATCAGGCTCATGTCATGGGTGATAAACAGATAGGACATCCCCAGCTTTTTCTGAAGGTCCATCAGCGTGCCGATGATCTTTGCCTGGAT
>CAZSAF010000273.1:0-2784 GCA_964604605.1 uncultured Lachnospiraceae bacterium
TGAACGAAGCCATAAACATGGCGCCGAACAGGAACATGATCACGAAAGCCCAGGAACTTTTCTGGGCCACCTTGTTGGTAATGCACCAGATGGCCACCCGGCGGGAAAAGCCCACCTGGCTCAGCACGTAGCTGAGCATGAAGAACACCAGCAGGAAGTTGATGGTGGAGTTGCCCATGCCCGTGGTAAAGATGGAACTGGGCGTCATAATCTCAAACACGGCCAGCAACGCCATACAAAGGAAGCTGGGCCAGTCGGTCCCCACAAAGTTCCACAGCAGCATAATGCCGATGAACAGGCCAATCACCTGCATCCCAGTGGCGGTCAGTCCTTCCGGCGCGGGGATAAAGCGGAAGAACAGAATGAAGCACAGGGAAACGATGGTCATGATCCATTTTGTCTTATTCTTCGTCATAGTTCGTCCTTTCTCCTATTAGTCTGCCGTGTTTTCCACGACATTCTGTGATATTCGAATTTTTTTCATCCGTCATACTTTTCCTTCAGGCAGGCCGTCAGTTCCGGCGCCGGCAGTTCATCCAGCTGCCGTTCCCCCTTCATAGCCAGCGCCACCGCGTAGCCGGCGGACTCGCCTACGTTCATCATAATGGGCATGACCCGGATGGCCGCAAAGGCCTGCTTCTCCGCTCCCAGGCACTTGCCCACCGTCAGCGTCCGATGCAGCCCCACCGGCAGAAGGCTCCGGTACGGGATGTGGTACACGCCGGGAAGGATCTTCCAGATCACGGAATTGGTCACCGGATCGTGGATATCCATGGGATAGCAGCCGCAGGCAACGTCATCCTCAAAGCTGACCATCTGATCCAGATCCTCCAGGGTCAGCATATACTGTGCCCGGATCCGCCGGCCGTCCCGCACGCCGATCATGGGAGCGATGTTGGAAATGTAGGAATCTTCCAGACCTGGCACCCGTTCCTTCACAAACCGAATCACCGGCAGAATCTGGCTCCGAGCCTCCACCAAACCTTGGGATGTGGCCTCCACATCCTCATAGTCAAACTTGACACGAGTTACGTTCAGGCTCACATCCCGGGTTCCCGGTATGGGGGTGAAGGCCAGGATCTTCCCCTTGAGGACGCCGGACTCGTATCCCTCCCGTAGGGTTTTTTTCAGGTCATCACTGTGGATGAATCCATCCAGCTTTTCCAGGTCCACATGGGAGATCCGGAACATGAGGGTGGCCACCAGTTGTTTTTCCGCCTCAGTCTTGATGGTCTCGCCTCCCAGCTTCTGCACCAGGTTCGCGTTTCCGGTACCGTCAATGAGATACCGGCAGGAAAACGCCAGCTTCTCATAAGGGCTGTGGGCTGTCAGGGTACAACCGCTCTCGCCCTCCTCCGCCGTGTCCAGCTCCGTCTCATAAAAAAGGGCGACGCCGCTTTCCACTGCCTTGGCTTCCAGCAGGATCTTCAGCATTTCCGGATTAAAGCGGAGCCGGTCAATTTTCACATCCGGGTTGGAGGACATGGGAACCGCGAAATGGTACTCCGCGTCCCCGGCCGCGATCATCTGGTCAAAAATCTCCTTTTCAATGCCCTTGTAAAGGGGCGCCGCCTGGAAACCTGCCGCATTCATCTCCGTAAGGCCGGAGCCGGTGGCCATACCGCCCAGATAGGAATTCCGCTCGATCACCGCGGTCTTTACGCCGGACCGGGCCGCGGCAATGGCGCTGAAGGCGCCGGCGGTTCCCCCGCCCACCACGATCAGGTCAAACGCATACTGCCTTTTCATGGAACAACCTCCTTTCTTTCCGACTTGTTTATGATATTTTCATAATACTTCACACAATCTTAAGAAACAATTCGAATTTGGAAAAAACACTTTCCATATTGGAAAGAGATTTTCTAATTCAGAATCATTCAGCCGAATTATTCACAATGATCCAATTCCCATAAAAATTGCCGTGATCGTTACAATAACCACTTTTGCCATCTCCACATATTTCCGGGGTATTGGATTTAAATTCGTCGCCTAAATTTTAGCACAGTGGTTCCTTTTGGCAGAAAAAATGCTATAATAAGATCGGTTATACAGAACCAATCTTGTTGGAAATGGAGGGGACACCCATGGATCTTTTTCAATTAAAATGTTTTCTCAGTATTGTCCGCTATGGAAGTTTTACCGAGGCCTCCTACGAGGTAGCCCTCTCCCAGTCCGCTCTCTCCAAGCACATCAGTAAACTGGAGGACGAACTGAAGGTCAAGCTATTCGACCGCAGCAAGCGGCAGACCGAACTGACGCCGGCAGGGCAGGAGTTTGTACCGTATGCCCAATCCATTCTGAATTCCTATGAACAGGCCTGCACAGCCATGAAAAAATATGCGGTGGACGGCGTGCTCCACATTGGAAGCGTTGAACACATGGGCCGGGTGGGGCTGACTACCCCCATCGCCTCTTTTCTGAACCTGTTTCCGGAAGGGGAGGTGGAGATTGAAATTGAGAAGGGAGACACCGTCACGCTGATGAACCAGCTGGGCACCCGGAAGATTGACATGGCCTTTATCGCCTACATAACCTCCGCCCAGAGGGATATCTCCAATCTGGACGGCTTTGACCTGACCCCCTACCACCGGTACCAGCTGGTGGTGGACAACTACCACCTGGTGGTCAGCCGGGATCACCCCCTGGCAGGGCAGGAACTGGTCTCCTGGGAGCGGCTGGCCGGGGAGAAGATGGTGATTCTGGACAAAAGCTACAGCCTCAATTCCCTTCTCCGCCATTCCTTCCAGCAGATGGGCATAACCCCCCATATTGCCTTTGAGTGCG
>CAZSAF010000274.1:0-2758 GCA_964604605.1 uncultured Lachnospiraceae bacterium
ATCTTATAGGTCTTTTTCATGATTTAAACTCCTCTCTTTGCCGGTTCTGCACGGCATCCTCAAAGGGTATTTCAATTGATCGATTAAACAATCTTTTAATCGTTTATCTACATCATAGCACGCTTTTCGGTGCTGTCAAGCATTTTTTATTTTTTGGAGCTGGACGTATGAAAATTTTTTATTTTTTGAGATGAGTGGTAAAATCGAAGGGGAGAAGCCAAACAGCAGCCTCTCCCCTTTTTATCAACCTATCCGGTATGGCGCCAAAACCTCCCGGTTAATATCAAAATTTGCCCCCGGTTCCTCGGAAGGTGAAACCGTCCCATCCGGATTAATGGTCACCGGATATTGGAAAGCCGAATATGCCAGATGATTGAAGGTGGTGGAATAAAATTCCGTAATTCTAGCGTTCTTTAATGCACAATTCAGATGCACATGTACCTGCTGCGAACCATGAGGGGCTATATAAATATGTTTTGCCTCTGCATAATGGCCAACTTTCATAACCAAGGATACGCCTCCACAGGAACCGGCATCTGGCTGCACAAAGGAAACTGCCCCCGTATCAACCAACGCCGTCTGATCATCCAGTAGTTCCAGACTTTCTCCAGCTGCTAGAGGTGTGGAGGTATGAGCCGCCAATGTTTTCAAGCCGGAAAAATTTTTGGCTGCCAAAGGCTCCTCAAACCAGTACAGCATGTCTTCTTCTGTTCGTTTTGCAAATTCCAACGCCTCGCTGAGTCCCCATCCACAGTTGGCATCCACCAAAAGTTTCGTTTCCGGACCAATTGCCTCACGCACAGCATGTACCCGTTGGGCATCCTCATAGGGGGAGCGTCCTCCCACCTTCATCTTCACCGCCCTGGCGTTTTCCTTCATATATGCTTCCATCTCATGCTGAAGATCCAAAATGGTTTTACCCGGCGCATAATATCCACCCGCTACATAACAATCCAGCTTTCTGCGGACGCCTCCCAAAAGTTTATAAAGTGGCATTCCTGCTACTTTTGCCTTTAAATCCCACAGTGCAATGTCAATGGCAGATATGATAGGGACATTGTTTTTCAAATGCATCTGCTGAACCATAGCCTGATACAATTTTTCCGTATTCAACGGATCTTCTCCCAACAGCAGCGGCTCAAACGCCTCCAAACCAGATACCCGGTAGCCAGAGCCAATTCCAGTAATCCCTTCATCCGTTTCTACATACACCAGCACCAGACTGTTGTGTGTATACAGCGTAGAGCCGCCACCGCGGCCGGATGTAACTACCTGGGGCTTGGGCCACCGGTAGCTTTCCGAATAAATCTTTGTAATTTTCATTCTGTTTCCTTTCTTTGATCTTGCATCCAATACACGTTCTGTCGGGGAGAAAATAGCATCTGCTCATACACGGTAAGCACAGGAACAAACCGCTGGTTCAGCGTCTCCATGACCTTCATGCTATCTGCCATAGGAAACTCTCCCTCTTCCAGGCGGAATACTGTAAGATCTGCTTTTTGCCCTTCTTCCACCGCTAGGGATTTGTCCGGAAGGCCCAGCATATCCGCTGCATTCACCGTCACCCGCCGAAGAACTTCTCCAAAGTTCATGCCAATATGCAGGCATTTGGACATGGTGTCCGCCAAACAGAAAACCGGTCCTCGAATATTGCCGGCGTGAAGATCCGTAGAAATTACATCCACCAAAAAGCCCTGTGCTACCGCCTGACGTCCCACCTGATAGCTAAAATTGGACGACCCATGAGATAGGTCAAAGTACACCCCCCGCTCCCGTGCCTCCCGCACGCAGGGCTTTACCTGCCCCGTTTCATCTATAATACAGGGCTTCAGCTGGGAGTAAGAGTGAGCATACACATCCCCCTTTTCCAAAACTGACAGAATGTCCTCTAAATGATCTTCGCATCGGGTTGGATGGATAATAAGAGGAAGATTCAGCTCCCGGGCAAAATTCCGGGCAATCCGTAAGGTCTTTTGTGTATCACAGTTAACCCTAGGATCAATCCGAATTTTCACTCCAATAATCACATCCTGGTATTTTTGGTACGTCTCCAAAAACTGCTCTTTGTCTAAGTTCTCCAGCTTTCTGCATTCCATTCCTTCTCTTCCGCATCCATTTTTTGCGACATGAAGATATGTTTTAAAGGGTAACGGAACGGCAGCAATTTTTGCATACATGGATTCATATCCCACTGCCCCCCGCGAACCGGCATCCACTGCACAGGTTACACCATCCGGCGGATACGTCCGCATTAGGTCAAACCCTTCCCGACCGTCCCCCATATCAAAATGCGTATGGGCATCCACCCATCCCGGGGTGACAAAAGCCCCTTCTGCATCCACCATATGGCAGGGACCTTGGATAGAAAAAATTTCCCCTATCTTTTTTACAATACCGTCCTGAACCAAAATATCTTGAGCTGACTGCACGCTGCCATTCCAAACGTTCACAATCCGCGCATTCCGTATGCATAACTGAGAAATCATTCTATTCCTCCCTTCTTATTGTCCAAAAAGACCATAGACTCCCGTAAATCCAAGTAAAGTACTGAGTACCACGATAATAACCGCGTATTTCAGCAATTTATTAAAGATCTTTCGCTCTTGATCCGGACCTGGATTATAACAGGAAGTGTAAAATGCCATAGCCTGAGCACCAATGGTAGAAAACGGGCTGATACCTGTGGCGGAGGCGCCTGCACCCATAGCCACATAAAGAGACTGCACGTTGACATCCGGAACCAGCTCTATCAGGCTAG
>CAZSAF010000275.1:0-2740 GCA_964604605.1 uncultured Lachnospiraceae bacterium
ATGGGAAAGCCCATGGCCTGTTTGACGCCATGGTTGCCTACTGCGAAGGGCAAATTCCCCATCTGCGGGTGGACACCCATGCCCAAAACCGGGTGATGCGCCATCTGATTCAGAAGAACGGCTTTTCCTACTGCGGGATCATCCATGTGGAGGATCAGACGCCTCGGCTGGCTTTTGAAAAGCTGCCCTGGGAATCCCACTGCACCCTCTGTCCCCGCGCCTGCGGCGCGGACCGGCGGGAGGGGAAAACCGGCGCCTGCGGCAGTTCCTGCCGGGTGAAGATTGCCCGGGCAGCTCTGCACCGGTGGGAGGAGCCCTGTATCTCCGGGGACCGTGGCTCCGGCACCGTGTTTTTCTCCGGCTGTCCTCTCCACTGTGTGTTCTGCCAGAACCGGCAGATCTCCGGCGGGCAGGTGGGCTGGGAGGTGACGCCGGAGGAGCTGGCGGAGACGTTTCTTAAGCTCCAGGAGCAAGGGGCGGCCAACATCAACCTGGTGACGCCGGGCCACTTTGCGGTGCCGGTGGCGGAGGCCATCCGCCAGGCCAAGGACCAGGGGCTGGCCTTGCCGGTGATCTGCAACACCGGTGGCTATGAGAAGGCGGAAACCCTGCGGCGGTGGGAAGGGCTGGTGGACGTGTACCTGCCGGATTTCAAATATATGGATCCGGAGCTGGCAGCCCGGTATTCCCACGCCCGGGACTATCCGGAGCGGGCCAAGGCGGCGCTGGCGGAGATGGTCCGCCAGACGGGTCCTTGCGTCTTTGGAGAGGACGGCTATATCCGCCGGGGGGTGATCGTCCGTCACCTGGTGCTGCCCGGCCATACCCGGGATTCCAAGGCGGTGGTGGAATACCTGTACCAAAACTACAGGGATGCCATCTGGATCAGCCTGATGAACCAGTACACGCCCATGGAATGGGTGAAGAATGACCCGGAACTGAATCGGAAGGTAACCCGGCGGGAGTACGAGCGGGTAGTGGATTTTGCTTTGGAGCTGGGCGTGGAGAACGGATTTATCCAGGAGGGGGAGACGGCTCAGGAGAGCTTTATCCCTCCCTTTGGGGATCGGCCGGAGGCGGCTCCGTGATGGCCGCTTGCCCGGATGGGCACAAAATCGGGAGAGCAGATGCAAAAAGGGCTGCAGCGCACTTGGCACCGCAGCCCGGTTTTTATTCCGCTCCAACCCGCCGAAGAACCGGGAGAGCTTACCAGTTGTGAGAGTGGGTAGCCTTCTGATCGCAGTAGATGCAGCGGTAGATGCCCTTTTCCCGGTCCGCCAGCTTGAACACATGATCCAGCTCCTGCTCGGTGGAGGTAATGCACCGGGGGTTTTTGCACTTGACCACGTTGACAATCTTCTCCGGCAGCTCCAGCCGCTTCTTTTCTACGGTGGTGCCGTTCTCAATGATGTTTACGGTGATATTGGGATCAATGTAGCCCAGCACATCCAGGTTGATGTCAATGGTGTCGTTGATTTTGATGATGTCCTTTTTGCCCATCTTACTGCTCTTGACATTCTTGATGATGGCAACACTGCAGTCCAGACGATCCAGGTTCAGATACTGGTAAACCCGCATGGCTTTCCCAGCCTGGATATGGTCCAAAACAATTCCCTTTTCAATACTGTCAACCTTCAGCATGGCTTCCTCCTATTTTACGTTGTTTTCCAGTCCCAGCAGCTTCAGCATCAGCGCCATCCGCACAAACTTCCCGTACTCCACCTGATCGAAGTAGACGGCCCGGGGATCGTTGTCCACCTCGGTGGCAATCTCATTGACCCGGGGCAGGGGGTGCAGGATTTTCAGATCCGGCTTGGCGTTCTCTAGCTTGGCCAGGTTCAGGATGTAGGTATCTTTCAGGCGGATATAGTCGGCTTCGTTGAAGAACCGCTCCCGCTGTACCCGGGTCATGTAGAGGATGTCCAGCTGGCCAATCACCGGCTCCATCTCTGTGACCTCCTGGTAGGGGATGTTCTTGCCAATGAGTACTTCTTCCTTAATGTAATCCGGCACCTGCAGCTCTTCCGGGGAGATGAGAATAAAGCGGATATTCTCATAGAAGGAGAGCTGCTTGATCAGCGAGTGGACGGTGCGGCCGAATTTCAGATCCCCGCAGAACCCCACGGTCAGATTGTTCAGACGTCCCTTGGTCTGCTTGATGGTCAGCAGATCCGTCAGAGTCTGGGTGGGATGGTTGTGGCCGCCGTCACCGGCGTTGATCACCGGGATGTCCACGTGCTGGGCAGCCACCAGCGGAGCGCCCTCCTTGGGGTGCCGCATGGCAATGATATCCGCATATTTGGAAACGGTGCGGGCCGTGTCCGCTACGCTCTCTCCCTTGGCGGCGGAGCTGGCGTCAGCAGAAGAAAAGCCAAGAACACTTCCCCCAAGTTCCAGCATAGCTGCTTCAAAACTTAAACGGGTCCGTGTACTAGGCTCATAAAATAAAGTCGCTAACTTTTTGCCCTTGCATGCCTCCAAGTATTTCTCCCGGTGCTGAATAATGTCCTCTGCCAAATCCAAAACTTCATCGATTTCCTGCAGACTCAGGTCTGTGGGGTCAATAAGATGTCTCATGTGTGCACCTGTCCTTCCTTTTTCTCTTTGGCCGGGCCCCCGGCCGGGCAAATTTTTTCAATTATATCCTTTGGGGCTGGGGCTTGTCAAGTGGAAGTTCTCCCCAGGCCACGCCAAACGCATGAATGTGCTTCCCGACTAAATCTATCAATTTTTAAAATTT
>CAZSAF010000276.1:0-2725 GCA_964604605.1 uncultured Lachnospiraceae bacterium
GGCCGGAGTTCAAGGACTATGCGGCTCAGATTGTAAAGAACGCCCAGGCCCTGGCAAACGGCCTGCTGAAGCGGGGTGTCAACCTGGTGTCCGGCGGCACGGACAACCACCTGATGCTGATGGATCTCCGCTCCCTGGGCATCACCGGCAAGGAGCTGGAGCAGCGCCTGGATTCGGTGTATATCACCGCCAACAAGAACGCCATCCCCAACGATCCGGAAAAGCCTTTTGTCACCAGCGGTATCCGTCTGGGCACGGCGGCGGTGACCACCCGGGGCCTGAAGGAGGAGGACCTGGATCTGGTGGCGGACTGCATCTACCGGGCGGCTACGGATTATGAAAACCAGGCGGAAGCGCTGCGGGAGACCGTAACCTCTATCTGCCGGACGTATCCGCTGTACCAGTAACAAGTAACAACCGGTCTGGGTAGCAGACCCAATTGATAAGGCAGGCTCGGCTTCAGAGAGCCTGCGGCAATGGCAAGGCAAGGAAGCCGCTGCAAATCTGTGTTGGAAATCACCGATTTGACAGCGGTTTTTGTCACAGAAAATGCCCTCCGGGTATGCCGTTGTGCCGTGAGAAGCCCGGCAAAGAAAGGAAGAAAGACGCATGCTTTTTACAACGCTGTGTTATATCGAACAGGATGATCAGTACCTGATGCTCCACCGGGTCAAGAAGGAACACGACCTGAACCGGGACAAGTGGATTGGCGTGGGCGGCAAGTTTGAGGAGCGGGAAAGCCCGGAGGACTGCCTGCTGCGGGAGGTGAAGGAGGAAACCGGCCTGACCCTCACCAGCTGGCGGCTGCGGGGGATTGTCACCTTTGTCTCCGACCGGTGGGAGACGGAGCACATGTATCTGTTTACGGCAGACGGATTTGAGGGGGAAATCGGCCCCTGCCGGGAAGGGGACCTGGAGTGGGTGCCCAAGAACCGGATCGGCCAGCTGCGGCTCTGGGAGGGGGACCGGATTTTCTTCCGGCTTATGGAGGAGGACCGTCCGTTCTTTACCCTGAAAGTGGTCTATGAGGGAGAGAGGCTGGCGGAGGCGGTGCTGGATGGGCGGATCCGCCTGGTATAAGGATAGGAGGCAGAGATGGGTGTATTTGACATTATTGGTCCGGTGATGGTGGGGCCTTCCAGCTCCCACACCGCCGGTGCGGTGCGCATTGGCTATATTGCCCGGAAGCTTCTGGGGGAGCCGGTGCGCCGGGCGCGGATTGACCTGCACGGCTCCTTTCTGGCCACCGGCCGGGGCCATGGCACAGACCGGGCGCTGGTGGCGGGGCTGCTGAAAATGCAGCCGGATGACAACCGGATTCCGGTGAGCTTGCGGCTGGCGGAGCAGGCAGGCATGGAAGTGGTCTTTGGGCAGGTGGACCTGCGGGATGTGAATCCCAACACAGCCCGGCTGCGGCTGGAGGGGGAGAGCGGAAGCCGGCTGGAGGTGGTGGGCTCTTCCATCGGCGGCGGGCGCATCCGCATCTGCCAGGTGGATGGGATAGAAGCCCACTTCAGCGGGGAGAGCCCCACGCTTATCATCCGCAACCAGGACAAGCCCGGCTGTGTCACGGAGGTTTCACTGCTGCTCAGCGAGTATGGCCTGAACATTGCCACCATGCAGCTGTACCGGGACTGCCCTGGAGGCCTGGCGGTGATGGTGTTGGAGTGTGATGAGGAGGTCCCCCTGTCGGCCCGGGACTGGCTGGGCCAGATGGAGGGGATTGAGAAGGTAACCTACCTGAGCCTGAAGGAGGACATATAATGGGATTTTCGTCGCTGGAAGAGATGGGACGCCGGGCCGCGGAGCAGAATCAGCCGCTGTGGCAGGTGATTTTTGAGGATGACTGTGTGTACTCCCAGATGGAGCCCCAGGCTTCCTGGGAGCAAATGCGGGGCATGTACCGGGCCATGAAGGAGGCGGACGCTTCTTATCAGCAGGAGCTGGTTTCTGCCAGCGGCCTGGTGGGAGGGGACGGCGGCCGGATGGCTCGGCGTGTGGAGCAGGGCCAGTGCCTCTGCGGCCCCTTCCTGGGCAGGGTCATGGAGAGGGCGTTGAAGATGGCGGAGAACAACGCCTGCATGAAGCGGATTGTGGCGGCTCCCACCGCCGGGTCCTGCGGGGTGCTGCCGGCCATTCTGCTGACCTATGAGGAGACGTATCACACCGAGGAACAGCGAATTCTGGAGGCCCTGTATGTGGCCGCGGGGGTGGGCGAGGTGATTGCCAGCCGCTCCAGCATCTCCGGTGCTCGGGGCGGGTGCCAGGCGGAGGTGGGGGCCTCCAGCGCCATGGCTGCCGCGGCGGTGGTCTGTCTGGAGGGCGGCGATCCGGAGGCCGCCTTCCACGGAGCCGCCATGGCGTTAAAAAACCTGCTGGGCCTGGTCTGCGATCCGGTGGCGGGGCTGGTGGAGGTGCCCTGCGTCAAGCGGAATGTGGTGGGGGCGGTGAACGCTCTCAGCGCCGCGGACATGGCCCTGGCAGAGATCCGCAGCGCCATCCCCCCGGACGAGGTGATAGACGCCATGCGGGACGTGGGGGACCGGATGTGTTCGGAGCTTCGGGAAACCGGCCGGGGCGGCCTGGCGGACACTCCCACCGGTCGGGCGGTTCGGGAGCAGCTGGAGAAGCGGTCTCTTCAATCTTGACTTTTGCACTTTTGCGTGTTAGACTAAAAAAATCACCCCGTACAGAAGCAGGGCTAAGAGGAGGAAAAATTATGAAA
>CAZSAF010000277.1:0-2715 GCA_964604605.1 uncultured Lachnospiraceae bacterium
GAAGTGATGGAAATGAAAAAGCCCCGGTGCGGCAACACCAAGGGCCAAAGAAAAAAACTTCACATACCCATTATAGAGAAGAATCAGAGAAAAATCAATGACTAAAATCGACGCTTTTCCGCGGCGAATGAAGAAGGGATAGAGAATGATGAGGAACAAAACTCGGAAAACATTTCCCATTCGACAGGAGGAGGCTTTTCCGACTGTTCGGTGCCCATCCTGCGGCTGGGAGACATGGTGCCTGAATCCAGCAGCTGTCCGGCGGTGCGCCGGGTGCGGAAAAGAACTGAGGGAGGAGACCCATGCAAAATAAAGAAGTGGATTATCGGTGGATGTGGATGGAAGCTAAACGGAGGCTTCAGCTCATAGCGCGTGATTCGGAACGCCAATCCGTGGAACATGTGACGGAGATGGTCAGCATAGCGGGTGTTACCCTGTACCCGCATGAGGCGAGAGACATATTGGAAATGGTTTTCTGCCCGTTGGAGCAAGAAGACTATTTCGGCGCGGACTGGGCGGATGAGTATCTGGAAAGAAGGGAGGAGCCGACATGAAGAAGCGGTACCCATTGAAATGCCAGACCTGCGGGGCCGAGCGGTGGTCTAAGACTGGCCGCCCCGCCTGGTGCCCGGTCTGCCACGGTTTGATGGTGGACGAGGACGCCGTGGAGGCGGATGTGGAGCGGTTCCGGAAGAGCCTGCAGCTTCCCGTGGAGGCGCCTGCTTATGCGTGAGATTGTGGGATATCGGGGAATCTGTTCCAACCGTGGGGTCTATGTTCCTGCAGAGGAGGCCTTTGCTTACGCTATGGAGCATCTGCCGGCGGAGAGCGAAGAGGATAAGAGAGGGTTTATAGAGTGGTTTTTCTCCGGAGACTTTCTTCCGGTCAGGGAAGGGGATCTGGAGGCTGAAGAACAAGAGGAGGACTGGACATGAATGATGTGATGGAAATGGGAGGGGGCAGGCTGCTTGCGTCCCGGAACACCCAGACAGAGATGCTGGTGAGCCGCCAGGCCCAGGAGGTGCAGGCGGCCATGGTCATCGCCAAAAGATTCCCGCGGGACGAAGTGGAAAGCTATAACCGGATCCTGCGGGCCTGCCGGCGGAGGAGCCTGGCGGAACAGGCGATGTATGAGTATCCCAGGGGCGGCACGAAAGTCACCGGGCCGTCCATCCGCCTAGCGGAGGCCATGGCCCAGAACTGGGGGAACTTGGATTTTGGGATCATCGAGCTGGAGCAGAAGCACGGAGAATCCCAGGTGATGGCTTATGCCTGGGACCTGGAGACCAACACCCGGCAGACCAAGATTTTCAGTGTCCCCCATATCCGCAGCACGAAGAGGGGGAATGTGCCCCTGACTGACCCCAGGGATATTTATGAATTGGTGGCCAACCAGGGGGCTCGGCGGGTGCGGGCCTGCATCCTGGGGATTATCCCGGGAGATGTGCAGGAAGCAGCCATTGAACAGTGCAACAAGACCTTGATGGAAGGGGAAGAAAAACCGGTTATTGATCTGGTCCGGGACATGGCATCCATTTTTGAGCGGGAATTCAGTGTTCCGCTGGACGCCATCGAGGCATTCATCGGATGCAAGTCGGAAGCGTTTTCCATGAATGACCTGATCCGCCTGAAAAAGGTGTACCGGTCCCTGAAGGATGGGATGGCCAAGAGGGAGGACTATTTTGACCTAAAGCCGCAGGCGGATGAGTCGGAAGTGGAAAATCCCTTCCAGGCCAAAGAAAAGAAAGGAGCGGTAAGGCGTGGAGAGCCAGCTGACGGAGAGCAATTATCATTCCCCGGAACAGAACCGTAAGTTCTTTTCCGTTTCCCAGTTCAAGGATTTCATGCGGTGCGAGGCAATGGCCATGGCGAAGATCTCCGGGGATTATTATCTGCCGGCAACCAAATCTATGCTGGTGGGATCATACGTGGATGCCTATTTCGATGGGGCCTTGCCGCGGTTCATGGAGCAGCACCCGGAGGTATTCACCCGGCAGGGGGAGTTGAAATGTGAGTTTCGGAAAGCCAACGAGATTATCTCCCGGATCACAGCGGACCAGCTGTTTATGCAGTTCATGGGTGGGGAGAAGCAAAAAATCCTGACCTTTGAGGCGTTTGGTGTTCCCTGGAAGATGAAGATGGACAGCTTCCTGCCGGGGGTGTGCATTACGGATCTGAAAGTGGTATCGGATTTCCGCTCCCTTCCCCGGTGGCGCTATGACATACAGGGTGCCGTCTATCAGATGGGGGTGGAGATCGCCCTGAAGGAGAAGCTGCCGTTTTACCTGGCGGTGGCCACAAAGGAGCAGACGGTGGATCTGGATATTTTCCAGATCCCGCAGCCTACCCTGGATATGGCGCTCCGGGAAGTGGAAGATCGGATCGGACGATTTGCTCTGGTCAAGGAAGGGCTGGAGCCGCCGGAGGCCTGCGGGCGCTGCGATTACTGCAAAGCCTGGAAGGCGGCCTCCATCCGGAACTATAATGAGCTGTTGGAAGAATAGCATGCCGTCCAGTATGTCACGATGCTGAGAACATAGAAGACACCGCCCCGCCTGGTACGGCTGTCGGCGGGGCAGAAAGGAGGCAGAAATGCCAAAGAGAATCAACCTGGAGACATTTTGCCGAGGCGCGTTATCAGAGCAGATGAACCGGGTCATGCAGGAAATCACCCGGAACATCCAGGATCCTAATACGGACGCGGAGAAAGCGAGG
>CAZSAF010000278.1:0-2699 GCA_964604605.1 uncultured Lachnospiraceae bacterium
AATTGACATCTCCGAGGCCTGCGGCAACATGATTGTAGATATCGGCGGCGGCACCTCGGATATCGCCGTCATCTCCCTGGGCGGCACGGTGGTCAGCACCTCCGTGAAGGTGGCCGGGGACAACTTTGACGAGGCCATTGTCCGCTTTATGCGCAAGAAGCACAACCTGCTCATTGGTGAGCGCACCGCCGAGGAGATCAAGATCAACATCGGCTGCGCCTATCCCCGCCCGGAAATGCTGACCATGGACGTCCGGGGACGGAACCTGGTCACCGGCCTGCCCAAGACCATGACCATCACCTCAGATGAGATGATGGAGGCCCTGAAGGAGCCTGCCATGCAGATTGTGGAGTCGGTTCACAACGTGCTGGAGCGGACGCCCCCGGAGCTGGCGGCGGATGTCTATGAGCGGGGCATTGTCATGACCGGCGGCGGCAGCCTGCTGGGCGGATTGGACGAGCTGATTGAGGAAAAAACCGGCATCAACACCATGATCGCCGAGGAGCCCATGAACGTGGTTGCCATCGGCACCGGCAAATTTATCGAGTTCATTCACGCTGCCAAAAACGACCTGGACAAGAAGTAATCCGGTCCCGGAGCGAAGGCAGAAATGGAAACGGTAAAGGGGTATGTGGAGCATATCGTTTACCGGAATCCGGAAAACGGTTATACGGTGCTTGAGTTGGCCACCGGCTCCGAAACATATACATTGGTGGGGATTTTGCCCCACGTCAGCGAAGGGGAACCTCTGGAGGCGGAGGGAACCTTCGTCAACCATCCCAGCTACGGGAAGCAGCTGTCCGTGGAGCGGTATCAGGTAACGGCTCCCGAGGATGTGATTTCTATTGAGCGCTATCTGGGTTCCGGTGCGGTTAAGGGCATCGGCCCCCAGCTGGCAGCCCGCATCGTAAAGAAGTTCAAGGCGGACACTCTCCGCATCATCGATGAAGAGCCGGAGCGGCTGGCAGAGGTCAAGGGCATCAGTGAAAACGGCGCCCGCCAGATTGCGGTCCAGGTGGCGGAAAAACGGGAGCAGCGGCAGGCCATGCTCTTTCTGCAGCAATACGGTATCTCCCTAAATTTATCGGTAAAAATTTATGAGCGGTACGGTCCGGAGCTGTACAGCCTGATCCAGACCAATCCCTACCGGATTGCGGACGATATCCCCGGGGTAGGGTTTAAGATTGCGGATGAGATTGCCCAGAAGGCCGGTATCCTCACGGATTCGGACTTCCGGATCCGCAGCGGCCTCTACTACACCCTGATCCGGGCGGTGGGGGCCGGCCATGTGTACCTGCCCCAGGAGGAGCTGCTGCGCCAGGCATCGGCCCTGCTGGGGGTCCCGGAGGGGGCCATGGAAAAGCACATTATGGACCTGGTGCTGGACAAGCGGCTGGTGGTGAAGGAGAAAAACGGAGAGCCGGTGGTGTACTCGGCCATGTACTATTATATGGAAATGTACACGGCACGGATGCTGAAGGATATTGACACCCTGGCGCCGGTGGAGGAATCTACGGTAGAGCGCTTTCTCCGGCAGGTGAAGGCGGAGGAGGGGCTGGAGCTGGACCCGCTGCAGCGGGAGGCGGTGCAGACCGCCGTGCGGAACGGCGTCACCGTCATCACCGGCGGGCCGGGCACCGGCAAAACCACCACTATCAACACCATCCTCCGGTATTTTGAAAACCAGGATCTGACCATCCAGCTGGCGGCCCCCACGGGCCGGGCGGCCAAGCGGATGACCGAGGCCACCGGCTTTGAGGCCCGGACCATCCACCGGATGCTGGAGTTTATGGGCACACCCGGCAAGGAGGAGGAGCGGGAGGATACCTCCGTCTACTTCCAGCGGAACGAGTCCAATCCGCTGGATGCAGATGTGGTAATCATTGACGAAATGTCCATGGTGGACATCCACCTGTTTTATTCTCTGCTCAAGGCCATCCAGGTAGGCACCCGGCTGATTCTGGTAGGCGACTCCCACCAGCTGCCCTCGGTGGGGCCGGGCAATGTGCTCCGGGACATCATCGAGTCCGACTGTTTCCACGTGGTGCGGCTGACCCGGATTTTCCGCCAGGAGGAGGCCAGCGATATTGTGGTCAACGCCCACCGGATCCATGACGGGGACTGGATTGACCCCAGCCGCCGGAGCCGGGACTTCCTGTTTGTCAAGCGGAATGAAGCCAACAAGATCGTCAACGCGGTCATCGGCCTGGTCCGGGACAAGCTGCCCGGTTACGTCCACGCCCAGCCTTTTGAGATCCAGGTGCTGACCCCCATGCGCAAGGGTGTCCTGGGGGTGGAGAACCTGAACCGGGTGCTGCAGCAGTTTCTGAACCCGCCGGACCCTTCCAAGAAGGAAAAACAGCTCCCCCACGGAATCTTCCGGGAAGGGGACAAGGTGATGCAGATCAAGAACAATTACCAGATTGAGTGGGAAATCCGGGGACCCCGGGGATTTTCCGCCGAGCGGGGAGCCGGTGTCTTCAACGGAGATCTGGGCGTCATCCGGGAGATCAACCTGTTCTCCGAGGAGCTGATTGTGGAATTTGACGAAGGAAAGCGGGTCACCTACAGCTTCCGCCAGGCGGATGAACTGGAGCTGGCCTATGCGGTGACCGTACATAAGGCCCAGGGCAGCGAATACCCGGCGGTGGTGATCCCGGTGCTCACCGGCCCCCGGATGCTCATGAACCGAAATCTGA
>CAZSAF010000279.1:0-2688 GCA_964604605.1 uncultured Lachnospiraceae bacterium
AAAGCCTATTTGGGCATGTAGGAGGGGACCATTATGGTGCGAATTGTGGTGATCGGCAGCGGGGATATTTCCCGGAAACGCCATATCCCGGGGATCCTACAGACCCCCAACGGGGAGCTGCACGGCTTTTACAACCGGAGCCGGGCACGCTCGGAGGAGGCAGCTGCCCGGTGGGGCGGCAAGGTATACGGGTCTCCGGAGGAGATCTGGGCGGATCCGCAGGTGGACGCGGTGCTGGTGGCAACCCCCACCCCTTCCCATTATGAACTGGTGGTGGGCGCCCTGCGGGCAGGTAAGCATGTATTGTGTGAAAAGCCGCTGGCCATGGACAGCCGGGAGGCGGAGGAAATGGCGGCGGAGGCCCGGAAGCGGAACCGGAAGCTGATGGTCTGCCATGTACAGCGGCTCTACGAGCCCAATGTGCAGGCCCGGAAGCTGATCCGGGAAGGAGCTTTGGGAAGAATCCTTTCCTTCCGGACGTTCCTGGGAGTGGGCGGAATCGCCGCCGTGTCCCAGGGGGAGCCCTGGAAGAATGCGGTGGCAGAGCTGGGAACCCACCGGATGGATCTGATGCGGTATCTGCTGGGGACCGAGGCCAAGCGTGCCTTTGGCTGTCTGGTAACCTTGGATGCGGATAAGCCGGATGCGGCGCTGGTCTCGGGGGAGGACAACGCTTTCGGTCTGGTGGAGTATGAAAACGGCGTGTATGGCCTCATGGCCTTCAGCCGTACCAGCTACGGAAAAAGCGACCGGACCACCTGGATTTACGGAACCCAGGGCGTGCTGACCATCTACGGGGAACAGGATGCCCTCTGGCTGGAACGGCGGGATGGAAGCGTACAGGTTTTTGATTTTCCCATGGAGGAGCAGAAAAAATTGGAGATCACACCCATTCACAGACTCTTCTGCGACTGTGTGGAACAGGACACGGAGCCTGCCATTTCCGGGGAGGACGGGCTGGCCGCTATGCGGCTGGTGGATGCCTTCCGGAAATCCCAGGAGACGGGTTCCTGGGTAAGGGTGTGAGGAAAAGGAGTTTGGAAAGATGATTGGACTGGGAGTGGCAGTGGCAGAATCGGTACCGGAGGGGATCCCTGTCCTTTTTCAAGGAGATTTTTCGGAGATTATTCCCAAAGTGGCGGAAATCGGATACGATGCGGTGGAGGTACACGTCCAGTATCCGGACCAAGTGGACGTGGAGGCGTGGAAGGAGGCCTGTGAAAAATACGGGATCCGGGTGGCCTCCCTGGCCAGCGGCAGCGCCTACCTGGCGGAGGGTATCAGCCTGACCCACCGGGATCCGGAGAAGCGCCGGCAGGCGGTGGAACGGATGAAGGGGCACATCCGCCTGGCGCAGAAGCTGGGGGCTCTGGCTACCATCGGGGTGCTCAAGGGCTTTGCCTCCGAGTGCGGGAGCAAAGAGGAATTTGTGGAAAATTACCGGGAGAGCCTGGAGGCGTGTATCCCCTATGCGGAGGAGCGGGGGGTAACCATTGCCATGGAGTGTGTCAACCGCAAAGAGAGTGATACCTTCAACACCATTGCCCTGTGCGCGGAGTTTGTCCGCGGCTTCCACTCGGACGCACTGCGGATCTACATTGATACCTATCACATGGATCTGGAGGAGACGGACATTCCCACTGCCATTCGGGGGGCGGCGGATGTGATCGCATACGCGCAGATTTCGGATCGGGACCGGCATTATCCGGATGGGAAGCACTGTGACATGCGGCTGATGACCGATACTCTGAAGGAGATCGGCTACCAGGGCTATATTTCCCTGGAGTGCCGTCCGGATCCCAGCGGGGAAGAAGCAGCGCGAAAAGGGCTTGCTTTTATGAAAACCCTGCTATAAGATGAAGGTATCCAGTCATCGGACAAAACGGACTCAGGGGGAAGAAGGGACTTTTGTATGAGAAAGACCAGTGAAAAATACCAGGCCTACGTGCAGATCTTGGAGGAAGAGCTGGTTCCGGCATTGGGCTGCACGGAACCCATTGCCATCGCCTACGGGGCGGCCAAGGCCAGGGAGACGCTGGGGACCCTGCCGGAACAGGTTCTGGTAAAGGCCAGCGGAAATATCATTAAGAATGTAAAAAGTGTCATTGTGCCCAACACCGGAGGCCTCCACGGCATTGAAGCGGCGGCAGCGGCGGGCATTGTGGCAGGGGAGGCCAGCCGCCTGCTGGAAGTGATCTCCCAGGTCAGCGAACGGGATCAGGGGAGGATCCGGGAATACATGGAAACCCACCCCATTCAGGTGGAAGGGCTGGAGGGTGACCGGGTGTTTGACCTGTGGATTCTGGTGTCGGCCGGGGAGAACCAGGTGAAGGTGCGGATCGCAAACTACCACACCAACCTGGTGTACAAAGAGAAAAACGGCCAGGTGCTGCGGGATCTTCCAGTGGAGGGGAATGAGGAAAACGGCCTCACCGACCGCTCCCTGCTCAACGTCTGGGACATCTTTGACTTTGCGGAGACCGTGGACCTGGCGGATGTCCAGGGGGTAATTGGCCGGCAGATCTCCTACAACATGGCCATCTCCCAGGAGGGGCTCACAGGGGATTACGGGGCCAACATCGGCAAGGTGCTGCGGAACACCTACGGGTCGGAGGACGTGGTCCTCCGGGCCAAGGCTGCCGCTGCCGCCGGCTCCGATGCCCGGATGGGCGGCTGTGAGATGCCGGT
>CAZSAF010000280.1:0-2676 GCA_964604605.1 uncultured Lachnospiraceae bacterium
GGCCTCTGGCCCGGGCCTCCGGGTCCAGGGTACTGATCTTATAGTAGGCGCCCCGCACCTTGTATGCGCCGGTGTACTGCATGTTCTCCGGCTTCAGATACACCTTGTTGCCGGTCTGCTTGGAAAAATACTCGCTGTAGACCAGTTTGGTCTCGGTGGTTACCTTCTTCACAATCTCGGAAGCTTCCTCAAATTTCTCCAGTGTCAGTTTCTCTTCCATTTTATCTCCTTAATCCTCTCCGAACAGCGCCTCCATAAAGGCGTCCGCATCAAACTTCTGCAGATCCTCGATCTTCTCCCCGATGCCGATGTACTTCACCGGGATTCCCAGCTCCGCCTGGATGGCCACCGCAATGCCTCCCTTGGCGGTGCCGTCCATCTTGGTGAGGATGATGCCGTCTACATCCGCAGCGGCCATAAACTCCCGGGCCTGGGCCAGGGCATTCTGGCCGGTGGTGCCGTCCAGCACCACCAGGGTCTCCTTGTGGGCGTCCGCATACTCCCGGTCCAGGATCCGATTGATCTTCTTCAGCTCTTCCATCAGGTTTTTCTTGTTATGCAGGCGCCCTGCCGTGTCGCAGATCAGGATGTCTGCCTTCCGGGCCTTGGCCGCCGCCACCGCGTCGTACACCACAGCCGCCGGGTCCGAGCCCTCCTTCTGGGCAATCATCTCCACCCCAGCCCGCCGGGCCCACTCGCCCAGCTGCTCAATGGCTCCGGCCCGGAAGGTATCCGCCGCGGCCAGAATCACCCGCTTGCCCATGCCCTTCATCTGGCTGGCAAGCTTGCCGATGGAGGTGGTCTTGCCCACACCGTTTACGCCCACCACCAAAATCACCGAACGCTGCTGCTCAAAGGGGTATGCGTTCTCCCCCACGTCCATCTGCTGCTTGATGGTATCAATCAGCAGCTGCCGGCAGGCGGCGGGCTCCTTAATTCGCTGTTCCCGCACCTGTTCCTTCAGGTGCTCCAGGATCTGTTCCGTGGTATGCACGCCCAGATCCCCCATAATCAAAATCTCCTCCAGCTCCTCATAAAAGTCATCGTCAATGACGGAAAAGCCACTGAACACGGACGCAAAGCCGGAGGCAATGCTGCGGCGGGTCTTGGACAGCCCCTCCCGCAGCCGGGCAAACAGCCCTTTCTTCTTCTCTTCACTCATGGGAAAACCTCCTCCCCTATTTTAGGACGCCAGGTTGGGATCTGTCAAGTCCACGGAAACCAGGGCGCTGACGCCCTTCTCCTGCATGGTCACGCCGTACAGCCGGTCCGCCATCTCCATGGTCCCCCGCCGGTGGGTGATGACAATAAACTGGGTGTGGTCCTTCAGTTTATTCAGATACTTGGCATACCGGGCCACGTTGGGCTCATCCAGAGCCGCCTCAATCTCATCCAACAGGCAGAACGGCGAAGGCTTCAGGTTCTGGATGGCAAAGAGCAGGGCGATGGCCGTCAGGGCCTTCTCCCCACCGGACAGCTGCATCATATTCTGCAGCTTTTTGCCCGGGGGCTGGGCGTTGATGCCAATGCCCGCTTCTAGCACATCCTCGGATTCCAGCAGCTCCAGGGTTCCCTTTCCGCCGCCGAACAGCTCCTGGAACACCTTCTGGAATTCCTGCTGGATCCGGGCGAAATTTTCCTCAAACTGGGTCCGCATAGAGACATCCAGTTCCCGGATAATGTTCTGGAGGCTGGCCTCCGCCTCCACCAGGTCCTCATGTTGGCCCTTCAGGAACTCATACCGCTCCGAGACTTCCTTGTACTCCTCCATGGCGTTGACGTTCACCGGCCCCAGCTCCCGGATCTGGTTCTTCCGTTTGGTCACCTCCCGGCGCACCTCCAGAATACTTCCCAGGATCTCCGGCCGCTGGGCCTCCGCCTCCGAAGGGGTCATTTCGTACTCGGTCCACAGGTGCTCCACCTGCTTGTCCAGATGCTCCTCCAGCCGTTCCCTCTGGTTCTGAAGCCGCACCGATTCCTTGTCCAGCTCCCGGACCTGGCCGTCAATCTCTTCCTTGGCGTCAAAGAACTTCTTCCGCTCCGCGGCGTCCGCCTCCCGGACCTGGTTTTCCTGCTCCAGGGTGGCCGCCAGTTCCGCCATAGCCGCCTCCGTCTGGCGGATCTGCTCCCGGATCTCCTGAATCTCCTGCTGCCGCTCCTCCCGCTGCCGGGAGCCGGCCTCCCGGCCCTGGGTCAGCTCCATCAGCTCCCCGTTCAGCTTCTCCGCCTCCCGGTTCACCCGCAGGATATTCTCCAGCAGGAACTGGTTTTTCTGATTCAGGCCGGAGAAAGAAACCTTGGCCTCCTCCAGCCGGCGGGCTGCCTCCTCCCGCCTGGCCTTTTCCTTTTCCAGCTGCTTTTCCAGCCGGTCAATCTCCTTCTGGCAGGCCTTTTCCTGCTCCTCCAGGCTTTCCGCCGCCTGGGCCATCTGGGCCTCCTGGCCCTCAATCTCCCCAATCCGCTGCTGCAGCTTGCCGGCCTCCTGCTCCCGGCTCTGGGAGCCGTTGCGGATGGAATCCAGGGCATCCTGCTCTCGATTCCGTCCCAGGATGGCCGTGTTCTCCTGGATTTTGGCGTTGTGGATGGCGTCCTGCAGGGCCTCCCCCTGCTTCCGGGCCTGCTGCACCTCTTTTTCCAGAGCCGCCACCTGATCCTTAATCTGATCGTACTGGACCA
>CAZSAF010000281.1:0-2651 GCA_964604605.1 uncultured Lachnospiraceae bacterium
CTGTAAATGTAGGTGTTTTTGTTATCCAAAAAAAATGGAATTTCCTATAAAGGAATAAGAGAGGAAGGCTCACGCCCCGGAAGGGGCGGCGGGCCTTCCTCTTTTGCCTTCCGGGGATTGTGCAAAAGTACCTGATCCATCCCATCCCGGTTGGCCAGGCGGCACAAACATCCGCAAATCCCGGGAAAAACATTGTCAGCAAGGCCTTTTCTTTCCTATGATAAGGACAGGGACGGAAAATATAGAAAAATGGCGGGACCTGCCGGGCAGGAGGGCCGCCGGAAAGAGAGGCTTTGCAGCATGACAGATCGTATTCAGCGCCTGCGGGAAGCTCTGCGGGTGGACAAATTCCCCATCTGTGTGGAGAAGGCACAGATCATAAAGGATTCTTTTGTGAAAAACGATGGTTGGCCCCAGATTATCCGGCGGGCTCAGGCCACGGCGGATTACCTGGATAAGCGGACCATTTTCATTGAGCCGGATGAGCTGATTATTGGCAATATCGCCTCCAAGCCCATGGGCATGGAGCTGGGCTCCCAGGGGCCGGGCTGGCCGGAGGAGGACCTGCAGGATTTACTGGCCGGAGGCCAGCTGACCATCACCGAGGAGGATCACAAGATTCTTCGGAGCCTGGACGATTATTTCCTGGACAAGGGCCGTACCCAGGATGAGCGCCAGGGCCTCTACTATAACGATGAACGGCTGTGGCCTTTTATCCAGTGCGGTTTCCTCTGCCCGCCCTGGAAGTACAAAAATGAAGGAAGAGGCCAGGGTTCCGCCGGCGTGGGCTGGGGCCTGGGCATGGGACCCACCAGCCTCAACTGTCCGGATTACGGCAAGGTGATCAACACCGGTTACCGGGCGGTGATTGAGGAGGCGCAGGAAAAGCTGGAGGCGCTGCGGTTTTACAGCACGGAGGATGTGCGGAAGGCGGATTTCTACAAGGCCTGCCTCATCGGCTTCCCGGCCATGATCCGGTTGGCCAACCGCTATGCGGATCTGGCGGAGCAGATGGCAAAGGAGGAGCCAGATGAAAAGCGGCAGGCGGAGCTGCGTCAGATTGCCCAGATTTGCCGCCGTGTGCCGGAATACCCGGCCCAGACCTTCCGGGAGGGCATCCAGGCGTTCTTCTTCTACTGGATCCTCATCGGATCCGGCACCACCCCCGGCGGCCGTTTCGACCAGTACATGTACCCGCTGTACAAGGCGGACCTGGAGGCCGGGCGGATCACCCGGGAGGAGGCCCTGGAGCTGCTGGAGTGCCTGCGGCTGAAGATCATGCAGATGAACTTTGTGGGCGGCGGCAAAGGCCAGCGGGAAAAGTGGGCCGGCATGGCCCGGTGGCACAACTTTGTCATCGGCGGCTGCGATGAGGAGGGCAACGATGCCACCAATGAGCTGACCTATCTGTTGCTGGAGGCGGCCAAGGAGGTGCAGACGCCCCACCACACCCTGACGGTGCGGGTCAACAAAAACACACCCCCGGAGCTGATGCGCAAGGCCATGGAGGTGGTGCGTACCGGCATCGGTATGCCCGCCTTTATTTCGGAGGACTGCTATATCCAGTTTTTGACGGATGAAGGGATTCCGCTGCGGGAGGCCCGGAAATTTGCCATTGCCGGCTGCATGGACATTATGCTGCCGGGGGCGTCCCGGAACCAGGCCTTCGGCATGATGATGGTGCCCATGATCCTGGAGCTGGCCATGAACGACGGCGTCAATCCCCGGACCGGAACCCGCCAGGGACCGGCCACCGGTAAGTTTGCGGATTTTGCCTCCTACGAAGATTTCTATCAGGCCTTTTTGAAACAGGCGCATCATATTATCGGCGAGGTGGTGGAGGAGCATAACATTTTGATTGTGGTACAGCGGGATCTGTACCCGGATATTTTCCACAGCGCCTTCCTGCAGGATGGCATGGAGGTGGCCCGGGACGGGCTGGCGCGGAAGCTGCCCTTTGAGAACGGCGCGGCGGTGAACATGGTGGGCATGGCCAACACCATGGATTCCCTGGCGGCCATCAAGAAGCTGGTCTTTGACGAGCATACCATCTCCGCAGAGCGGCTGCTGGCTGCCTTGGCGGCGGACTGGGAGGGCTATGAGGATGTGCGGAAGGCCTGCCTGGCCGCGCCCAAGTACGGCAACAACTTGGACTATGTGGATCAGATCGGCGCCCGGCTCTGGCATGATCTGGGGCAGATTGTGCGGACCTTCCGCTCTGCCTTTGACGCACCGGTGCTGCCCACGGCCATCTCCATTACGGCCCATGCCCCGGGAGGCTCCATCACCGGCGCCACACCGGATGGCCGGCACAATGGGGAGACCTTTGCGGACGCATCCATTTCCCCGGAACAGGGAAAGGATACCCATGGCCCCCTGGCGGTACTGCAGAGTGCCATGAAGATCCCCCAGGATGAATTTATGGCGACGCTGATGAACATGAAATTCCATCCCTCTGCCTTAAAGACGGACTCGGATCTGGATAAGCTGGGCAGCATGGTGAAAACCTATCTGACCCATGGCGGCAAGCAGATCCAGTTTAACGTGGTCAGCAAGGACACCCTGGTGGCGGCCAAGAAGGATAAAGAAAAATACCGGGATCTGATTGTGCGGGTGGCTGGCTACAGCGCCTACTACGTTACCCTTACAGA
>CAZSAF010000282.1:0-2600 GCA_964604605.1 uncultured Lachnospiraceae bacterium
TCCGGCGGCTCTCCTCGGAGAGGGTGATCATGGCGGACAGTTTCTCATCCTTCAGGTTTTCCACCTTCACTGTCAGCTTCTCCTTGCCCAGGGCATCCCGGTAGTTCTTGATCATGTCCTCCTCCTGAGCTTTCTGTTCCTCCTCCGTCTTGCCGGAATCCTCCGCCTAGAAGGAATCGGTAACCTCCGCGTCAATCCGGCTGAACTTCAGCCCCTCATTCTTCTGCTCCAGCATGGTGATAAAGGGCGTGTCAATGTTGGTGGGCAGGATCACCGCATTGAGGCCGGAATCCTTGTACATCTTAATGTACTGGCCCTGCTGCTGCTCGTCGGTGACATAGACAATCTTCTTGTTGTCCCCCTCCATGAGATCCGCCAGGGTCTGGTACTTGCCCTCCAGGTTTTTGAACAGCAGGCTGTCCTTCATCTTCTCATAGAACTTCTCATCCTTCAGGCAGCCATATTTGATGAAAGGATGGATGTCATTCCAGTATTTCTCATAGGTCTCCCGCTCCGTCTTGCACATGCCAGTGAGCTTATCCGCCACCTTCTTGGTGATATAATCGGAAACCTTGCGGACAAAACCATCGTTCTGCAGCGCGCTCCGGGATACGTTTAACGGCAGATCCGGACAGTCGATGACGCCCTTCAGCAGCATCAGGAACTCCGGAATCACTTCCTTAATATTATCCGCAATGAAAACCCGGTTGTTGTACAGCTTGATGGTGCCCTCCAGGGAATCGTACTCGGTGTTGATCTTGGGGAAGTACAGAATTCCCTTCAGGTTAAACGGATAATCCATGTTCAGATGGATCCAGAACAGCGGCTCCTTGAAATCCAGGAATACCTTCCGGTAAAACTCCCGGTACTCCTCATCCGTGCACTCGCTGGGCCGCTTGGTCCACAGGGGATGGGTGTCGCTGAGGGACTGGGGCTTCTTTTTCTCCTCTTTCTTCTCCTCCTGCCCTTCGCTCTCCTGGCTCTCTTCGGCCTTCTTCGTCTCTACGGTCTCCACCGCGGCCTCCGCCAGGGCTTCCTCCCATTCCTTCTGGGTGTAGAGATAGATCTCCACCGGCATAAAGGAGCAGTATTTGGTGATCACCTCACGGGCCCGGTACTCCTTGCAGAATTCCGCACTGTCCTCATTGACATAGAGAGTG
Organism: uncultured Lachnospiraceae bacterium; assembly: GCA_964604605.1. Classification (GTDB taxonomy): domain Bacteria; phylum Bacillota; class Clostridia; order Lachnospirales; family Lachnospiraceae; genus Pseudolachnospira. The sequence goes on from CAZSAF010000282.1 coordinate 1,161, forward strand.
ATCTCCGTTCCCACGGTGTTCCGGGTACCCGGCTCCATGGAATACTCGGTGCCGCCGGAGCACTCCCAGTGTACCGGCTCCGCCCCCTCCCGGTAAGACAGAGTGTCAATGGTCACCCGGTCCGCCACCATGAAGGCGGAGTAGAAGCCCAGGCCGAAATGGCCGATGATCTGGTCATCGCTGGTTTTATCCTTGTATTTCTCCAGGAACGCGGTGGCGCCGGAAAATGCAATCTGGTTGATGTACTCGTCCACCTCGTCCGCCGTCATGCCCAGTCCGTCATCCAGGAAGCGGATGGTCTTGGCATCCTCATCCAGAATCACGTTGACCTTGGGGGTAAAGCCCTCCGGGAAGGTGTATTCGCCCATGACCTCCAGCTTTTTCAGCTTGGTCACTGCGTCGCACCCGTTGGAGATCAGCTCCCGGAAGAAAATATCGTGGTCGGAGTACAGCCACTTCTTAATAATCGGAAAAATATTTTCACTGTTGATGGAAAGACTTCCCTGCTTTTTGCACATAAAAAACATCTCCTTTTCCTATACTGCATTCTACAATATAGTACACCCTCCAGCAGAAGTCAATAAAATAATTGTAAATATTCCATTTACTTTTTGGCACTCACCTATTTTAAGTGCTGATTTTATCCTGTCTGATTTTTGCAAGTGACTTTTATAAAAGTCCCGCCCTCTCTTTCCCCATTTTCTTCCTTACAAGAGGGACTGGGGCCGGCTTTTCTCTCCACTTTCCCCTGTTTTTTCGGTTCTTTTCATAGGGATTCACAATTTCTTCATAATTTGTTTGACTTTATCTAAAAACCATGCTATGGTTAAGGCAGTTGCAGAAGCAACAAACCTATCACCTATTTTTTCATTTTTTTGGAGGTATCGCATGAGAGGTACAGTAAAGTGGTTCAACAACCAAAAGGGGTACGGATTCATCTCCGACGCTGAGGGCAATGATGTATTCGTCCATTACTCCGGCCTGAACATGGAAGGCTTCAAGTCCCTGGACGAGGGGCAGGAAGTGGAGTTTGACGTAGTCAACGGCGCCAAGGGACCCCAGGCTACCAACGTAACGAAGTTATAATCTGCGTGAAGAGCCTGTACCTTTTCTGCGTGGAAGGGTAGACATTTTCACTTGCTCCCGGCGGGCTTGGCCAGTTCGGGACAGTCAGAGACAACGGTTGTGCGTTGCAAACAGAGAAAAGGGGCTGCATGCAGCCCCTTTTCTCTGTATTCCTTTGCGATTACTCGCCGAAGTATCTCTTCAGCAGGCCAGCGAACGCTCTGCCATGGCGAGCCTCATCCCGAGCCATCTCATGAACCGTGTCATGGATTGCATCCAGGTTGGCAGCCTTGGCTCTCTTGGCCAGATCCGCCTTGCCAGCGGTGGCGCCGTTCTCCGCCTCCACTCTCATCTCCAGGTTCTTCTTGGTGCTGT
>CAZSAF010000283.1:0-2599 GCA_964604605.1 uncultured Lachnospiraceae bacterium
TGAGCAGCACGTCCGGGCCATCCTGGGGATGCCCCTGGGCAACTCGGCGCTGATCCGGCCCACGGCCATGAAGAACCTGATTGGGGATCACACGGCGGAGGCGGAGCTGCTGGGCCTAGAGGAGGCTTACCGGTTCCCCAACGCCAAAATCCACATTTACGGAAAAAAAGTGGTGAAGCCGGGGCGGAAGATGGGGCACATTACTGCCACCGGAGAGACCCTGGAGGAGGCCCTGGCGGAGGTACGGGGCGCCCACGACGCTTTGCGGTTCCGCTAGGGACCAGATATACCCTTATGCCGTGTTTCTCTCACGGCAAACAGAGGAAAGGAGATTTCTATGAAACCGATTGTAGGAATTATCATGGGAAGTGATTCGGACCTTCCGGTGATGTCCAAGGCGGCAGAGATGCTGGACCAGCTGGGAGTTCCCTATGAGCTGACCATTGTCTCCGCCCACCGGACCCCGGACCGTCTGGCGGAGTACGCCAAGAATGCCGCGGGCCGGGGCATCCGGGTGATCATAGCCGGAGCCGGCGGTTCTGCCCACCTGCCGGGAATGGTGGCGGCCCAGACGGTGCTGCCGGTGATCGGTGTGCCGGTGCAGACCAAGGCCCTGGGCGGGGTGGATTCCCTGTACTCCATTGTCCAGATGCCCGGAGGCATCCCGGTGGCCACGGTGGCCATCAACGGCGCCCTCAACGCCGGTCTGCTGGCGGCCAAAATTCTGGCGGTCTCCGACTGGAACCTGGCGGAAAAGCTCCAGGCTTACAGCCAGAGCCTCAAGGAAAGCGTGGAGAAAAAGGCGGAAAAGCTGGAGCAGGTAGGATACAAGCAATATTTAAGTGAGATGTAGGGGGTTGGATCATGACCATGGATTACAAGAGAGCCGGCGTGGATATTGAGGCCGGCTACCAGGCAGTGGAGCTGATGAAGGAGCATGTGAAGAAGACCATGCGCCCGGAGGTGATGGGCGGACTGGGAGGCTTTTCCGGAGCCTTCTCCGCCGCGGCCTTCAAGAACATGGAGGAGCCGGTGCTGCTCTCCGGCACCGATGGGGTGGGAACTAAGCTGAAGCTGGCCTTCCTGCTGGACCGGCACGACACCATTGGCATTGACTGTGTGGCCATGTGCGTCAACGACGTGGCCTGCGCCGGCGGCGAGCCGCTGTTCTTCCTGGACTACATTGCCTGCGGGAAAAATGAGCCGGAGAAGATTGCCACCATTGTGAGGGGTGTAGCCGAGGGCTGCCGCCAGGCGGGAGCTGCCCTGGTGGGCGGGGAGACCGCGGAGATGCCCGGGTTCTACCCGCCGGAAGAATACGATCTGGCAGGTTTTGCCGTGGGCGTGGTGGACAAGAAGGACATGATCACCGGTGAGAACCTGAAGCCCGGGGACGTGCTCCTGGGCCTGGCCTCCTCCGGCATCCACAGCAACGGCTTTTCCCTGGTGCGGCGAGTGTTCCTGATGACCGAGGAGAACCTGAACCGGTACTATGATTCCCTGGGAGACACCCTGGGCAACGTGCTGCTGGCCCCCACCAAGATCTATGTGAAGGCTCTGAAGGCGGTGAAGGAGGCAGGGGTGACCATCCAGGCCTGCAGCCACATCACCGGCGGCGGCTTCTATGAGAACATCCCCCGGATGCTGCCGGATGGGGTGAAAGCGGTGATCCGCAAGGATAGCTATCCCATTCCGCCGGTGTTCCCCATGCTCCAGGAGAACGGGAGCATCAGCGAACATGTGATGTACAACACCTTCAACATGGGCATTGGCATGGTGCTGGGTGTCCGGAAGGAGGACGTGGAGACTGCCAAGAAGGCGCTGGAGGCCGCCGGTGAGACCGCCTATGAGATCGGCGAGGTCCAGGCCGGGGAGAAAGGCGTGGAGTTATGTTAAAATTTGCCGTTCTGGTCTCCGGAGGCGGAACCAACCTGCAGGCCATTCTGGACGCCCTGGACGCCGGGAAGATCACCAACGCCTCTCTGGAGGTGGTAATCAGCAACAATCCCACGGCCTACGCCCTGGAGCGGGCAAAGAAGCACGGGATTCCCACCCGGGTGGTCTCCCCCAAGGATTTTGCCACCCGGGAAGAATTTCATGATGCTCTTCTGGAGACGCTGGAGGAGTATCAGCCGGACCTGATTGTGCTAGCCGGCTTCCTGGTGGTGATCCCCAAGAAGATGGTGGACCGGTATCCCAACCGGATCATCAACATCCATCCGTCCCTGATCCCTTCCTTCTGCGGCACCGGCTACTACGGCCTGAAGGTTCATGAGGCGGCGCTGGCCCGTGGGGTGAAGATCACCGGGGCCACCGTACACTTTGTGGACGCGGGCACGGACACCGGCCCCATCCTCATGCAGAAGGCGGTGGAGGTGAAGGACGGGGATACCCCGGAGATTCTGCAGCGCCGGGTCATGGAAGAGGCCGAGTGGGTGCTTCTGCCGGCGGCCATCCAAAAGCTGGCCAACCCGGAACAATAGAGAACAAGGAGAAAGCAAAATGAAGGTTTTGGTGGTAGGAAGCGGCGGCCGGGAGCACGCCCTGGTCTGGAAGATTGCCCAGAGCCCCCGAGTGGAGAAAATCTACTGCGCCCCGG
>CAZSAF010000284.1:0-2591 GCA_964604605.1 uncultured Lachnospiraceae bacterium
GAACGTGCTGCTGGAGCACCTGTACCACAAGCCGCCCATGGATCCGGACGCGCTGATGCAGACGCTGCTGGAATACCGGGATATGGTGGCTCCTTATGTGTGTGACACCTCCGCGTACCTGTACCAGGCGCTGCAGGAGGGCAAGAACATCCTGCTGGAGGGGCAGCTGGGCTCCCTGAAGGACCCGGACCACGGCATTTACCCCATGGTCACCTCCTCCTCCACCCTGGCCGCTTACGGGGCCATCGGCGCGGGAATCCCGCCCTACGCCATCCAGAACATTACGGCGGTAGTCAAGGCCTACTCCAGCGCCGTGGGCGGCGGCGCCTTTGTCAGCGAGATCTTCGGCGATGAGGCGGAGGAGCTGCGGCGGCGCGGCGGCGATAAAGGCGAGTACGGCGCCACCACGGGACGTCCCCGCCGGGTGGGCTGGTTTGACTGTGTGGCCAGCCGCTATGGCTGCCGGATCCAGGGTGCCACCGAGGCGGTGCTGACCATTGTGGACGCCCTGGGGTATCTTCCGGAGATCCCGATCTGTGTGGGCTATGAGATTGACGGCCAGGTGGTCAAGGACTTTCCGGCCAGTGAGAAGCTGAACCGGGCCAAGCCGGTGTGGAAGACCCTGCCCGGCTGGAACTGTGACATCCGGGGCATCCGCAAGTACGAGGAGCTACCGGAGGCCTGCCGGAACTACGTGGAGACCATTGAGAAGGAGATCGGCGTGCGGATCAGCATGGTTTCCAACGGCCCGGGAAGAGAGGATATTATCATCCGCTCTTGACAAACCGGGGAAATTCTTCTATAGTATGCATAAGCCGCACCTGGGCCGGGATTTCCGGCAGGCGGCAAACTATATAGGACAACGGCACAGACGAAGAGGAGTACCTCTTGCGGAGCTGACAGAGAAGACGGTCCACTGGCTGGAAGGCCGTCTCAGCGGAGGCAGAGGGAAGGTGGCTTCCGAGCCGGACCGCCCAAACCCCGGGAGTAAGCGGTTCCGTATTGCCTGCGTGAAAGGCCCGAAAGACCCAAAAAAGGTGGTACCGCGGTGACATTCGCCCTTTGCAGAAATGCAGAGGGCTTTTTGTTTTCAGGGAACTTGGCTTCCCATGAAACCAAAAAGTTCCGCGAGAGATTTATAGAAAAAGGAGCAGACACATCCATGGCAAAAGAACTGAGCAAAACCTACAGTCCTCAGGACATTGAGTCACGGCTCTATGAGAAGTGGCTGAACAAGAAATATTTTGCGGTCAAGGTAAATCCGGCTAAGAAACCCTTCACTATTGTGATGCCGCCGCCCAACATCACCGGGCAGCTGCACATGGGCCACGCCCTGGACAACACCCTCCAGGACATTCTCATCCGCTGGAAGCGGATGCAGGGCTATGAGGCCCTGTGGCAGCCGGGCACGGACCACGCCAGCATCGCCACCGAGGTGAAGATCATTGACAAACTGAAAGAGGAAGGGATTGACAAGAACGACCTGGGCCGGGAGGGCTTCCTGAAGCGGGCCTGGGAGTGGAAGGCCGAGTACGGCGGCCGCATTGTCTCCCAGCTGAAGAAGCTGGGCTCCTCCGCCGACTGGGACCGGGAGCGGTTTACCATGGATGAGGGCTGCTCTAAGGCGGTAAAAGAGGTTTTTGTCCGCCTCTATGAGAAGGGCTACATTTACAAAGGCTCCCGGATCATCAACTGGTGCCCGGTGTGCCATACCTCTATCTCCGACGCGGAGGTGGAGCATGTGGAGCAGGCCGGCCACTTCTGGCATATCAAGTACCCCATTGTGGGGGAGGCCGGCTACGTGGAGATTGCTACCACCCGGCCGGAGACCCTGCTGGGGGATACGGCGGTGGCCGTGAACCCGGAGGATGAGCGGTACACCCACCTGGTGGGCAAAATGCTGAAGCTGCCCCTGACGGACCGGGAGATCCCGGTGATTGCGGACCCCTATGTGGACAAGGAGTTTGGGACCGGCTGCGTGAAGATCACCCCGGCCCACGACCCCAACGACTTTGAAGTGGGCAAGCGCCACAACCTGCCGGAGATCAATATCCTCAACGATGACGCCACCATCAACGAGATGGGCGGCAAGTACGCCGGTATGGACCGGTATGAGGCTCGGAAGCAGATGGTGGAGGACTTGGACAAGCTGGGCCTGCTGGTGAAGGTGGAGGATCATGTCCACAACGTGGGCACCCATGACCGGTGCAAGACTACCGTGGAGCCCATGGTTAAGCAGCAGTGGTTTGTGCGGATGGACGAGCTGGCAAAGCCTGCCATGGAGGCCCTGAAAAAGGGTGAGCTGCGGTTTGTGCCGGACCGGTTTGACAAGATCTACCTCCACTGGCTGGAGAACATCCGGGATTGGTGCATCTCCCGGCAGCTGTGGTGGGGCCATCGGATTCCCGCCTGGACCTGTGATGACTGTGGGGAGATCACCGTGGCCCGGGAGACCCCGGAGGTCTGCCCCAAGTGCGGCAGCCGCCATCTGACCCAGGACCCGGACACCCTGGACACCTGGTTCAGCTCCGCCCTGTGGCCCTTCTCCACCCTGGGCTGGCCGGATGACACCGAGGACCTGAGGTATTTCT
>CAZSAF010000285.1:0-2572 GCA_964604605.1 uncultured Lachnospiraceae bacterium
CACTGAACCCACGTAAGGGAGTAGTCGGCACGGACGTGCGGCGATGCCAACACACTGGATTGGTTCCTGGCATCACCTTAATTGACGAGACTTATCTGTACAGACAGGTAAGCCTCGTCTTTTTTGCGCAATACGCCCGGCAGCTCCCGATCAAAAGCGTTGTGGGAGGTTACAGATGAGAATTTGGGAATTGGCATTGATTGCGGTGGGACTGTCCATGGACGCCTTTGCAGTGGCAGTATGTAAGGGCCTCTCCACCCCCAAGGTGGAGAGGAAGCATGCAGGCATTGTGGGACTCTATTTTGGAGGCTTTCAGGTGCTGATGCCCCTTCTGGGCTATCTGTTGGGCAGCCGTTTCCGGGTGTGGATTGAGAGTATGGATCACTGGATTGCCTTTATTCTGCTGGCTATGATCGGTCTGAATATGATCCGGGAATCCCGGGGAGAAGCGGAGCAGGTGGACGCGTCCCTTTCGGTGAAGGCCATGGTGCCTCTGGCGGTGGCCACCAGCATAGACGCCCTGGCGGTGGGCATCTCTTTTGCGTTCCTGAATGTAAATATTGTGCCGGCGGTACTGCTGATTGGTGCCATTACCTTTGTCCTTTCGGCCCTGGGTGTGAAACTGGGAAATGTTTTTGGCATGAAATACAAGTCCAAGGCGGAGCTTTGGGGCGGCGTGGTGCTGATCCTCATGGGGCTGAAGATCCTGCTGGAGCACCTGGGCATTCTGGGTTAGGGAAGCGGGTCAAACAGCTTCAGCGGCGGAATTTCCAGCGCCCGGCAGAGATTGAAGAAGGTCTCCATGGTCAGGCCCCGGACCCGGGTGCGGGATTCCAGAGAGCTGAGAAAGGAGCGGCTGATGTTTGCCCGGTGGGCCAGCTCCTCCTGGCTGAGCCCGGCCTTCTGCCGGTAATATTTGATGTGGGCAAACAGATCCAGGTAGGAGTCCACATTCTCAAAATGGATGGTGCCGCTTTTCTTGGAGGACTGAGGGGCTTTGGCCATAACGCGTTTATCTCCTGTATGGTGGGAAAGCTGTATGGATAGGCTACTCCCCTATTGTATTCAAATTTCTAGTTTTCATAAATAAACAGAGCGCACACAAATGTTAACGTAGCGTTACATTTGTTGCGTCCAGCTGCGCTGGGGCCGGAAACGGCCCCGTTTTTGTCGCAAAATTTGCGAGTCACCTTCTGCTTTCGTTGCGCAATCCGGGATTATCCCCCCTATGCGGCAGAATGCGGCCCTCTCTGGTGGGAAAAGAGTGGCAGCCGTGCGTAAAGTGTGCTATGGTAGAGAAAGAAAAAAGTGAAGGGGATGGTTTACAAAAACGAGCGGTTCCTTCCTTCTCTCTTATAGAATTTGCAAGTTCCAATCAGATTGAAGGAGGAAAACAGTATGAATTATCAACGTGGAGACAAAGGGGCCGTGATCCGCTGTGCACAGTACGCGCTGCATCTGATGCGGGTCTACCGGATGGACATTGACGATTCCTTCGGCCCGGGCATGGAGCAGGCAATCCTGGGCTACCAGGCAGACCGGGAGCTGGAGGAGACCGGGAGCTGGAGGAGACCGGAACCCCGAATGACCAGACCTGGGAGTGCCTGAAGTCGGACGTGCTGCCGATCCAGCGGGCCCTGAAAAACAAAGGGTATTACAATGGATCGGTAAACGGGATTGCCCTGACCAGTACCTACGAGGCGTTCCTGGAATTCCAGGAGGATAACGGCCTGGAGGTGGATGGGTTCTTTGGACCGGCCAGCCGCCAGGCCCTGTACGGAATCAGCAGCGGCAGTTCCAGTGCCAGCGGGGACAATGCCCTTCCCTACGAGAGAGGGGACCGGGGGGAGCAACATTCTGGACTTGCAGGCGGGCCTGACCGTCCTGTGCTGCCACCCGGGAGACCTGGACGGCTCCTTTGGCCCCCAGGTGGAGGAAAGCGGTCCGGGTATTTGAAAACAAATATGGCCTGGAGGAAGACGGCGTGTTTGCCAACAGCGACCTGCGGGAGATGCAGACCCAGCTGCGCCCCAATCAGCAGGCGCTGGTGGAGGCGGGCTATGAGCTGCGGAATGTCACCGGAGCCCCAGACGAAAGCTTCTACCAGCTCTTGCGGGAATTTCAGCGGGACCAGGGGTTGGTGGTGGACGGGCAGGCAGGCCCGGCAACCCGGGAGGCCCTGGGCATTGCCACCGTCTACGGAAAGGATGATTTTCCGCTGAGCCGGGGCAGCAAGGGCTACAACGTGCTTTGCCTGCAGTATGCCCTGCGGATGGTGCAGATTGACCCCAACGGGTTTGACGGCTCCTTTGGCGGCAGCTGCGAATCGGCAGTGGAGCGCTACCAGGAGCGGAAAGGGCTGGAAACGGACGGCGTGGTGGGCACCAACACCTGGGAAGCTCTGCGCAAGGACATCCGGCCCATCTAGGAGGCCCTGATCAACAAGGGCTATGACATTGGCGGCTCCGCAGACGGCGTTGCCACCCCGGATACCTACAATGCAGTGCTGGCCTTCCAGGAAGACAATGGCCTGGAGGTGGAAGGCTTGGTGGGAACCAGCACCAAGGCAGCC
>CAZSAF010000286.1:0-2531 GCA_964604605.1 uncultured Lachnospiraceae bacterium
GCAACCGCAGAGCGTTCCTTCTCCCCACGGAGGGCAAGCCGTGCCTCCAGCAGCTTGCCGGCGTCCAGTTCTGAAGCCTGTTCCTTCAATTCACCGTATTCCTTCAGGGCGGCATCCAGTTCAGCAGAATACTTTGCCTCCTGCGTTTCCAATTTTTTCAGCGCGCTTTCCATTGCGGCAATCTCTTTTTTACAGAAGAAATGCCGGTATCATCGGCGCAGTCCAGAGAGCGGAGCAGCATACCCCTCACGGCATAAAGGCATACCCGAAGGGTGTTCCCACCGCTTTTCAGAATATGAAACAGCAACCTTCCCATTTCTCGGAATATAAGATATAATCAAGAAGAGACAATCCCATACCCATAAGCAGGAGGAAAAAGAATGGATCCAAAATGCCAGCAGATACAAACGTACACCCGGGAACTGCGGAGAAAACTGCACCGGATTCCGGAGACCGGCCTGCAGCTGCCCCGGACTGCCGCCCTTTTGCAGGAGGAACTGAAGGCGCTGGGAATTCCGTTCCGGGCGTGCCGGAACAGCTCCGGCGTGGTGGCGGAAATCCAGGGAAAGCCCGGCAGAACGGTAGCCCTGCGGGCGGACATGGATGGCCTGCCGGTGCAGGAGGAAACCGGGCTTCCCTGGTCATCTGAGCGGCCCGGCTGCATGCACGCCTGCGGCCATGACGCCCATACCGCCATGCTGCTGGGAGCGGCCCGGCTCTTGAAGGAAAAGCAGGACACCTTGCCGGGAACGGTCCGGCTGCTCTTCCAGCCGGGGGAAGAGACCATGAACGGTGCCAAGAGCATGATCCGGGAACGGTGCATGGAGGGAGTGGACGCAGTCTTTGGCACTCATATCGGTACCCTGTTGGGGGATTGGATTCCCAGCGGCACCCTGGTGGCAATGCCCGGCTGCTGCCTGGCATCCATGGATCGGTTTCAGATTACCGTGCAGGGAAAGGGGGCCCATGGCTCCATGCCGGAAAAAGGAGTGGATCCCATTCGGACAGCGGCCTCCATTCTGCTGGGGTTGGACGGGATCCTCTCCCGGGAGGTGCCTGCCTCCCAGGCGGTGGTTTTGACGGTGGGGCGGATTGCGGCGGGAGAGACCAGCAATGTGATTCCGGAGACCGCCGTCATGGAGGGGACGCTTCGCACCCTGCATCCGGATATCCGGGACTTTGTGCGGAACCGGATGCAGGAGGTGATCCGCGGACTGGCCGCCGCGGCCCGGGCGGAGGGCACCATGGAGATTCTGGAGAGCGCTCCGCCGGTGATCAATGACGCAGAGATGGCAGCATTGGCGGCCCGGGCAGCGGAAAAGTGGCTGCCGCCGGAGCGGGTCTGGAGCCAGCCGGTGACGCCCTCCATGGTCAGCGAGGACTTTGCCTGGTACCTGCAGGAGGCGCCCGGGGCCTTCCTGCTTCTCAGCGCCCCGCACCCGGATCCGCAGAAGCGAGCTGGACATCACAACAACCGGTTTGACATCGACGAGGAAGTGCTCTGGGAAGGGGCGGTAGTACTGGCCCAGGCGGCGGAGGACTTTTTGGCCGGGTAGAGAAAAGTAGGCAGGGGAATTTATCCTCTGCCTGCAATCTGGAGTTCATTATTCCAATTTCAGTATTCATGTTTTAGCGGGCGGTTCGGAAGATGTCAATCGCCTCTTTCATTTCTTTCAACACCTCTTTAGAGGAATAGCGCTGATTTGTTAAATTCGCCTCTTTTTCTGCCTCGTTTAGTTTGAAGTATACTTCACTCTCAAATTGCTGGTTTTCAAAGGCTTCGTCCGCAAAATTATTTTCCAAATCGGATGCCGGTGGAATTCCGTTCATATCATTCACCTCCCTGTCTTATTTTAGCATGGTTGGGAACAAATATCGATTATCCTTCATCTTTTTTTCAGGATGATGAATCCTTCGCAATTTTCTCAAAATAACGTACCAGCGCTTGAATGGGGGGATATTCCATGGTTCTTTTTAGCACCGCGAAATAAATGGGGCGTGTGACCAGAGGTTCCAGCGGAATCGCCCGGTAGCGGTCGTCGTCCAGGTAGGCGGCAATGGAAGCGGAAGAAAAACTGATGCCAAAGTTACCGGCGGCCAGCTGCGTACTGGTATCCGATTGGCTGCTTTCGCAGATGATGTGCGGCGTAATGCCGGCGGACAAAAAAAGCTGGTCAATCCGCTTGCGTAGGGACGAATCCGGAGAAGGCATAATGATTTTTTCGTCTTTCAGATCCGAAATGCGGATTCGGGCCTGGCGGGAAAGAGGATTCTTTTTGGAAACAATGGCCATAAACTGGTCGTCTGCCAGCTTGAAATAATGCGCTTCTTTTTGATCATATAAATGTTGAGATCCCAATAGGAAAATAGCGTCCATTTCCCGAGCCAGTAATTGATTCAATAAAAAATTGCTTCCATTGATGGAAATATAGGTTTCAATTTGTGGGTATTGTTCCGAAAATACTTTTAATTGTTCAGCCAGTGGCAGATACCCCATAATCCACAGTGCGCCAATGCGAAGAGAGCCTTTG
>CAZSAF010000287.1:0-2494 GCA_964604605.1 uncultured Lachnospiraceae bacterium
CGTATCCCTTTGAGCCTATCCTGTTTACCCTGGTCAGCGCCCTGCCCATTGGCGCGCCGTCCTTTGTGCTGGCCATGGAGCCTAACCGGGAGCGGGTTCGGGGGCATTTTCTCTGGAATGTGATCCGCAAGGCCATTCCCGGTGCCCTGACCAATGTGTTCAACACGGTGCTGCTGGTGCTGCTGGCCGGCCACATGGGCTTTTCCTCCGGGGCCATCTCCACCATGGCGGTGGTGCTCATGGCCTACACCGGCATGATGATCCTGTTTAAGGTATGTATTCCCTTTACCTGGCAGCGGATGCTGCTGTTTACGGCCATGGGAGGGGCCTTTGTGCTGGCCTTCCTGTTCCTGAGAGGCCTGTTCTCCCTCCAGTGGATCACCCTGCGGATGGCCGGCCTGTTGCTGCCGCTGCTGGCGGCGGCCACCGGTGTGTTTTTGTTCCTGCTGATGATCACCGCGGCCTTCCTGGAAAAAAGGGGAAAATAGCCTGGCGCCTGCCTGCGGCAGCGGGCCGAAGGCATGAAAAACCCCCGGCAGCTTCCGCTGCCGAGGGGAATCGGTCAGATGGGTCTGGTTGCGTTCTGCAGCCAGGCCTTTTCTTTTTCCGGCAGGAGGCCGGAAAGCTCCTCCCAGACCCGCTGGTGATACTGGTTCAGCAGATCCTTATCCTGCTGGGTCAGCAGTGAAGGCTCCACCGCGGCGGTGGAGATGGGGCAGAGGGTCAGGGGCTCAAAGGCCAGGAAGGAACCATAGCCGGTCTTGGGGCCTTCCACACAGAGCAGGTCGTTCTCAATGCGGATGCCGAATTTCCCGTCCTCATAGTAGCCGGGCTCATCGGTGGTCACCATGCCCGACTCCAGCACACAGCCGGATTTTTCCCCGTGCTGGTTCCAGTGGAACCGGTTGGGCCCTTCATGGACGTTGAGGAGGAAGCCTACGCCGTGGCCGGTGCCGTGGCGGAAGTCCAGCCCCTCCTCCCACAGGGGCAGCCGGGCCAGAATGTCCAGGTTCTCTCCCCGGCAGCCGTGGGGGAACCGGGCGGCGGCCAGGTGCAGCATGCACTGAAGCACCTGGGTGTAACGGCGCTTCATTTCCGGCGTCAGCGGCCCCAGGGGAATGGTGCGGGTGATGTCCGTGGTCCCCTCCAGGTAGTGCCCGCCGGAATCCACCAGCAAAAGGCCCTCCGGCTGCAGCGGGCAGTCGGTTTCCGGTGTGGCCTCATAATGGACAATGGCTCCGTGGAGGCCGTAGCCGGAAATGGTGTCAAAGCTCAGGTCCAGGAAGTTTTCCTGGCTGCGGCGGCAGGAATTCAGGTATTCCGCGGCGGACATCTCTGTCACCGGCTCCTTGCCCACCGTCTCCTCCAGCCAGCAGAGGAAGCGGACCATGGCAACCCCGTCCTTCCGGTTGGCCTCCCGGAGGCCGGCAATTTCTGTGGGGTTCTTGATGCTCTTTAACAGGATGCTGGGGTTGGGGCCAAACACCCGGCGCGCCTCCTTGGGAATGGCCTTTTTCAGGTTGTAGCTGACCTGGGAGGTGTCCAGAAGCAGCCGGCAGGACTCGTCCAGGCCCTCCAGGGCTTCGGTGATGGCAGTGTAAGGGCGGATGCGGACACCATCCGCCTCCAGGGCCTGGCGCAGCTCCGGGGACAGGGCCTCCCCGTACACAAACAGAGTGGTCTCCTCCGGCGTCAGCAGGCAGTAGGAGAAGAACACCGGGTTCTGGGGAATATCGCCGCCCCGCAGGTTGAACAGCCAGGCAATGTCATCCAGGGTGGTGATCAGATGGGAATTGGCGCCGCACTCCTGGATCTTTTCCCGGAGGATCGCCAGCTTTTCCTTCCGGTCCTGGCCCGCCCGGGAAACCGGCAGCTCCCAGATTTTCTGGGGCAGAATGGGCGGCCGGTCGGCCCATACGGCGTCCGCCAGATCTTCCTTGTAGGCCAGCGTAATCTTTTTGTGCTCCAGCAGGTTTTCCAGATGACGGCCCATTTTATAGGAAATAAGCCGGCCGTCTACCCCTAGGCACCCCCGGTCCGGCATGGTCCGCTCCAGGAACTGGGGAATCTCCTCCGTGTCCGGCAGCCCGGACCGGTACAGGGTGATGCCGCTGCCGGCCAGCTGCTGTTCCGCCTGGAGAAAGTAGCGGCCATCGGTCCACAGCCCTGCCTCCTGGGGCGTCACCACCAGGGTGCCGGCGGAACCGGTGAAGCCGGAGATATACTGGCGGAACTGAAAGTGTTCATGTACATACTCGGAACCGTGAAAATCCGCGGTGGGGATCAGGCAGGCGTGAAGCCCCCGCCGTTCCATTTCCTCCCGCAGTTGAATCAGTTCTTTTCGCAAGATAAGTCCCCCTCTCAAAACGTGTTTCTTCTATTGTACCAAGTCGCTAGCGCGACGGCTAGCCCTAGGTACATGTTTCCGCCACTTTTTCACAAAAAAAGTAGCAGTTTTTGAATATATGTTGTATTGTTGAGTTACCACACTTAA
>CAZSAF010000288.1:0-2493 GCA_964604605.1 uncultured Lachnospiraceae bacterium
AAGCCTGCCGAAAGTGGAGGTGGATGATCTGGACATCACCCGAAGTCTGCCCCATGTGGACGCGGGAATGCGGCAGGAAGCGGAATCTGCCTCTTCTGCGGAGGAGAATCGGGAGGAAGCGGAGCGCCAGGAGGATACCCGGGTGATGCCGGATGTGAAGGTGGAAGACCTGGATCAGACCCGGAGCATGCCCCGGGTGGAGATTGAGGATCTGGACCAGACCCGGGTCATGCCTTCGGTGTCCATGGGGGATCTCTCCATGGGCGATGTGTCAAACTATCTGGACCTGAGCACCGAGGACCTGGGAGAGGCGCTGCACCAGGCCAGCCAGGAAACCTCAGCGGCGGAGGCGGTTCTTTCCGGCCTGGGAGCGGACCATCGGCAGCCGCCGGAGGAGGAGCCGGATGACCGGGATATTCGGGTGACCTGGGAGGAATCCATTCAGGCGCCGCCCCGGCGCGTGCTGGAGCAGGCGGAACCGGAGGAGAAGCCGGAGAACGAGGAGCAGAGTGCAGACCGGAGGCGCCGGCGGATTCTGGTGGGCGTCGCCGTGGCAGTGGTTGTCGTGGTGGTACTGGCCCTGGGCGGCTGGGGCATTTCCCGGCTGGTGGAAAACCGGCAGATGGTCTCCTACTATGACAGCCATTTCCTTCCGGGCACACGGATCAACGACCAGGACTGCTCCAACATGACGGCGGAGGAAGTCAATGCGCTGTTTTCCCAGGAGGTGGAGAACTATTCCCTGACCATCCAGGGCGTCAATGGCATGGAGGATACCATTCAGGCCTCAGAGATTGGCCTGACCATGCTGTTTGATGTGGATTTCCAGACGCTGATTGACCAGCAGGATTCCTCCAACTGGAAAAACGCGGAGGAGAATCCCGTCTCCTTTACGTTCACCAGCGGCTGGGAGTACGATGAAGAACTGCTGGAGCAGCGACTGTTGGCCAGCCCGTTGTTCCAGAACATGACCGACTCGGTGGACGCGGAGATCGTCTACGATGAGGCTGCGGATCAGTACGTGCTTCATCCGGAGACCCTGGGGACCCGGGTGGACTTGAATCAGGTGTTTACCCTGGCCCAGGAGGCGGTGGGTACGCTGCATACAACCCTTTCCCTGGAGGAGGCGGGTTGCTATGACGCGGTGAAGCAGGCGGATGCGGCCATGGAACAGGCGGTGGAGACCATGAACCTTTACAACAAGGCACGGATTTCCTACACCTTTGGAGAGGAAATGGAGACACTGGATCCGGCCACGGTCCGGGAGTCCATCGTTTGTGACGAAAACAGCCAGGTCAGCCTGAATACGGAGCTGCTGCAGACCTGGGTGGAGGGGCTGGCGGATGAGTATGATACGGTGGGAACCTCCCGCTCTTTCCGCAGCACTGGCAGCGGCCGGGTGACGGTCAGCGGCGGCAACTACGGCTGGAAGCTGGATCAGTCGGCAACCCTGGCCCAGATCACGGAGGCAATCCAGTCCGGCAGCACGGTCACCGGGGACCCAGTGTATTCCCAGAGCGGGAAGGATCGGGGAAGCACGGACATTGGAGACACCTACATAGAGGTGGATCTGACCAACCAGATGCTGTACTATTATGAGGACGGTGATCTGGAGCTGAGTACGGCCATTGTGTCCGGCCGGGTGATACGGAACACCAAGACGGTTCGGGGCGTGTATTATATATACAACAAAGAGACGGACCGAATCCTGCGGGGGGAGGACTATGCGTCCCACGTGGATTACTGGATGCCCTTCTATGGCGGCTACGGCCTCCACGATGCCAGCTGGCGAAGTGAGTTTGGCGGGGACCTGTACTTGACGGAGGGCTCCCACGGCTGTGTCAATATGCCGGTGAGCAAGGCCCGGAGCCTGTACAACATGATCTCCGTGGGCACGCCGGTGATTGTGTTCGGCGGGGAGGATTCCTACGAGGCGCCGTCGGAGACCACGTCGGCAGAGACCACGCCGGAGGAAACCACCACCACCCAGGCGCCGGAGTCTTCCACGCCGGAATCCACGGCGCCCGGCACTTCGGAAAGTGCAACCCAGGGCACCACGACTCCGGAGAGCATCAACCCGACAACGGCTCCCACGGAGGATTCCGGGGAATCCTCCGCCTCCACCGAGCCTCCCTCGGAAGGGGAAAGCTCCAGCGGAGCGGATCCGGCGCCGGAGGACAGCCTGGAGTAAGGCAGGCTGTCCCGGC
Organism: uncultured Lachnospiraceae bacterium; assembly: GCA_964604605.1. Taxonomy (GTDB): domain Bacteria; phylum Bacillota; class Clostridia; order Lachnospirales; family Lachnospiraceae; genus Pseudolachnospira. Next base: position 2,208 of record CAZSAF010000288.1, read on the forward strand.
GGGGATTATAGTCTATTGGATTGCGGTTAAAATGAATTGTGGCAAAAGGCTGGTGACCAACTTCTGTGAAGAGGAGGGGGCACCGGCCTTTTGAAATACATGGGCCATTCTTTTTTTCTTTTATTTCCACGTCTTTTCCGGGTACAGTAATTTTTGTTGTGTTTTTAACAGTTCCCGGGCCATGAGCAGCAGGTACTGCTGGGTCACCGGTGTCAGGCGGCTGAAAATCTCGGTATGGTGTGGTATAAAAAAAGTTGACAGCTTATTCTCAAGGATTTCATAATAA
>CAZSAF010000289.1:0-2487 GCA_964604605.1 uncultured Lachnospiraceae bacterium
TGGAACGGTCCAATATCGCCCTGATTCGCCTGGCGTTCGACTTTTAAAGGAGGAAAATGGAAAGATGAATAAGGAATTACTGGAGGCCCTGAATATACTGGAAAAGGAGAAAGACATCAGCAAGGAAACGCTGCTGGAAGCCATTGAGACCTCCTTACTCACGGCCTGCAAAAACCATTTCGGCAAGGCGGACAATGTCAAGGTGCACATCAATCCGGAAACCTGCGACTATGAGCTGTACGCGGAGAAGGAAGTGGTGGAGACCTTGGAAGATCCGGTGCTGCAGATCAGCCTGGAGGACGCCCGGAAGCTGTCCGGCACCTACAGTGTAGGCGATATTGTGCGGCAGGACATCAAATCCAAGGAATTTGGCCGGATTGCCACCCAGAACGCCAAGAACGTAATCCTCCAGAAAATCCGGGAGGAAGAGCGGAAGGTGGTGTTTGACCATTTCTATGCCAAGGAGCGGGAGGTGGTCACCGGCATTGTACAGCGGTACATCGGGCGCAACATCAGCGTCAACCTGGGCAAGGCGGACGCCATGCTCAACGAAAACGAGCAGGTGAAGGGCGAGGTGTACCAGCCCACCGAGCGGATTAAGGTCTTTATCCTGGAGGTGAAGGATACCACCAGAGGACCGCGGATCCTGGTCTCCCGGACCCATCCGGAGCTGGTGAAGCGGCTGTTTGAGGCGGAAGTGGCGGAGATCCAGGAGGGCATTGTGGAGATCAAAGCCATCTCCCGGGAGGCTGGCTCCCGGACCAAGATGGCGGTGTGGTCCAACGATCCCAACGTGGATCCGGTGGGCGCCTGCGTGGGCGTCAACGGCAGCCGGGTCAACGCCGTGGTGGAGGAGCTGCGGGGCGAGAAGATTGATATTATCAACTGGAGCGACAACTCGGCGGAGCTGATTGAGAATGCCCTGAGCCCGGCCAAGGTGATCTGCGTGCTGGCAGATGACGATGAGAAGACCGCCCAGGTGGTGGTGCCGGATTACCAGCTGTCCCTGGCCATCGGCAAAGTGGGGCAGAACGCCCGGCTGGCCGCCCGGCTTACCGGGTACAAGATTGACATCAAGAGCGAGACCCAGGCACGGGAGAGCGGGCTCTTTGATGAGATCGGCTACATTGAAGATTACTATGAGGACGAGGACGGCGAAGGCGAGTACGCGGATGACCTCCGGGAAGACGGAGACGCAGGGGAGGCTTACGGCGAGAGCGAAGATTGGTTCCAGGAGGTGCCCGGAGAGCCGGAGGCGGCTGACGGGGCAGAGGAGACGGAGCCGGCAAAGGAGTGAGTGTGTGGGCGCGATTCGGAAACAGCCCCAGAGGGCCTGTATAGGCTGTGGGGCGCTGAAAGACAAGAAGCAGCTGATTCGAGTGGTCCGAACACCGGAGGGAGAGTTTGTGCTGGACGCCACCGGAAAGAAAAACGGGCGGGGCGCCTACCTTTGCCCCTCGGAGGAATGCTTGGAGAAAGCCATCAAATCCAAAGGGCTGGACCGTTCCTTTAAGATGACGGTGCCGCGGGAGGTCTATGAGCGGCTGAGAGAGGAGTGGAACGGGATTGCAGCAAAATAAGGCCATGGCGTACCTGGGGCTGGCAGCCCGGGCCCGGAAGGTGGAGAGCGGTGAGTTCTGCACGGAGCGGGCCGTAAAAAGCGGCCGGGCCAGGCTGGTGCTGCTGGCCGGGGACGCCTCGGAGAATACGCAGAAGCGGTTCCGCGACATGTGTACCTACTATCACACAGAGTGGCGGGTATATGGAGATAAGGAGAGCCTGGGCCACGCCATTGGCCGGGGGGAGCGAGCTTCCCTGGCCGTGATGGATGAGGGCCTGGCGAGGGCGATCAAGGAACAACTGACAGACAGGAATCAAGACGGAGGTAGTGAGCATGGCAAATGATTTGAATAAAGAGGAAGTCCGGAAGGAACCGAAGCAAGCGCCGGAGAAATCCGGAGAGAGGGAACCGAAGAAGAAAAAAATAACGGCGGTGTTCCGGAAGCAGAACAGTACCCAGAACAGCCTGAAGTCCCGGCCGGCGGGGATGCAGAAGAAGGCCCCGGCCAAACCGGCGGGGAAACCGGCTGCCAAGCCTCAGGCCAAGGCCCCGGCAAAGCCCGCCGCTAAGCCGTCGGAAAAGCCTGCGGAGGCAGCAAAGGCCAAATCGGCGGAAACGCCGAAAGCCAAACCGGTGGAGGCGCCAAAGGCAAAGCCGGCGGAGACGGCCCCGGTGAAACCGGCAGAAACTTCCGCCGCCGCAACGGTGGAGACTCAGGAGGTAAAGCCGCCGGCGCCTCGTTTTGTGGATATGGAGAAGGTGCGCGAGGCGGACCGGGCAGCTTCCCGGGCCGCAGCTGCTGCCCGGAACCGGAGCAATGAGCGGCGCAATGCCCGCTCCGGCGGTTCAGGCGGTTACCGTGGAGGAAACGGCCAGGGCCAGGGCGGCTACCGTGGAGGAAACAGCCAGGGAGGCCAGGGCGGCTA
>CAZSAF010000290.1:0-2454 GCA_964604605.1 uncultured Lachnospiraceae bacterium
GCGGAGCGCATCGCAAAAGTGCAGACGGAGAAGCGAAAAGAGCACTACCAGCTGGTCATGCTGTCCGTTATCGGAGTCCTGGTATTTCTCTTCGCCTGGCAGATTGCGGTGATGGTGGGGATCCTCCCCAGCCGGTATGTGCCAATGCCAACGGAAGTGGTTGAGCTGTTTTTTGTAAAATGGGTGGATCCCAACCCGGACGGCGCGGTTTTGGGGGTCAACATTCTGTCCAGCTTGCAGGTGGCTCTATCCGGGTTTTTTCTGGCTTTGATTATCGGGATTCCCCTAGGGCTCTTTATGGGATGGTTTAAGGGATTTGACAGCTTTATGCGGCCTATCTTTGAAATCCTCCGGCCTATTCCGCCGGTTTCCTGGATCCCCATCACCATTATCTGGTTGGGATTAGGGCTGCAGGCTAAGGCTTTCATCGTGTTTTTCTCCGCCTTCGTTCCCTGTGTGATCAATGCCTATACGGGGATTAGGCAGACCAGTCAGACATTGATCAATGTGGGAAAGATTTGCGGGGCGTCAAACTTTACTGTTTTTCGGAAAATAGGCATACCCTCCGCTATGACCATGACATTTGCGGGGGTTCGGGTGGCCCTGGGAAATGCCTGGGCAACCCTGGTGGCCGCCGAGATGCTGGCCGCCAATGTGGGACTTGGCTATATGATCCAGCAGGGCCGGTCTTTTGCAAGGCCAGATATCATCATTCTGGGCATTGTGATTATCGGTGTGCTGGGCGTTATATTCACATGGCTTCTTGGATTGGTTGAAGGAAAGGTTCTGGGGTGGAAGAAATGAAAAAAGAAAAAGAAGAACTGTTCCTCAGCGAATACGAGAGGAAAGAAATACTCCGCGGCCGCCTTTATCGGCTGCTGCCCATCGCGGCAATGTTACTGCTCAGCGGCCTGTGGAGGCTGGCCTCTTCGGACGTAAATTCACAGTTCCCATCACCGGCAGAGGTTTGGGCCAGGTACATAAGAATGGTTGAGCGCCCCATTAGGGATCTGGGGTTGTTCGGACATATCTGGGCCAGCCTTCAAAGAGTGTTCATCGCCCTGGCCTTTGCCTGGACGATCGGCATTTCCTTCGGCATCCTGATCGGCTGGAACAAGAAGGCGAACGCCCTCTTTGGGCCTGTTTTTACAGCATTTAGGGCGGTGCCGCCCCTGGCTTGGGTGCCATTGGCGACCATGTGGTTTGGAACCGGGGAATTCCCCAAGATCCTCATCGTGTTTATAGGGGCTCTGATGCCGGTGGTGGTAAACACCCAGGCGGGCATCTCCAATGTGCTTAAGGAATATTTGGATATCGGCACGATCTTTAATGCCAACGGCAGGCAGATGTTGTTTGAGATCGCGATTCCTTCCGCTTTAGACGCTATTTTTGCGGGAATCCGCAATTCTACCTCCGCGGGGTGGATGGTGGTGCTTGCCGCAGAGATGCTGGGAGGAAGATCCGGCGTCGGATTCTTGATCGTCCGGGGCATGGACTCCGGCGATTATCCTCTGTGTCTGCTTGCCATGATCAGCATCGGCGTGGTCGGCTATCTGCTTGCGATTCTGATTCAGTTCTTAGAAAGGATTGTGTGCCCATGGACGGTAAAAAAATCAGTTTAAAGCTGGAACATATCTCTCAGAGCTATATTGTAAACAACAAGGTATTTGACGCCGCCGTGGACGTGTCCCTGGAGGTGTATGAGTCCGAATTTCTGGTGATTTTGGGGCCCGGGCGCTGCGGAAAAACCATCCTTCTGAACATGATCGCCGGGCTGGAAAACCCGATAGATGGCAGAATTTTGCTGGACGGCGAGGAGATCAAAGGCAGCGATACCCGCATCGGAATGGTGTTCCAAAAACGTGCCCTGATGCCCTGGAAAACGACCATGGAAAATGTGGAGTTCGGTCTGAAAATCAAGGGTATGGACAAGAAGGAGCGCAGAAAAATCGCGCAGAAATATATCGACCTAGTGGGGCTGACGGGCTTTGAAAAGGCCTACCCGGATCAGCTCTCCGGGGGAAGGAAGCAGCGTGTGAGCATTGCTAGGGCTTATTCCAACAACCCGCAGATCCTGCTGATGGACGAGCCCTTCGGCGCTTTGGACGCCCAGACACGCTATGCCATGGAGGAGGAGCTGCAGCGCATCTGGCAGACCGAGAAGCGAACCGTTATTTTCGTTACCAACAACATCGAGGAGGCCCTCTATCTGGCGGATCGGATCGTGCTCTTAACCGAGTGCCCGGCCCATGTGAAGGCGGTCTATGACGTGAACCTGCCAAGGCCCAGGGATGCTGTGGATCCGGAATTTCTGCGGCTGCGCAAAGAGATCTCCGAAAACACAGATTTGGCGCTGTAGAGAGGGGGAGAGAAGAAGATGGAAAATACCAAATACAAGGTGGAAGTGCGCAACCTGACGAAAAATTTCGGAAGCCTCAAGGTGCTCAACGATAT
>CAZSAF010000291.1:0-2435 GCA_964604605.1 uncultured Lachnospiraceae bacterium
TCCATGGCGTAGCCGCTCAGGAACTTCTTCCAGTTTTCCGCGCTGTCATAGCCCAGCCGGGCGGCATCCTCCCGGCGCAGCGAAATAATGGGCAGCCACACATGACCGGGGTGTTCCGCGACTGTCTTAGCCACCTGAGAGAGGACCAGGGAATCTTCCGCGCCAGTAAACAGTCCGTGGGAGCCGATGCGCTGGGCGCGGGGGCGGGTAGCGATGTACTTCAAATAGTTTTCCCGCTTTGCCACCTGATCGTAGTGATCTTCCAGCGCCCGCGTGATAAGGTCCGAGGCGTTGCCGCGGGTAGGCGCTGCCAGGTAGTCCGCGTATTCAAACATCTCTTTGCTGATGGGGAAGTCCCGCAGGATCTGTTCCACCACCGCTTTCTGCTTTCCGGTCGCGGGCCACCCAGACCGATCTTGGTCAATGCGCTCCACACCATTTCGGGTCGCCATGTACTTCACATAGTTTCCCAGGTGTGCGGCTGTGGACTTTGTACCGCCCCTGATGTGGGGGCACTTAAAAATCAGACGCGGCAAGGGCATCCCGCCTTTCTTGTTCTCGAACAAAATAATCGCACGATTTGATTGACAATATCGTGCGATTTGCGTATAATGAAATCAACAGGAATAATACTATAGATAACATGGGAGGTGTTTGTGATGATCGTTACCGCGACGGAGTTTAAATCCAATCTGGGCAAATATCTGGACATGGTGGCCACGCAGGATGTGTATATTACGAAGAACGGGAAGAACATCGCCCGCCTGACAAGTCCCTCTACCAATAAGCTGGCGGTGCTGGACGAGCTGGTCGGCGTCGCGTCCCAGTCCGCGGACATGGATGAGGATGCGGTTCGGAAGGAGCGTCTGGCGCGTCAATGAGGATCATGGTGGACACCAATGTGCTTTTGGATATCCTCCAGAAGCGGGAGCCGTTTTTTACGGATTCCTACCAAGCCTTGCGGAAGGCAATCGAGGCGGAGGCGGAGTGCCTGCTCTCCGCCTCCGCGGTGACCGACATTTTCTATGTGCTGCGGAAGGCGCTGCAGTCCCCCCAGCAGGCGAAGGAGCGGGGCGAGCAGTTGGCCACGCTGGTCACCTTTGCGGATGTGGCGGGGATGGACATCCACACCGCCCTGTCGCGGGAGATGCAGGACTTTGAGGATGCGGTGGTGGACGCGGTGGCGGAACGAAACGAGGCCGACTGCATCCTGACCCGCAACACAAAGGATTTCGCGGGTTCCGTGGTACCTGCAATCTCTCCAACGGATTTTCTAAATAACTGAAATGAAGATGATGCCGTCCTGTCCGGACGGCATCTTTTTATGTCACGCCTTTCTGATAGTCCACGGCGTCCTTGAATGTGATCTGTCCGTTGGTCTGCTTGACCTCGCGGACGCACCGGGCACGGAGCTGCCGGAGATCCTCGTCGCTAATTTCCATGCCTGCGGCCAGCACGTTCATCACCATATCGACTTCCACGGCCAGTTTGAAGAGCAGCCGGGCGATGCGGCCCTCGCTGTCCTGAACCGTACCACGCATGGCAGATACCAGCGCGGGCGGCAGATAGGCTGTGGCCTCCTGGCCGGAGAGGTAGCCGGCATAAAACTGCGCCGCAGTCTCCAGATACTCGCTCCTGCTTTTGAAGTTGCCCTGTGCCATCATCTTGTCGATAACGGACAGAGTCGATGGGTACAGCCAAGCGGGTATCCGCTCCTTGGTTTCCTCCGCCTTTGCCGCGGGACACCATTCTTTTTTCATGTGCGTTTCCTCCTAATCATTGCAAAACCACCTGTTACGGCCACCTGAAACGAGGCTGTGACAGTCTGTAATTGCTGTCTTTTTTGTTCCCTTCGACCACCCCGCACAGCAAGAAGCAGCCAAACCGACCACCCAGGCAACAGCCCGCCGCCCCGCATTGCGGGGCGGTGTGAGGCCGCAGGTGGGCGCAGCGCGACCACCTGCTTTATCCAGCACCATTTTCGACCCCTCGGTTCTCGTCATCGCAAGCTCCATATCACTTGTTCCGCCGCTTGCGGCAGAACTCGCTCACTCCGCTGCTCCTCCTCTCCAACCGTGACCCGCTGACGCTGGGCTCACGGTTGGTTTGTCTACACGGCCTCAACAAGCCTCTGCTGGGGCGGGCGGGGGTACGGGTGCCACCCCGCCCTCAAAAGGCCGACACGGGGCGGCACAGGGGCAACAAGGGTGAGAATAGGAGGAGCCGCCATTGGTGGCGGCTCCTCTTAGGAATGTGCTTGTCGTTTAGATGGGCTTTACCCGCAGATCCAGGCCATGGAAGTCCATGATCTCCTGGGCGAGTTCATAGATGCCCTGTCGGTCTTCCTGGTCATCCAGCTGCACCGCGGTCTCGAAGAGTCCCCACAGTATGCCCAGGATCTGCGCCTCTGTCAGCGACCATGTATCGGCCTCGTC
>CAZSAF010000292.1:0-2415 GCA_964604605.1 uncultured Lachnospiraceae bacterium
CTTCCGGATCCACCAGGTGGGTCTCCCGGTAATGCCGCACCTCCGCCATCAGTTCATCATGCCATTTGCTCATAATCCACCTCCGTTTTTTGCCGTCTCTATCGTAGCACAGGGCGGCCACATCCGCAAGAGGTTCTGATCCTCGGTTTCGGAAGCTACCGCTGCGATTTTCGGTTTTTTATTGACATGGGCTCCGGGGAAATGCTAAGATAAAGAGTCAAATGTTGAATCTACCGTTTACAGCTAGGAGGAAGAAGCATGGGTGGTTTTTTTGGAGTGATCTCCAAGGAGGACTGTGTCTTTGATCTGTTTTTTGGAACCGATTACCACTCCCATTTGGGAACACGCCGCGGCGGTATGGCCGTCTACGGGAAGAACGGCTTTGACCGGGCCATTCACAATATTGAAAACTCGCCCTTCCGCACCAAGTTTGAGAAGGACGTAAACCAGATGGAGGGGACCATGGGCATCGGCTGCATCTCCGATTTTGAGCCCCAGCCCCTGATCGTCCGCTCCCACCACGGCACCTATGCCATCAGCACCGTAGGAAAAGTCAACAACGTCCAGGAGATTGTGGACCAGCTGTTCCAGCATGGCTTCTCCCACTTTCTGGAGATGAGCGGCGGGGACATCAACCCCACGGAGCTGGTGGCCTCCATCATCAACCAGAAGGACAACCTGATTGACGGCATCCGCTACGCCCAGGAGCTGATCCAGGGCTCCATGACCATTCTGGTGATGACTCCCAAGGGCATCTACGCGGCGAGAGACCGGCTGGGCCGCACCCCGGTGGCCATCGGCCAGAAGGACGGCGCCCACTGCGTCAGCTTTGAGAGCTTTGCCTACCTGAACCTGGGCTACACTGAGGAGCGGGAGCTAGGCCCCGGAGAGATTGTGCTGTTGACCCCGGAGGAGGTGATCACCCTGGCCAAGCCTGGCAAGGAGATGAAGATTTGCACCTTCCTGTGGATCTACTACGGCTATCCGTCCTCCTCCTATGAGGGCATCAGCGTGGAAAAAATGCGGTACAACTGCGGCGCCAAGCTGGCTGCCCGGGACGCTTGTAGCGTACATCCGGACATTGTGGCCGGTGTGCCGGATTCCGGTACGCCCCACGCCATCGGCTACGCCAACGCTTCGGGAATTCCTTTTTCCCGGCCCTTTATCAAGTACACGCCCACCTGGCCCCGGTCCTTTATGCCCACCATCCAGAGCAAACGGGACCTGATCGCCCGCATGAAGCTGATTCCGGTCCATGACCTGATCCAGGACCAGAGCCTGCTGCTCATTGACGACTCCATTGTCCGGGGGACCCAGCTGCGGGAGACCACGGAATTCCTCTACCAGAGCGGCGCCAAGGAGGTGCACATCCGCCCGGCCTGCCCGCCTTTGGTATACGGCTGCAAGTACCTGAACTTCTCCCGGTCCACCTCGGACATGGACCTGATCACCCGCCGGGTGATTGCCAAGCTGGAGCCAGACCTGCCAGAGGACGAGGCCGAAAGGGAAAAGGTCCTGGAGAAATACACGGACCCGGACAGCCCGGAGTACGCCGCCATGCTGGAAGAAATCCGCAAACAGCTGAACTTTACCAGCCTGCGCTACCACCGGCTGGATGATATGATCGAGTCGGTGGGAATAGAGCCCTGCAAGCTCTGTACCTACTGCTGGAACGGAAAAGAATAAACACCCGCGCCTGCCGGCGCACCCACGAAAAAACGCCTTGCTTCCTGTTCATCCAGGAGGCAGGGCGTTTTCCTTTCTCATTTTTTCTTCACATACACCAGCTGCACATTCCGGTTGCCGCTGGACCGGGTCCGTCGGATCTCAAAATCCTTCAGGGAGGCCAAGAACGGCGTCAGCTTGCTGAAGCCAAAGTTCCGCACATCAAAGTCCGGGAACCGCTTAGCCAGCTGGTTGCCCAAATCCGCGGAGAGCATCCAGCCGTCCTCGTCCGAGCCATCCTCCACAATGGAGTGGATGGCCTGGCGCACCATCTCCAGGTTGGTCCGGGGCTGGGGCGCCTTCTCTTCCTGGGGAGCCTTCTCCTCCTGAGGCTCCGGCGCGGCTTTCTCCCGTCCCTTGTCCTTTTCTTTCTCAGGCTTGGCCTCCGCCTTGCCCTCGGCTTTTCCCTCTGCCTTGGACTTTGCATCCTGCCGGGAGCCGCTGCGGCTCCGTCCCCGGGACTTGGGCTCCTTCTCCCGCTCTTTCTCTATTTCCTTCTCCCTGGGCTTTTTCGTCTCCGGCTCTTCCTTGGCCGCTTCCGCCCCGGCGGCCTCCGGCTCCGCCTTTTCCGCATGGTGGGCCGCCTGCTTCTCCACATCGTGGGCTGCCACCATCTTCTCCGCCTTGTTGGCGTTGGCCAGCAGAATATCCAGGTACTTGAACTGGTTGCAGGCGGCAATAAACGGCTTG
>CAZSAF010000293.1:0-2409 GCA_964604605.1 uncultured Lachnospiraceae bacterium
TATAGGCAATGCAGGGATTTTTCTTTTCCAAAACTGTAAAAGTCAGGTTATAACATCTTTCTTGTGGAGCGGAAGTTAATTTTTCCTAAACTTCCCATGAAAGAATTGCAGGATTTTGGCAAAAAAGTCTGCATCCTTTCCGGCATTCGGCTCCGCCCGGGCAATGCCGGCGATCAGGTCTGCCAGATAGTGCTGCTTGAGAGTCTGGGTGGCCAGGCAGATCAGCACGGAGAAGAACAGGAAGAAGCGCCGGCAGCCCCGGGGGACCTCCGGCCGCCCGCAGACGCTGAGCCATAGCATCCAGCTGACATAGCAGTGCATGGACGGCAGCAGGTTGGTGGGCTGGTCCATGGAATAGATCAGGCTGGCCATCCAGCCGAAAGGCATATCCGGGGAGACCTGGGGCCAGGCCAGGGTGGTGGGGAAGAACAGATAAATGCAAAAGGCGCTGAGGTGGGTCAGGGCAATCAAAATCAAGGGCAGCCAGGCGTTGGTTGGAATTTTCTTTATGGAGAGGAAACGCATACAATCTTCCCTTCTGTCCGGCCCCGCGCGGTTCACCGGGCGGCCCTGCCGGATATGGAGTGAGATTCGCGCAAACTGCGCAGTGTTTTGAATATAGCACAAATAAGAGTGCAGAGCAATTATTTTCGGAAAATCAAAAAAAATGGGAGCCGTTCATTGCCTTTCAGTGGGGAATCCGCTATACTGGACAGGGAACAGAAAGGGGGAAACAATGATACGACTGATTGCAACGGATCTGGATGGAACGCTGGTGCCCCAGGATCGGCCGGTGCCGGAACCGGTGCTGGCTGCCCTGCAGGAAGCCTTGGACCAGCATGTACTGGTGGTACCGGCCAGCGGCAGGTCTCTGGCAGCGTTCCCGGAGGAGATTCTGGGGCTTTCCGGCCTGCGCTATGTGATTTCCTCCAACGGGGCGCTGATTCAGGATATACAGGAGAAACAGTTGCTGCGCCAGGTGCTGATTGCCGCGCCGGAGGCAGCGGAAATTCTCCGGATGCTGTACCAGGAAGGGATTTACAGCTGTGCCTACAGCGGGAATCAGATCTACAACTGGCGGTGGCTTCCGGCATATCTGGAGCGGTACTATGCCAGCCGGATGTCCATATTTCATCAAAATCCGCAGGAAGACCTGGCTGCGTTCCTGGAGCAGCGGGGATACGGCGTGGAAAAGCTGTTCGTTGCGGTACATGACCCGGAACACCGGGAGCGGATCCGGCAGGCTTTGGGAAAATGGCCGGATGTGCGGATCACCTCCTCCTCGTCCTGGAATCTGGAGGTAAACCGGCAGGGAGCGGACAAGGGCAGCGCCCTGGCCTGGCTGGCAGAGCGGCTACGGATCCCCCAGGAGGAAACGGCGGCTTTGGGAGACAACGAAAACGATCGGACCATGCTGGCCTTCGCAGGGTATCCGGCAGCGCCGGAAAACGGTACAGAGGAGGCAAAGGCCCTGGCCCGGGAGATATTCCCGCCCTGTGAGGCAGGGGGCGCAGCGGTTTATCTGAAGAAAATCCTGCTTGACAGATGACGGATTCTTTCTTATAATAATAACTGTTCTTATTATTATATGCCAGAAAGGATCGTTTGTATGATGAAATACAGCAGACAGCGGGAGGCGATCAAGGCGTATCTGATGGAGCGGCGGGACCATCCCACGGCGGAGATGGTTTACATGAGCGTCCGGGAGACCAATCCGAAGATCAGCTTGGGAACCGTATACCGGAACTTGTCTCTGCTGGTTTCCCTGGGAGAAATTCAAAAGATCTGCTGCGGTGACGGGGTAGAGCGGTATGACGCCAATGTGGCACCCCATTACCACTACCACTGTACCAGCTGCGGGCGGGTGATGGATGTGCCCATGGAGCAGGCGCCGTCCACCCAGGTTCTTCTGGGAGAGGATTTTCCGGAGGAGGTAGAAGGCTATACCGTGTTGTTCCACGGAACCTGTCGGGATTGTCGAAAAAAAGAGTAAAAAACCGGTTGACAAGTACAGAGAAATGTGCTAAATTAAAAACAGAAATGATAATCATTACTATTTTAACAAAGGAGATTTGATCATGAAGAAATTTGTGTGTGAAGTATGTGGCTATGTTTACGAAGGCGAAGCGGCTCCGGAGAAATGTCCTCAGTGCGGCGCTCCCGCCAGCAAGTTCCGTGAGCAGACCGGTGAGATGAGCTGGGCTGCCGAGCATGTGGTGGGTGTTGCCCAGGGCGTCAGCGAGGATATTCTGGAGGATCTGCGCTCCAACTTCCAGGGCGAGTGCTCTGAGGTGGGCATGTATCTGGCCATGGCCCGTGTGGCTCACAGAGAGGGCTATCCGGAGATTGGCCTGTACTGGGAGAAGGCTGCTTGGGAAGAGGCTGAGCATGCTGCCAAGTTTGCAGAGT
>CAZSAF010000294.1:0-2404 GCA_964604605.1 uncultured Lachnospiraceae bacterium
AAATAGCAAGTAGTCACATTGTTATCTCATCTTATCATCCGGATTTATGTCTTTTCCATCAAAACGGTGCCGCCAGAGGCGGCAGGCCCGGAGCGCCGGTCCCGAATAGGGCGGTGGGGCGTCCGGGCCTGCGAGGCAGCGGAGCGGCTATTTGACCGCCTGAACAAGTATTTTACGATATGCAATATGACCGTGGTGGGCTCGCAGTATTGGAACCAGGTCCACGGCTTTACGCCGGAGGATGTCCGCAAAGACGAGGAAGGCCTGCAGACTATGCGGACATTGGCGCAAAATATGGCGTGGCTGCTGAAGAATCGGGAGGCCGGAAAGGCACAGGGGATTTCCGCCCCCGTCTATGAGGCTAGGATCAGCACGAATTTTATCTGAGGAGGGAGCCGCCCTTTGGCGGTCTTTCAGCCGGTTATCCGCAGGTGCAGGATGAGCCTGTCGTTGCTTTTCTTGCAGACTTCTTGATCTGCTCATGATAAAAGCGGATACCGGCATCGTGAAACGCTTTCATGGCGGCCAGCCGCCGCCGGATGCTGACGGCGTTGTCCATATCATTTTTGAAATCCTCATCCAGTGTATTGACAGACCAGGAGACGCGGGCATCCGGGGAGCTTTGGATCAAGTCCAGATCCCGCAGCACCAGATCGCTTTTGGTGGCAATGCTGATCCGGACGCCGCTGCCTCTTAGCTGCTCCAGCAGCGTGCGGGTACGCCCGAACGTTTCTTCCTGGGGCAGGTAAGGGTCGGTGACAGAGCCGATGAATAGCAATATTTGCCGGCATGGGTGCAGCCCACATAAGGATTCACAGAGTAATCGCTCACCGGCAGGTTGGATTTGGTGAGCACGCTCTTGATTTCGATTTCCTGGATGATTGGTTCTATTGTATTCTCACGCATGGCTTCGTTTATTTCCATTTGCCATAATGCAGCTGCTTGTTGAGGTCGGCAACATTTTGTTCCAATATCATCCCGTTCGGATCTGCGTAGCCGATTCCGATAAAAACCGGGATCATATAGGTTGGCGGCACCTTCAATTTCGCTTTTACGTTGACCGTCTGCTTGGATTGAAGCGTGCGCTGGCAGATTTCCTTCTGGGTCATGCCGTTCTTGGCGTAAAAAAGAACATTGACTATCAGCAGTGTGTTCATCATCATGCCGTTGCGTTTGGCATATTCGTTGTAGAGAGCAAACTGCTCATCCCGAAATTTACAGTAGAGAAATGCGTTTTTCCGATCTTCCTTTGTCATAGACTCACCACCCTTTTGGTTTATTTGTTTACGGTCAATTAATTGACTGTATTATAGCAAACGACTCCTCCACGGTCAATGCCCCGTGCCAATAGGGCTGTCGGGTATAAGCCGGATCGGAACCGCAGGCTGCATCCCGGTTCTCCGCCGAATATACGGTTGCCATTGCCCCCAAGTTTATGGTAGGATAGGGGCAGAAACACCCTCCGGGTGTAACGGTATGCCGTGAAAAGCACGGCAGCTATGAAAGGAGCAAAGATGGTACATCATATTGTTATGTGGAAATTTAAACCGGAGGTTCCGGAAAGTGAGAGAAGCGGCCTGCTGGAGGCCATGGAGAAGCATCTGCGTGAGCTGGTGGGGAAGGTCCCCGGCCTGCTGACGGTACGGTTTGTCCGCCAGCCGCTGCCCTCCAGCACCCATGATATGGCGCTGGTGACCACCCTGGAGAAGCCGGAGGATGTGGCAGTGTACGCAACCCATCCGGAGCATGTGAAGGTGGCGGATACCTATGTGCGCCCTTACGTGACGGAGAGGGCCTGCCTGGATTACCAGGAGTAAAGAAGGCAGCCAACGGAAATGCGGAGGCAACTTGAAACCTGTCAATGGGACTTGTGTATGGGAGGACAGAGAAATGAATACGGCGGAGATTGTCAACTTTAATGAGAAGGCCGGTTTTATCTGCGATATGGACGGTGTCATCTACCATGGCAACCAGGTGCTGCCCGGCGTGAAAGAGTTCATCCAGTGGCTCCACGAGGAGAATAAGGAATATCTGTTTTTGACCAACAACAGCGGCTATACCCCCCGGGAGTTGCAGCAGAAGCTGGCCCGGATGGGACTGGATGTCTCGGAGGATCATTTTTACACCAGCGCCCTGGCCACCGCTGCCTTTCTGAAGGCCCAGGCTCCGGGCTGTTCGGTGTTTGCCATTGGGGAGGCGGGTCTGCTCAATGCCCTGTATGACGCAGGCATCACCATGAACGATGTGAACCCGGACTACGTGGTGGTGGGCGAGGGGAGGACCTATTCCCTGGAGACCTTGACCAAGGCCACCAACCTGGTGCTGGGCGGTGCCAAGCTCATTGGCGCCAATTCAGACGTGTCCGGTCCCATTGAACACGGCATTGCCCCTGCCTGCGGGGCGC
>CAZSAF010000295.1:0-2401 GCA_964604605.1 uncultured Lachnospiraceae bacterium
GATTCAGAGCAGCTTATTTGGCTGCTCTATTCTTTTTCCTGAATCAGATGCTTTCCTTAAAAATTATATCGGTTCCGGATGTGGGATGCAAGGAAAGACGTTGAGAAAAAAATTTTGTTATGCTATAATGGGGCGGCAAACAGAGGAAGCACCCTCCGGGTGTACCTTTATGCCGTGAGAAGCACGGCAAACAGAGGAAAGGGGGCGCGGGAGATGGACGGGTTTGTCCCTTACCGGCGCAAGGCGCAGTATTACGAGACGGATCAGATGGGGATTATCCATCATTCCAATTATATTCGTTGGTTTGAGGAAGCACGGATTGACTTTATGGCCCAGGCGGGCCTGGGCTACCGGGAGATGGAGGCCCGGGGCATTCTGAGCCCGGTGCTTTCCGTGGAGTGCGAATACAAATCCAAGGTGCACTTTGGGGATGAGGTGCAGATCCGCCTGCGCCTGGAGGAGTACAGCGGTGTGCGGATGACGGTGGACTACCGGGTGGAGGATACTTCCACCGGGGAGCTGCGGTGCCAGGGGAAAACCCGCCACTGCTTCCTGGACCGGGAGGGCCATCCCCTGTCCCTGAAGCGGAAAGCGCCGGACTTTGACCAGCTGTTCCGAGAGGCCCAGCAGCGGACGGCAGAGGGAGAGGACGCATGAAGCGGGTGATGCTGACGGTGGCCTACGACGGCACCAACTACTGCGGGTGGCAGATCCAGCCCAACGGCATTACCATTGAGGAGGAGCTGAACCGGCACCTGGGCCGGCTGCTGCGGGAGCCGGTGCGGGTTTCCGGGGCCAGCCGCACGGATTCCGGGGTCCACGCCCTGGGCAACCTGTGCGTGTTTGACACGGAGACCCGGATTCCGGCAGAGAAGCTCTGCTATACGGTGAACCAGAGCCTGCCGGCGGATATTGTGGTGCAGAAATCCCAGGAGGTTCCGTTGGACTTCCACCCCCGGAAGTGGGAGAGCACCAAGACCTACGAGTACACCATCTACAACCGGCCGCTGCCCAACCCGGTGCTGCGGCTGTACTCCTATTTTGTCTATCGCCCTCTGGACGCGGAGCGCATGCGCCGGGGGGCCGCCTTTCTGGTGGGAGAGCATGACTTCCAAAGTTTCTGCTCGGCAGGCTCCCAGGTGGAGACCACAGTGCGGACGGTTCATGCCCTGGAGGTGGAGCAGGAGGGACCGGTGATTCGGATCCGCATCACCGGCAGTGGCTTCCTGTACAACATGGTGCGGATTATTGCCGGAACACTGCTGCGGGTGGGAAGCGGCTTCTGGCCTCCGGAGATGGTGGGGGAAATTCTGGAGAAGCGGGACCGCAGCGCCGCCGGCCCCACCGCCCCGGCCAAAGGGCTGTGCCTCATGGAAATCCAGCTGAAAAACCCGCCTTTTTTCACCGGAAAAGGGATTGACACACTCGGAAGAATGTAATATAATCTATTACTGCGACATCAGGTGGAAACGCCAAAATCCAATGCCCCGGAACGGGCGGAACCACTTTCTGATAGGCAAGATACAGATAGAAATCCAACAAAATTTAAGGAGGCTCTACCATGAAAACGTTTATGGCCAGCCCGTCGACGATTGATAGAAAGTGGTATGTGGTCGACGCCGAGGGAAAAACATTGGGTCGTTTGGCAGCTGAAGTTGCCAAGGTACTGAGAGGCAAGAACAAAGCAATTTTCACTCCTCATATTGACACCGGAGATTATGTAATCGTTGTAAATGCCGCAAAGGTGACTGTTACCGGCAAGAAGCTGGATCAGAAGATCTACTACCGCCACTCCGCTTACGTGGGCGGCATGAAGGAGACCACCCTGCGTGAGATGATGGCCAAGAAGCCGGAGCGGGTCGTGGAGCTGGCCGTGAAGGGCATGCTTCCCAAGGGACCGCTGGGATCTCAGATGCTGAAGAAGCTTCATGTGTACGCCGGACCGGAGCATGAGCAGCAGGCTCAGAAGCCGGAAGTACTCGAGTTTTAATATAGAAGGAGGAAAATACAATGGCTAACAGATGCTATGGTACCGGCAGAAGAAAAAAGAGCATTGCTCGCGTCTATCTGATTCCGGGAACTGGAAATATCACCATCAATAAGAGAAGCATTGACGACTATTTCGGTCTGGAGACCCTGAAGGTGGTTGTTCGTCAGCCCCTGGAGGCCACCGGCACCGGTGACAAGTTTGACGTTCTGGTGAACGTTCACGGCGGCGGCTTCACCGGCCAGGCAGGTGCCATCCGCCACGGCCTGTCCCGGGCTCTGCTGCAGGTAGATCCGGAGTATCGCCCGATCCTGAAGAAGGCCGGTTACCTGACCAGAGACCCTCGTATGAAAGAGCGGAAGAAATACGGCTTAAAGGCAGCAAGGCGTGCGCCCCAGTTCTCCAAGAGATAAT
>CAZSAF010000296.1:0-2396 GCA_964604605.1 uncultured Lachnospiraceae bacterium
GAGGAGGATTTGCTGCAGTACGGCTGGTATATGCCACCAGTCCATGGATCCATGGGTACTACCTTTGCCCTGTGCCGGATGCTGCGGCTGGGCCGGGAACAGACGCTGGACGCCCTGGCCCTGGATATGAACAGCTACACCTGCAGCGGCGAATCGGTGAACAGCCGGGCCAGCGTGATCCGACTGGTGCGGGACGGGCTGGCAGCCCAGGCAGCTGTGGAAGCCAGCCTGCTGGCCCGGGAGGGGGTCCAGGCCCGGTTTGAAAAGCCTTTGGAAGGGAACAAAGGCTACTATGCGGCGTATGCCAGAGGCCGGTATAAGCCAGAACCGCTTGCCGGCGGGCTGGGAAGCCGCTGGGAGAGCGGCCAGATCAGCTTTAAGCCCTGGCCCTGCTGCCGCGCCACCCACGTGACCATCGGCCTTTTGCGGGAGCTGCTTCGGGAGAATCCGGTCCGGAGAGAGGAGATCCGGGAGATTCACCTGCGGGTCAGCCAGATCCTGCGGATAGTGCTGGAGGAGAGGGAGATCAAGTATCATCCTCAGTCGGTGATGAATGCCAAGATGAGCATCCCCTTTGCCGTAGGGCTGGTGCTTACCGATGGGGATGTGACCCTGGACAGTTTCCGGCCGGAACGGCTGCGGGATGCCCGGGTGATCCAGGGAGGCGAGCTGGTAACCTACGAGATTGATCCCGCGCTGGAGAGGGAGCACGCCCAGCGGGTGGAGATGGAGATCCGTCTGAAGGACGGACAGGTGATTCGAGGGGCCGGGGAGCATGCGCTGGGGAGCGTGGAACGGCCCATGACCCGGGAGGAATGTTACCGGAAATATGAGTCCTGTATGCGGCATTCCCGGAAGGAGAAGGTGGTCCGCAATATGGATACCATTTTTGAAAAATTGCTGCGCCTGGAGGAATGTGAAGATATCCGGGAACTGGCGGACATGCTGTAGACGGCGGATTTTATGCTGTGACATAGATTGTGACGTACTTGGTAAGCAGAGGGAAGGAGGAACCCGTGATCAGCAAGGAGATGTGGGAACAGGTGGACCGGACCGTCCGCGGGTATTGGCACTATAACGATGAGGGAAAAGCCTATACGCCGGAGACCTGGACGCCGCTGATGAAGCAGTTTACCCTGGTGGACCGGGTATACCGGAAAAACGGAAGGGGCTACGAGAGCCTGGTGCGGGAGCGCAGGGGAGAGGCTTCCCCGGAGGGCAGCCCGGCGGAAGAACTGCAGGATGCCCAGGCAGCCCAGGAGCTGGAAAAGCTGGCGCGGCTAGAGCGGGAGCTGGTGCAGGTCTGCGATCCGGCTTCCCTGAAGGTTCCCCTTTGGGATCCGGATCGAATGCCGGATATGCGGAAAAATCCGGAATTGAAGCTGGCGGACTCGGATGGAACCGCCACCCCCTCCCTGGATCCGGAGAACTATATGCCGGGATTTGTCCCGTATCTCCTGGAAGACGGCCAGGTCCACCCGATGGTTTTGGTACTGGCGGGAGGGCACCGGGGCAATTATACATCCGGCGACCCGGTATGCCGGTTCTTTAACGGAATCGGCTGCCACGCAGCGGTGATGGGGCATCGGGTAGGGATCCAGAAGCTGAATTTCAGCCTGGATCTGCAGCGGGCCATCCGCCTGGTCCGGAGCCGGGCGGCGGAATGGAAGGTGGATCCGGACCGGATTGGCGCCATCGGCCTATCCTTTGGAGGCGTGGTGATTACGGATTATATCGAACAGATGAAATATACAGATGTCCCGTCCCAGTATGACCCCTCCTACCGGGAGGACGCGGTGGACGCCATGCCGGGCCAGCTGAATGCGTTTCTGGGAGTCTATACCTCCTCAGACCCGTTCCTGAAAAGAAGCCAGGAGCTGAATTATGAGCAGTATCCGCCGGTTTTTCTGGTTATGCCGGGAGCGGATCCCATGCTGGATTTTCAGACCGGATACCTGGATGACCTGGCAAAGCACCAGGTACGGGTGGAGGCTCATCTGTTTGACGGCGGGGTTCACGGTTTTGCGCTGGGGGACAGCCAGATTGTGGTCAACGGGGTGGACGGCCATATCCCCGCCATTGCCCTGTGGCCGAACCTGGCAGAGCTGTGGCTGAAGCGGATTTGGGGCAGTCTTTAGGAGAAAGGAGATTGGATTATGCTACGGTACATTTTGAAGCGCCTGCTCTGGCTGATCCCCATTCTGCTGGGCGTATCCATCCTGATTTTTACCATCATGTATTTCTCCACCGGTGATCCGGCCCGGATTATGCTGGGCAGTATGGCTACCGAGGAACAGCTGGAGGAAGCCCGGGAGGAGATGGGCTTGAACAAAAGCTTTCTGGAGCAGTACCTGGATTTCCTGAACGGTGTGATCCATCTGGATCTGGGAACCTCC
>CAZSAF010000297.1:0-2388 GCA_964604605.1 uncultured Lachnospiraceae bacterium
GTAATGCATTACAGACTGACGATGCCCCTGACAAAAGAGGCAGCGGAAAAGCTGCAGGCAGGGGACACGGTGTCCATCACCGGCACCATCTATACCGCCCGGGACGCAGCTCACAAACGGATGACGGAGGCACTGGACCGTGAGGAAAATCTGCCCATTCCCCTGGAGGGGAATCTTCTCTACTATATGGGGCCTTCCCCGGCCCGGGATGGGCGTCCCATTGGCTCCGCCGGCCCCACCACCGCCAGCCGGATGGACAAGTATACGCCCCGGCTGCTGGACCTGGGGCTGGCCGGCATGATTGCCAAAGGAAGGCGGAGCCAGGCCGTAAAGGATTCCATTGTCAAAAATGGAGCCGTGTACTTTGCCGCCGTAGGGGGCGCCGGCGCCCTGCTCTCCCAGCGGATTAAAAGGGCAGAGGTGGTGGCCTACGAGGATCTGGGGGCGGAGGCTATCCGAAGGCTGAAGGTAGAGGACTTTCCCGTTATCGTGGTGGTGGACTGTAGGGGAAACGATCTTTATCAGATGGTGATGGAAAAAGGGCAAAATTTGAGGCAGCAGTCGTTTATTCCAGTGGAGAAACAAAAATCTCCCAAAGACTAGTGTTTCTATGGTATGATGTTGGGGTCAAAAGCCAGTCTATAGCATCTTGAAAGTATCATATTATTTTTTCATGAAATACTCGCCCAAACACATTACTTGCTGTATAATAAGGTTATCCTAAACAAGTCAGTCGGAACTGGTGGGGTTTTCCGCCAACCGGGCCCACTGGCTGGATGTAGGTTCCAAGGACCCGCTGGCGCCTATGGACTCTACCTCTATCTTCCAGGAAGGGATTCGCCTGGGACCGTTAAAGATCGCGGACGCTAAGGGCCTGAAAAGGGATCTGATTGATACCATCTGCATGAACAGCCGTTTCCCCAAAAACGCCCAAGGGGATCTGAATGGCCAGATCGCCGCCTGTAAAACAGGGGAAAAACGGCTGCGTGCACTGATCGACCGGTTTGGGACGGATACCATCCGCCACGCCACCCGGGATATCTTTGAACAGACGGCCCGGATGGAAAAAGAGGTTTTGAAGGGGATACCGGCGGGGGTCTATGAGCAGACCGGCTACCTGGACAACGATGGCGTCAGCGATGACCCGGTGGTGGTAAAGATGAAGCTGACCATCGGGGAAGACGGGAAAATGGAGATTGATTTAACCGGCTCCAGCCCCATGGTGGCAGGGAGCACCAACTGCGGCCTGGCCCAGACTATCTCCGCCTGCCGGGTGGCCTATAAGATGCTGGTGCTTCCGGAAGCGCCGGTTACCGGCGGCTCCTTCCGGAACCTGACGGTAAAGGTGCCCAAACACAGTATCTTCTGCGCGGAGGAACCGGCGGCCTGTTCCTGGTATTTTTCCCACCTGGGTATTCTCATTGACCTGATTATCAAGTCGGTGTCCGATGTGGCGCCGCAGATGGTGGCCGGCGCCCATTATGGGGATTCCATGGTGTGCTATCTGTCCGGCATTAACCCCAAGACCGGTGAGCTGTACGCCCATGACGAGCCCACCGTGGGCGGATGGGGTGGTTACGATGGCGGGGACGGTCAGGAATGCCTGGTCAATGTGGCCAACGGAGATTTCAAAAATTTCCCGGTGGAGATTTTTGAGCATCAGTTCCCCATTATGGTGGATGAATACTCCATCCGGCCGGACAGCGAAGGGCCTGGGAAATTTCGGGGAGGCCTTGGGGTGAAACGGACTTACCGAATGCTGGCGGAGGAAACCTTCCTGTATCTTTGGTTTGAGCGGTCCAAAATGCCCGCCTGGGGTGTGTGCGGCGGGGAATCCGCAGTGGAGCCGGAAATCTAGATCCTGGATGAAAAGGGGAATCTGGTGGAAAGCCGCCTGAAGGCAAGCAACTATCCCATGAAGAAGGGGTGGTCCGTAAAAATCCGCACCGGCGGCGGAGGCGGCTACGGGGATCCCTTTGAACGGGATGTGGAGAAGGTGGCCCGGGACTGTAACTATGGATATATTAGTCCAGAACATGCTCGGGAGCGCTACGGAGTTATCTTTGATGAAGAAGGAAAAGTGGATCTTTTGGCTACAAGAAAGGTAAGGGAAGAAGAACGGTAGCAGAAAAACTTAAAAATTTTCTGAATGGCCTGAAAGAAGAAAAAATCATTAATTAACTTTTTCTTTCAGGCCTGTAATTTGTTGGAAATCTTATTTCTTGATGCTTTTTATCCACATGCCCGCTCCTAAAAATTTTTCACCAAAAGGCGTTGACAAGAAATTTTCTTTTTAGTATAATACACTAAGCGTCTGAAGGCGCGGCAATTTCATACTGTTTATGGAATTCGGAGAAATACTCAAGAGGCCGAAGAGGCGCCCCTGCT
>CAZSAF010000298.1:0-2367 GCA_964604605.1 uncultured Lachnospiraceae bacterium
CCGGTCGCAAAGCATGGCGGGCAGACTGCTTGCAGGCTGGCCCGCACATGTTTTAGCGACGCTAACCTGTATGAGCAAGTAGGCCGAAGGCCGGATTGCGAATGCAGGTAGGATTGCGGGAGTGCGTAGCACGGAGCAATCCGGGGCTTTCATCATAAATCTAATTGGGAGGAGATTGGTATGGAATATGAATTGGTAGGGCGGAACCTGGTGATCCACCTGCCGGAGGAGCTGGACCATCACAGCTGCCAGACCCTGCGCCAGGATACGGAGCAGTGTCTGGAAAACTATGACATTGCCCGGATTGTCCTGGATTTTTCCGCGGTGAGCTTTATGGACAGCACGGGGATTGGAGTGATCCTGGGCCGGTACAAGCGGATGCGGGAACGGGGCGGAGACGTGGCCCTCTATGGGGCGGGCCGGCGGATCCGGAAGCTGATCCGGATGTCGGGGATTGAGAAGCTGGCGCAGGTCTGCGAGTCGGAAGCGGACGCCCTGAAGCGATAGGAAGGAGAGGAAGAAACATGCGGGAAGAACAGAGAGGAAAGATGACGCTGACCATGGAGAGCCATTCCCGGAACGAGGCCTTTGCCCGGACCGTGGTGGCAGCCTTTGCGGCACGGCTGGACCCGACCCTGGAGGAGATGGAGGACATCCGCACCGCCGTGTCCGAGGCCGTGACCAACGCGGTAGTCCACGGCTACCGGGAGCGCTCCGGGGAGCTCCGTCTGGAGGTGGAGATTCAGGGGCATACCCTGCGGCTGGCCGTACAGGACTGGGGAGTGGGGATCCCGGATGTGGAGAAGGCCATGGAGCCGCTGTATACCACCTGTCCCCAGGGAGAGCGCTCCGGCATGGGCTTCTCCTTTATGGAAGCTTTTATGGACCGGATGCATGTAACCTCTGTTCCCGGGGAGGGAACCCGGGTGGAAATGGAAAAGCGGATTGGCGCGGGGGCAGGCTATGGAGAAGGATGAAAATCTGCGCCTCCTGCAGAAGGCGGTGGGTGACCGGCTGTCCCGGGAGCTGGGGGTGGCGGCAGAGGAACTGGCGGCGGCCCTGGAGTCCGGAGCGGAGGTGGAATCTCTGTACCAGACCATTTACCAGAGTGAGGGCAGCGAGATTAAACTGCTGGACCGGCTGGCAGAAAAAAATGATTTCCAGGAACCGCTGCTGAACCGGATGGTGCTGGAAAAACTGCTGGCAGAGCTGCCGGAGAAGGAGCGGACGCTGATCCTGCTGCGCTATTTTCAGGACAAGACCCAGACCCAGGTGGCGGAGGTCCTGGGAATCTCCCAGGTCCAGGTGTCCCGCCTGGAGAAGAAAATTCTGCGCAAGCTGCGGGCTAAGCTTTAGGAACCGGCAGGGTTAAAAGCGGGGAAAGCAGGCCATACTATCTCGGAAATCAATTTGCCGGCGTCCGTCCTGCCCAGCGGGCCGGACATCGGCGGAATGGGAGGCGGAGCCCATGAGAGACAGCGCGTTCTGGAAAGGATTGGTGATTTTGCTGATTCTCTGCCTGCTGGCGGCAGGCATCTGGTTTTGACGCGGTGACAGCCGGGAAATATATGCAGGGGCCACGTTGGTACGGAGGTGGGAAGAATGTCTGGGACAAACGAGCTGTATGTGAAGCTGAAGGAAAAGGCTTCCGCGCGGGAGCGGACCATCCGTCTGGGGCAGGTGGCGGAGCTGTGGTGTTCCCGGCCGACGGAAAACACCGATATGTGTTCTCCGCCCTGGAGGTGCTGGCCAAAATCCAGGCGGAGGACCCGCAGGTATCCGTTACGTTTCTGGGCGCCAGCGATACGGTGGTGGACTGCCGGAAAAAACCGGAAAAGCACACCCTGCTGCTCCACCTGAAAACTGCGGCGGTGTGCGTGGTCACCTTTGTGGGGGCCAGCGTTTGCCATTATGACCTTTAACAGCGATGTGGATGTGGGAACCATTTTTCGGAACCTGTACCAGTTGGCCACCGGGGAAGCCTCCGATGGCCGCACCGTGCTGGAGTGGACCTACTCCCTGGGGCTTTTCCTGGGAATTGTGATTTTCTTCAACCATGTATCCAAGCTGCAGGTCACCGACGACCCTACCCCTCTGGAAGTGCAGATGCGCAAGTATGAGCAGGATGTGACCACCGCCATTATTCAGAATGAGGACCGGCAGGAGGACGGGGTGGACGTGTCCTGACAGGGCGCTCCGCCCCGACGGGCCGGGGCGCTTTCTGTTCCCTCCGTCCGGCAAATTTTCATTGCGTTTTGAAAGCTATTTCGTTATAATAGACACAAATGGGTATAGGATCTCTAGCCCATGAGAGTCCAGCTAAGAAATGTCAAGAGGTGATATGAAAAAAGTTAAATTTATTACAAT
>CAZSAF010000299.1:0-2347 GCA_964604605.1 uncultured Lachnospiraceae bacterium
TGACCGAATCCCCGGTACTCAGGATGTTCCAATCGAGATACATTGGAACTTCTAAGTTCTCGTATTTTAGGAGCCGCCTCCTCACAGATCATCTGAGCATCTATTATCTCACAGGCTTCGATGTGGTTCCCATGGAGCGCTTCTGGGCTTATCTGGTGCGGGCGGAGGGGGAGAACCTTCTCTTTGCCAATATCCTGTTTGCCCTGGGAGACACCGGTATGCCCACCGTTACCTTTGACGACAACGCCAACGTGGCGGAGCTGGTTGCGTCCCACATTCAGCCGGGGACCCTGGGAGTGGACAAGGTTATGACGGCCCGTTTCCTGCTTCCCATTATGGCAGCCTGCCCGGATACCCGGATGGTGGTGGGATCGGACTGTGTGGATCGGGTCCGCGCCATTAAGGATGAGGAGGAGAAGCAGCGGATGCGCCGTGCCTCCCAGATCAACGATGCCTGCATGGAGAAGCTGGCGGCGTTTATCCGGGAAGGGGTTACGGAGAAGGAGTGTGTCAAGTATCTGATTTCCTGTTATGATGAGTACGGCTGTGAGGGCCAGTCCTTTGACGGGATTGTCTCCTTTGGCGCCAATGCCGCCGACCCGCACCATTCCCCGGACGATACGGTGGTCAAAGAGGGCGACTGTATTGTGATTGACATCGGCTGCAAAAAAGACCACTATTGCTCCGATATGACCCGTACCTTTTTCTGGAAGAAGGCGGATCCGGAGTATGTGAAGATCCACGAGATCGTGCAGGAGGCCAATGCCCGGGCGGAGGCGCTGGTGAAGGTCGGTGTGCCGCTGCAGGAGATTGACCAGGCAGCCCGGGACGTGATCACCGAAGCCGGGTACGGCGAATATTTCACCCACCGGCTGGGCCATTTCATTGGCATGGAGGATCATGAGAAAGGGGACGTCAGCGCGGTGAACACACAGCCCGCTGAGGCCGGCATGGTCTTCTCCATTGAACCGGGCATCTATCTGCCGGGCCGCATGGGCGTGCGGGTGGAGGATCTGGTCATCGTCACCGAGGATGGCTGCGAGGTCCTGAACCAGGTGGATAAAGGCGTGCGGATTTTGGGCGTGTAAGACAAAAACAGGCAGGGGCTATCGGGAAATAGATAGCCAGAAACGGGGTAGACGTAGGAACGGCAGGTGCGCGGGGCACCTGCCGTTCCTACGTTTTGCGAGTACGAGAGATTCGGTTGGATGCTAATTTTGCATAAAATTGGTGTTGATCCGAGGCTCTCGCTCCGGAAGGGCAATCCCTTTTTCTTTTCCGGCTTCTATGCTGTGCAGCAGCCAGGCCATATTTTTTTCCAGAACCCGCATGATCTGCATGCCTTCCGTATCCCTCTTTACCTCCTCCGGAATGTTGCCGTGGAGAACGATTGACCAATACAACTTTCAAATTTTATCCCTCCCTGTTTGTTCGTGTATAGGAAAATCTGCCTGTCCGCTGACCGGCGCCCAGGCCTGAAGCTCCCGGAGGCGGTTCTGCAGCGTCTCTTCCGCCATCCGCACCGCATCACTGCCCAGCAGAAGGCGGAAGGGGGCATCTTCCCGGAGCGCGGTTTCCACCACTACCCGGCCGCCCCGGTCCGGATCCCCCGGCTGCTGGTGGAGATTGACGCTGTCCTCCTTGCGGTATTGGCCGGCCAGCACCTGGTAGTCCTCGATTTTCGTCTGGGTTCCCTGGAGATTTTAATCGTAAAAACGAGTGAGGAAGGAGTCCGGTTCCACTAGCATGGTGCGGATGCCCAGGTGGCTTACCTCCTTGGCCAGGGCCTCCGTGGCCAGCTCCAGCGGCGCAAAAAAGTTGGTGCGAAACAGCCGGGCGGTCTGCTCCGGCTCGCTTTCCTCTATGGCGGCCCGGTAGCCGTAGCCGGCGTTGTTGACCAGAATGTCTATTTTCCCAAAATGTTGGCAGGCAGCTTCCACCGCCTGCGCCATAGATGCCGGATCCTCCAGAACCAGCCGGAGCGCCAGGGCCCGGCCGGGATAGGCCTGCACCAGATCCTGTACCGCCTCCGGGTGCCGGGCGGTGACGGCCACCTGTTCTCCCTGCTCCAGGGCAGCACGGGCAATGCCGCGGCCCAGCCCGCAGGAACAGCCGGTAATCAGCCAAGTGTTCATATCATGTGCCTCCTGTATCAAGGATTCCGGCGCATCCGCTGCGCCGGGGGACGTTCTCTTTCTTCATTATTATAAAGCGGGGAATCCGCAAAGTACAATGCGGATTCCTAAAGCTGCTATTCAGGGGGAGAATACTGGGGTGCGAAAGTTAGCATGAAAACTGGCGTTGAAAAAAATCGTATATTTGCCGGATCGGGGCCTGCGGATGCAGA
>CAZSAF010000300.1:0-2321 GCA_964604605.1 uncultured Lachnospiraceae bacterium
CGCAGCGCCTCCAGATCGTAGGCGCGGACGTCTTTCCCGCCCACTTGCACACTGCCGGCGTCCACATCGTAGAGGCGGCTGACCAGGTTCACCAGGCTGGACTTGCCGCAGCCGGTGCCGCCGATGATGCCAATGGTTTCTCCGGATTGGATCTGCAGGTCAACATCCTGTAGGGTTTTCTCCCCGCTGCCGTGCTTGTAGGAGAAGGTGACATGGCGGAAGGCAATGCTGCCGTCGGCCACCTGGGTTTCCGGCTGCTCCGGATTGGCCATGTCCGGCGTCTCGTTCAACACCTCCGCAATCCGGCGGGCGCTGGCGGCGCTCATGGTGACCATCACAAAGATCATGGACAGCATCATCAGGGACATGAGCACGCTCATGACGTAGCTGAACAGGGAGGTCAGGTTGCCGGTGGTCAGGCTGCCGGCCACAATCATCCGGGCACCGGACCAGGACAGGGCCAGAATACACCCGTACACCACCAGCATCATCACCGGGTTGTTCAGGGCCAGTATGCCCTCGGCCTTTACAAACAGGGCGTAGAGCTTTTCCGCCGCTTTCCGGAACTTGCTGTTTTCATGCTCCTCCCGGACAAAGGCCTTGACCACCCGGATGGCGGAGACATTTTCCTGGACGCTGGCGTTGAGGTCATCGTACCGCTGAAAGACTTCGTTGAAAACCGGCAGGGTTTTCACCATAATGAAAATCAGCGCCGCAGCCAGGATTAAAATGGCAACCAGGAAGATGGAGCTGAGGCGGACGCTGATGAAAAAGCACATAACCATACTGCACACCAGCATCAGCGGCGCCCGCACCGCAATCCGCAGAATCATCTGGTAGGCGTTCTGCACGTTGGTTACATCTGTGGTCATCCGGGAGACCAGGCCGGCGGTGCTGTACTTGTCAATGTTGGAGAAGGCAAAGGTCTGGACCTTCTCGTACAGGGCATCCCGCAGGTTGCAGGCCAGGCCGGCAGAGGCCTTGGCGGCAAAGCGGCCGGCCAGAACGCCGCAGACCAGGCTGAGAAACGCCATCACCAGCATCAGGCCGCCGTACCGGAACACTTGGCCCATGTCCCCTGCCTCTATGCCCTTGTCAATAATGGACGCGGTGACAAAGGGGATCAGCACCTCCAGCAGCACCTCCAGGCCGGTGAACAGCGGTGTCAGCAGGGAAGCGGTCCGATATTCCCTTACCTGCGATAAAATGGTTCGTATCATCAAAATTCCTCCCATTCCATTTTGGATTGCCTGCCTGATTTGTTAGCAGGCGAATTGTTTGGGCACGTACAAGACGCCCAGGAACTATTATACGGCTTTTGGGTTGAAAGTGAATTTAGAAAGGGTTATAATTGATAAGAGTAGCTTATCAATGCCCCGGAAAACCGGCGAAGGCCGGCCAAAGGCGAAGGGAGGGGAGGAAGCGATTTGAATACGTTCCAGCTTACCTGTTTCCTGGCGGTGGCGGAAAACCTGAATTTTGCCCGGGCGGCGGAGCAGCTTCATGTGACGCAGCCGGCGGTGACCCAGCAGATCCACAGCCTGGAAAAAGAATTGAATGTAAAGTTGTTCCAGCGGACCACCCGGACGGTCCGGCTGACGGAGGAGGGGAAGGTTTTCCTCCATGATGCCCGGCAGATTATGGAGATTTCCGCCAGGGCCCAGAAGCGGTTTGAATCGTTCACCGATGACAAAATCCGGCTTCTGTCCCTGGGCTGCTACAATTTCTCCTGCCTCTTTTCCCTGGCCGGGATCCTCCGGGAGCTGGCGGGCGAGATCCCGGAGCTGCATCCCCGGCTGCAGGTGGTCCCCTTCCAGCACATCTACCGCCTGCTGGAGGAGGGGGATCTGGACGCAGTGGTGGGGTTCCGGGAGCTGGACTCCATGCGGATCCGCGCTTCCTTCCGGGAGGTGGCCAAGGTGCCGCTGGTCTGTATCTGCCCCCGGGAGCATCTGCTGGCCCGGCGGGAACAGGTGAGCCTGGAGGCGCTGAAAACGGAAAAGCTGGTTCTGTTTACCCCTGCGAAAACCTTGGTGCAGTTTGCGCAGATTCAGGGACAGCTGATGGAAGGAAGGCCGCCTACTGAGTTTTATTTTTGCGAATCCGGGGAGGCCGCCACCGTTTTGGTCAACGCCGGCTTTGGGGTGGCGGTGCTCCCGGACCTGTTTGTGCCCCAGGGCTTTCCGATGGCTCGGATTCCCCTGGAGGGGGAGGCGCCCCTTTCCTTTGGCGTCTACTACAAGTCTCTCCAGGGGAATCCTCTGCTGCGGTCCTTTATCCGCCGGCTGCAGGATGGGTTTGAACCGACTGCAGGAGGGGGG
>CAZSAF010000301.1:0-2313 GCA_964604605.1 uncultured Lachnospiraceae bacterium
GGACAGTCAGTTGACGCCACCTTCCCATCACAGTTTCAAATGATGTCCCAGGACCTTTTCATAATAACGCAACATCTGGCAGGACAGCAGTAGGTTCAGCCGCAGGTAGCCGTCATCTAGATCCACGTGGGTCAGCTCCAGAATCCGGTGCAGCTGGTTGCGGACGGTGTTCCGGTGCATGTAGAGGCTGTCCGCTGCCTGATTGACGTTGCACCCGCTGAGCAGATAGCAGAACAGCGTATGCCGGAGGTTGGTGCCATTGGTTTTGTCATACCGGGACAGCTGGATCAGTGCTGGGTGAGTCAGGTAGATCAGATCATCATGGCCGTATGTTTCCGGAAAGGCCTTGGCGCACAGGTCAATGATCTGATAGGTCTGCAGCCGGATGCAGTTAAACTGGTGCCGTTCCCGGTCCGCAAAAAGGGAAAGGCCCAGGTGGCAGATGTTTTGGGCGAACTGAAGCTGGGTGTGGAGTTTTTCCCAGTACTGGGTGGCCATGCTGCTGCCGGCGTAGGCATTTTTTCCCCGCAGCCAGGCCTCAAAGGCACTCCCATCCTCCGGCAGCGCAGTGGTAAAGAAGTTTTCGTCGCTGGAGAGAATAACCACCAGCGCGTCCTGGCAGTATCCAATGTTGCGGCCGGGAAAAAACTGCCGCAGTTCCTCCTTTAAACTTCGCAGATAGAGGGCCGGGTTTTCCGCTTTGGGAAAGGCAATATAGAGAAAACCCACGTACCGCTGCAGGGGATGATCCAGCTGGCTGATCATCTCCCCGATCAGGTAAGGATCCGTGATGCTGTTTTCATACAGAACTTCCAGTAGGCGATCGCACTCGGTGGGAGGCGGCAGTTTGTGGAAGCTCTGCTGAAAATCCAGGTGCTTTTCCCATTGGCCGGCAATAATCAGCAGAAAGTCGTCCGGGGGGATGGCAATGGACAGCTTCCCCTGGTACAGCAGGAGGAGCAAAATGGAGTAGCCCATGGCATCGGTCATGGAGTACAGCAGGCAGGAATACCCGTTG
Organism: uncultured Lachnospiraceae bacterium; assembly: GCA_964604605.1. GTDB lineage: Bacteria > Bacillota > Clostridia > Lachnospirales > Lachnospiraceae > Pseudolachnospira. Next base: position 1,019 of record CAZSAF010000301.1, read on the forward strand.
GAGAGAGTCAGGTACAGAGGCATTTCCGACGTCCCTCCCCGCAGATGATCCTGAATTTCCTCTGGCAGTGTCCGGCAGGTTTTGAGGGATTCGGTGTAATCGTTATGGAAGGCTTTGGTGGAGTAATCCATCAAAATATGGTCGGAGGCGGAGTAAATATACACCGCGCACTGGGCAGTCTGGGACAGGGCCGGCAAAAACGTCCGGGGATTCGCGTAGGTGAAAGCGCTGTTCAGCCGGTACCGCCAGACATGGTACTGGTGGAAGCAGCTTAAAAAGTGGGAATAAGCCTGAAGGGTATCCGCTTCCGTAAACACCATGTTGCCGGCCTGGAATTTCATCCGGACCGGATCCGGATGCCCGTCCGCTTTGGTGACAATAGCGGTGGTGTGAAGAAGGGGCGGGGCTTGCGCAAACTGGTCACAGAGGGTTTTGTAGGTTCCAATCAGTATCGTGTGCTCCGCCAGAGGCAGGGGGCCGGCGGCCAGCACAATGGTGCTGTCCGAGGCCAGATAGGGGTTCGTAATCTTCCGGTAAAGGATTTTTCCGCCTAGATGTTTGAGAATAGGGTTGATGTAGGGCATATTTTCCACTCCTGTACAAAAAGTCTTATCCGCATTATAGGGGAAAAAAGGAAGAATATCAAGTTCAATTGTGCAAAAGACACACTATTTCACAACAAAATATGGACAAAAATCTATTAAAACGTATAAATGTTCCCTTTCATTGACACTGGAATGTGCAGGATGATATAGTTTCATAAAAATAGGACAGACAAAAAAACCATAAGACAAAGAAAAGGGGAAAGGCTATGTCGGTGACAGATACATTGGTTGATTTCTGCAGTTCGCTGGAGTATACGGCAATTCCCGCCCCTGTGATAGAGGTACAGAAAAAAGCCTTGATAGACGGCCTTTCTGTGATGGTGGCCGCTACCCATCTGGAGCCTGCCTGCCGGAGCTTTGTCCGCTATGCCAAGCGGTATTCCTGCCCGGGACAGTCCACCCTTCTAGGGGCAGAGGCGCGGGTGTCTGCCCCCATGGCGGCCCTTGCCAACGGAGCATTATCCCATGCCATGGATTTTGAGGATTCCCATGACACGGCATTTGTCCATTCCAACGCGGTGAGTATTCCGGCTCTGCTGGCGGTGGCAGAGGAGGTGGGCGGCATCAGCGGAACGGAATTCCTTACTGCCCTGGTGCTGGCCAGCGAATTGACCTGCCGGCTTTCGGCGGCCCAGGAGGAGGATTTGCTGCAGTACGGCTGGTATATGCCACCAGTCCATGGATCCATGG
>CAZSAF010000302.1:0-2301 GCA_964604605.1 uncultured Lachnospiraceae bacterium
AATCGGCTGTACTGCAAAAACTACATCGGGAGCCTATTATTTAGAGGTTCCCTTACTTAATATAAAGGAGCTGATAGGAAACATCAATAATTCGCTTGTTATGACAGGATAACTTCCGGAGCACTTTTCCGGAAGCCAGGCTTTTTTCTTTACAAGGGCCTGAGAGGTTTCTATAATAGAGGGTAGAGAGAGGATGAATACGATGGAACTAAACCAGCTACGCTATTTTCTGGAACTCAAGAAACATGAACACTTTTCTATTACGGCCGATTACCTGAATATTTCCCAGCCAGCTCTGAGCAAAAGCATTTCAGCCCTGGAGAATGAGCTGGGGGTCAAGCTGTTTGACCGGATTGGCAAGCAGATTAAAATCAACAAGCAGGGGGGAGGATTTTGCCCGCTACTGTGAGCAGGCGCTCTCCTCCCTGGAAAACGGCATGTTTGCCGTCCGCAATTCCCATTACGATATGGTGGGGCATATCACCATTCTCTGCTATACCTTTATGCCCATCCTGCCCCCTGCGTGTCCGCCTACGCCAAATTAAATCCCGGCGTCACCTTCACGGTGGGCTCCAAAATTCTGGGGGAACAGCTGAAGCAGTCCCAATACCCGGATTTCATTCTCCGCAGCACCCCCAGCTACAGCGATGTGGGGCAGCTGGAAAATTTCTGGACCAGCCAGCCTCTGTGTTCCAGGAAAAATCCGTCCCTTTATCACCATGCTGCAGAACAATGTATTTTTCCAGGACATAACCTATGCCCTCTGTCAGACTGCCGGGTTCTTCCCCAAGATTTTTGCCCAGAAGGACAACATCTTTTTTAAGCTGCACATGGTCCAGGAAGGGCTGGCTGTGGCCCTGCTGCCGGAGAGCGGCTTTCTGCAGGAAATGTACCCGGGCATCCGCATTCTGGAGCTGGAGGACTGCGCCTCCCTACGCACCCGATTCCTGCTGCGCCCTTTTCCGTTTTTCCCCGCAAAGGTTCCGCCCTGCCTCAGTGCCGGGCGCAGTTTCCGGTCTGGCCCAGCAGGATCTCCAGCCCGTGGTGCAGCTCCGGGAGAATGTACTCCAGGCATTCCCGCACCGCCTTGGGGCTGCCGGGCAGGTTCACAATCAGCGTCCGGTTGCGGATGCCGCTGGCCGCCCGGCTGAGCATGGAGCGCTTGGTAAACTGCATGCTGTAGGCCCGCATGGCCTCCGGAATCCCCGGCACCATCCGCTGGGCCACCGCCGCCGTGGCCTCCGGCATCACATCCCGAGGGGAAAAGCCGGTGCCGCCGGTGGTCAGTAGCAGGTCCGCCAGCCCGTTGTCACAAATCCGGATCATCTCTTTTTCCAGCATTTCCTGGTCATCCGACAGGATGGTCCGGGAAACCACTTCATACCCTTCTGCCTGCACCATCTCCGCAATAGCCGGGCCGCTCAGGTCCTCCCGTTCGCCTGCATAGCCGGAATCACTGGAAGTCAGTATTGCCACTCTCATTTCGCGTCCTCCTCCATAATCTCCAGGTTGTCTCCCTCCCGGATCGTCCCTCCGTGGAGCACCCGGGTAAACACGCCCTCCCGGGGCATAATGCAGTCGCCCATGGCCTGGAAAATGGCGCAGCCATGGTGACATTCCTTGCCGATCTGGGTCAGCTCCAGCACCACATCGTTGCAGCGGAATTTGGTGCCGATGGGAAGGGTCTTAAAGTCAATGCCCTCCACCACCAGGTTCTCCCCAAAGGCTCCGTCCTCCACCTGGGCGCCCCGGACCCGGAACTCCTGGATCCGGTCGTAGGAAAGCAGGCTCACCTGCCGCTGCCATTTGCCTGCGTGGGCATCTCCCTCAATGCCAAAATCCTCTATAAAATGCCCCTCGTGTATATTTTTTTCTGCACCCCTTTGATCTCACTGGTACAGACCGCAATCACTTTTCCCATTTTCTTATCCTCCAATCTGGGACATGCCCTTCTCTTCCCGCCCTGCAAAGGGGGGCTGATCCCCAAAGTGGTGACCCTTGGGCTTGTCCGCCAGGGCCTTCCGGATTACCGCTTCCAGTTCCGCATCCGTACAACCGGCCTGGAGCATGGGCTTCAGCGCTGCCCCGCAGTCGTACTGGAGACAGGTTTTCAGATAGCCGTCCGCGGTCAGGCGAATCCGGTTGCAGCCATCGCAAAACTGGTGGCTGACCGCACTGATAAAGCCCAGCCGCCCCTGGAAGCCCTCCGCCGCATAATACCGGCAGGGCCCGTTCCCCGGCACATCATTGGTGTGGTATAAAAAAAGTTGACAGCTTATTCTCAAGGATTTCATAATAAAA
>CAZSAF010000303.1:0-2257 GCA_964604605.1 uncultured Lachnospiraceae bacterium
GTATACCAGAAAATCAGGATGGGGGCACAATTTATTCATTCATGCGTTTGGCGTGTTTCTTCTCCCGCGTTGCGGATCCGTCAGCAGAGGGTGGCATATATCACCGCTTTGATGGTATGCATCCGGTTCTCCGCTTCGTCAAAGACCACCGACTGCTTGGACTCAAACACCTCATTGGTCACTTCCATTTCCGGCAGGCCGAATTTCTCATGGATATCCGCGCCAATGGTAGTGTTGGTGTCGTGGAAGGAAGGCAGGCAGTGCATGAAAATGGCCTCCGGCGCTGCGTTGGCCATCACCGCCCCGTTGACCTGGTACTTCTTCAGCAGGCCGATCCGGGTCTCCCAGACCTCCTTGGGTTCTCCCATGGATACCCAGATATCCGTGTAGATGACGTCTGCGTCTTTTGTGCCGGCTTCCACATCCTCGGTGAGGGTCACGCTTCCGCCGCTCTCCGCCGCCAGCTTCTGGCAGGTCTCCACCAGCCATTCCTCCGGGAACAGTTCTTTGGGGGCACAGGCGGTAAAGTGCAGGCCCATCTTGGCGCAGGCCACCATCAGGGAATTGCCCATGTTGTTTCTGGCATCGCCCATATAGGTGAATTTGACTCCCTTGAGCCGTCCCAGCTTTTCCTCAATGGTCAGCAGGTCTGCCAGCATCTGGGTGGGATGGAACTGGTCCGTCAGGCCGTTCCACACCGGCACGCCGGAATACTTGGCCAGTTCCTCCACCAGGGACTGCTGAAAGCCCCGGTACTCAATGCCGTCAAACATCCGGCCCAGGACCCGGGCTGTGTCCGCAATACTCTCCTTGTTTCCCATCTGAGAACTGCCGGGGTCCAGGTAGGTAACGCCCATGCCCAGATCATGTCCGGCCACCTCAAAGGCACAACGGGTCCGGGTGGATGTCTTCTCAAAGAGCAGCACCACGTTCTTTCCCTCCAGATACCGGTGGGGGGTCCGGGTCCGCTTTAAATCTTTAAAATTCCGGGAGAGATCCAGCAGATACCGGATCTCCTCCGGCGTAAAATCCAGCAGTTTCAGAAAACTTCTTCCTCTCAAATTAACAGCCATATTCAAACTCCTCCTTCAAATCTACTCCCGCACCAATGGCATGCTCATACACCGGGGGCCGCCACGACCTCGGGACAGTTCCGTGGGGGAATCTCCAGCACCGTGATCCTCGCCTCCCGCATCAGCCGGTTGGTCACCTCGTTCCGCTGGTACACCACCACACCTGGGGCAATGCACAGGGTGTTGGAGCCATCGTTCCATTGCTCCCTCTCTGCGGCAATTCTATCATTTCCCCCGCATTTTATCAAGGCTACCTTGTCAATTCCCAGGTGTTTTTCCAAAATTTTCTCCCAACTGGTCTCCACCCGGGAGACTTTCAGTCCGTCCGGGCCATGGCCCCGGGTGATCTCATACACCACCAGCGGGCCCAGGATTCCCGGATGGATGGAAAATTTGTCATAGTCAATCTGGGTGAATACCGTGCCCAGGTGCATGAAGGCCCGGCTGTCCGGGATGTCAAAGGCCAACACCGTGTCAATGGTAGACTCCGGATCCGCAAACACCCTCTGGGCCAGCATTTCAATGGCCTCCGACTGGGTCCGCTGGGAGATGCCCACCGCCAGCACCGAAGGGCTCAGGTTCAGAATATCCCCGCCCTCCATGTGGAAGGGGGCGTACCGGTCATAGTACAGATGCACCTTCCCGGCAAAATCCGGATGGTATTGGAAGATATATTCGCCGTAGATGGTCTCCCGCCCCCGGGTCACCAAGTACATGCGGTTGAGGCTGACGCCGTCCCCGATGGTGGCAAAGGGGTCGCGGGTAAAGTACAGGTTGGGCATGGGGTCAATGAGGACCTTGGAGGAATCGCTTTTCATATCCACCAGGGATTCGCTTTTGTTGAAAAAGACCTCTCCCAGAATCAGGCCTTCCATGGTCTTCTGCACCAGCTCCAGCGGATTGTCCTGAAACTGTATCATATAGTCATAGATGCGCCGCTGCCATTTTCCCGTGACAATCCCCGCTTCCATAATCCACTGCATCAAAAATTTGTCCCGCAGATTTTCATCCTGTCCGATGACATCCGCCATCAGATCCTCCAGATACACCACCTGGACACCGTGGGACCGGAGCAGATCCGCAAAGGCATCGTGCTCCTCCTGGGCAACCCGCAGGTAGGGGATGTCATCAAACAGCAGGTGATGCAGGGTGGCCGGGGTCGGCTTTTCAATCTCTTTCCCCGG
>CAZSAF010000304.1:0-2245 GCA_964604605.1 uncultured Lachnospiraceae bacterium
GACCACTTCCACCTTCTCAATCTCCGGGGAATGCACCGGCCAGGTCTTCTCCACGCCCACACCATTGGAAGTCTTGCGGACCGTGAAGGTCTCCCGTGCTCCGCCGTGCTGGCGCTTCAGCACCGTGCCCTCAAAAACCTGAATTCTCTCCCGGTTTCCCTCTTTGATCTTAGCGTGTACGCGAACGGTGTCGCCTACCCGGAAGTTTCCGGCACCTTCCCGCAGCTGCTCCGCCTCAATCTTCTTGATGATCTCGTTCATGTTTCCTCCTGAATTCTTGGATGTTCATAACCAATCTTCCTTGGCAGCGGACCATCCGCATTTTTACACAGTAATTTATTTTATCACAAACCTATGGAACTTGCAAGCCCTTTTTAGCCAAATATTCCCGGTCTTTTGGAGTCAGCTCCGCTTTCTCCAAAAGATCCGGCCGCCACTGGAGCGTCCGCTCCAGAGACTGCTCCCGCCTCCATTTTTCAATGTTGGCATGATGGCCGGAGAGAAGCACCTCCGGCACCCGCATGCCCTCGTAGACCTCCGGCCGGGTGTACTGGGGATATTCCAGCAAATTGTCATGGAAGGACTCAATCTCCGCCGAATCCTGATTGTGCAGCACCCCGTCCACCATACGGGAGACCGCGTCAATGAGCACCATGGCCGGCAGCTCCCCGCCGGTGAGCACGTAATCCCCAATGGATACGTTGTCCGTGACAATCCGCTCCAGGATCCGCTCGTCCACCCCCTCGTAGTGGCCGCAGAGCAGCACCAGGTCCGGCTCCCGGGCCAGTTCCTCCGCCATGGCCTGAGAAAACACCTTTCCCTGGGGCGTCAGATAGATCACCCGATGGCTTCCCGGGATCTTCTCCCGCACCGCCTGGTAGGCCCGCTCAATGGGCCCCGGCTGCATGACCAGGCCGGCGCCGCCGCCATAGGGGTAGTCATCCACCCGGCCGTGCTTGTTCTTCGCAAAATCCCGGATATTGGTGGCGGTGACGGAGACATACCCGTTTTCCATGGCTCGCCCCAGGATGCTGGTACGGCAGCCCATCTCAATCAGGTCCGGGAACAGCGTCAGCACGTGAAATTTCATAAATCCTCCAGCCCTTCCATCAGATGCACCCGCAGGAAGCCTTCCTCCGGGCGGATGTCCAGAATACACTCCTCAATGGCCGGCAGCAACAGCTCCCGCTGGCCGTTGTCCACCACGTAAACGTCATTGGCCCCGGTCTGGAGCACCTCCTTCAGGCGGCCCAGCTCCCGGCCTTCCTCGTCCAGCACCGGCAGGCCCAGCAGGTCTGCCACATAGAATTCCCCCTCCTCCAGGGGGATGGCGTCCTCCCGGGCCACCAGCAGGTCGCTGCCCCGGTACAGCTCAAGCTGGTTGATGTTGTCAATCCCCTTGAACTTTAGGATGGCCATGCCTTTGAAAAACTTAACCCCCTCAATCTCCAGGGGGATCCGCTCCCCCTTCCGGGTCTCCATCACCAGTTTTTTCAGCTTCCGGAAACGGTTTACATCCTCGGTGGTGGGAAAAACCTTGATTTCCCCCCGGATGCCGTGGGTGCTGGCGAACACGCCAACGCGCAGGTATTCTTCCATGTCGCTCTCCTTAAAACAAGCGGGCAAACAAGCCCTTCCGGGGACTGCCTGCCCGCCTGATTTTTGTTACTGGATGTCCAGCGTTACCTTTTTGTCTTCCTTGGAAGCCGCCACCTTGACCACCGAACGGATTGCCTTGGCGATCCGCCCCTGCTTGCCAATGACCTTCCCCATATCGGAAGGGGCGACTTTCAGTTCCAGAACGGTCTCCCGTTCCTTCTCTGTCTCCGTAACCACCACCTCATCCGGATTGTTCACCAGAGCCTTGGCGATTACCTCCACCAATTCCTTCATGTCTGACTACCTCCTGGCGGATTATTTCTCTACGCCGGCAATCTTCAGGAGCTTGGCTACAGTCTCCGTGGGCTTGGCACCCTGGGACAGCCACTTCTTCGCCTTCTCCTCGTCGATCTTAATCACGCTGGGATCCTTTGTGGAGTCATAGTATCCGATCTCCTCAATGAAACGGCCGTCTCTGGGAGAGCGGGAATCCGCCACAATCACTCTATAGAAAGGAGCCTTCTTCTGTCCCATTCTTCTCAAACGAATCTTTACTGCCATTGGTATTTCACCTCCTTGGATTTTCTTTATTTAAAAGGGAAGGGAGAACCTTCCTCTTTTACCCTTTTTCCCCATGAGCCCGGAC
>CAZSAF010000305.1:0-2233 GCA_964604605.1 uncultured Lachnospiraceae bacterium
CCTCTCACACCACCGTGCGTACCGTTCGGTACACGGCGGTTTCAATAGTTGATGTTTCCAGAAAAGTATAGCATGGCCGGCGGGATTTGTCCACCAAGGATTTTTCCACGGCGCCGCAGGAAGATTTCTCTGCGGCGCCGTGGAGGGCAGGCAGGGAATTTACATGTGGTTTGCCACCTCAAAGGCGTCCCAGATGGCGTACATAATGTTGGCCACCTTTTTGGCGTCCCCCAGCTGGTAGATCTCCGGCACCTCAAACTCCAGCTCCTGGTACAGGGAGTTGTTCTCACGGTAGCCCACGGACAGGATCACCGCATCGCAGGGGATCTTCTTCTCCTCCCCGTTCACTGTGGCGGACAGGAAGCCGTCCCGGTAGCCGGTGACCCGGGCGCTTGTCACCACCTCAATGCCGTTGAAGGGGATCAGCCGCTCCAGCATCTCGCTGTTGGCATGGCAGAGAGGGCCGTTTAAGGCCAGGATCTTGGGCAGGGCTTCCACAATGGTCACCTTCTTGCCCTGCTGGGCCAGCCACAGGGCCGTCTCACAGCCCACCAGGCCGCCGCCCACCACCACCATGGTGTCCTCCGCCTTCTTGACACCGGTGAGCACATCCGCCGCCGAGTAGACCTTCTCGTCGTCTCCCAGGGAGAACATCTTAGGCGTGGAGCCGGTGGCACAGATCACCGCGTCGTAATGGCCGGCCAGCACCATTTCCTTGTCCACCGGGGTGTTCAGGTGCACCGGCACCTCCAGCAGCTCCAGCTGGCGGCCAAACCACCGGGCCAGGGCCAGGTCATCCTCCTTGAACTGGGGGGCACCGCCGGGGATCAGGTTGCCGCCCAGCTGGCCGGCGGCCTCAAACATCTCCGGCTTGTGGCCCCGGGTGGCCAGCACCCGCGCCGCCTCACAGCCGGCCACGCCGCCGCCAATGACCATTACCTTCTTGGGCTTCCGCACCAGATTGTAAGCGGTATAGCGCTCCCGGGCCGCCTGGGGGTTCACGGCGCAGTTGATCATGGAATATTCCTGAATCCGGCCCATGCAGCCTTCCTGGCAGGAAATGCAGGGGCGGATCTCATCCACCCGGCCGGCCCGCAGCTTATTGCAGTAGTCCGGATCCGCCAGCAGAGGCCGGCCCATGCTGATCATGTCGCAGGTGCCGTTCTCAATGGCCTCCAGGGCCATATCCGGATCGTCCATGCGGCCGGCGCAGATTACCGGCACATCCACGTTTTCCTTCATCAGCTTGCAGTAAGGCCGGTACAGCCCCTTTTCCTGGTACATAGGCGGATGGCTCCACCACCAGGCGTCATAGCTGCCCACATCCGTGTCCAGGGCATCGTATCCATAGGAAACCAGCAGCTTGGCCGCCTCCACGCCCTCCGGCAGATCCCGGCCCTTCTCCACGAACTCCTCGCCGGGCAGGGCGCCCTCCCGCAGCCCTTTGATGAAGCTTTTGGGGCTGAAGCGCAGGGTCACCACAAAGTCCTGGCCGCAGCGGGCCTTGATCTCCTCCACAATCTCCCGGGCAAAGCGCAGGCGGTTCTCCAGGCTGCCGCCGTACTCGTCTGTCCGCTGGTTGAACAGGGCGATGGCAAACTGGTCAATGAGGTAGCCCTCGTGGACCGCGTGGATCTGTACGCCGTCAAAGCCGGCCCGCTTGGCGTTGTAGGCGCCCTCGCCAAACTTTTTGACAATGTAGCGGATCTCCTCCACCGTCAGGGCGCGGCAGGTCTTGTCCAGCCAGCGGTGGGGAATGGGGGACGGGGCCACCGGCGGGAACTCGCCCAGGTTGGTGGGGATGGTCACTCGGCCAAAGCCGCCGGACATCTGCAGGAACACCTTGGCGTTGTAGGCATGGATCCGCTCCGTCATCTCCCGGGCCGTCCGCACAAAGTGCACCGGGTTGTGGGTGGAACAGGGACAGTTGGGCATTCCGTGCTCCTCCACCTGGTTTTCCACAAAGGTCACACCGGTGATGATCAGGCCGGTGCCGCCTTTTGCCCGCTCCGTGTAGTAATCGATGCCGCGCTGGTTAAAACCGCCTTCCGCATCCGCCAGGCCCAGGGGGCCCATAGGTGCCATGGCAAATCGGTTTTTGATGGTCACGTTTCCGATTTTTACGGGCGAAAACAATTTCGCGTACTTCATTGGCTGCCTCCTTCGATTATATTCTGATAATTGTACTATAACACGCTGCCCCATATATGTCAATATTTACATATCCGGGCCT
>CAZSAF010000306.1:0-2224 GCA_964604605.1 uncultured Lachnospiraceae bacterium
TGAACAACGGCAAGATTGTGACCACGGAAGCCAGAGCCAAGGAAGTCCGCAAGATTGCGGAGGGCCTGATTGCCCTGGCCGTGAAGGAAAAAGACAATTTTGAGACCGTCACCGTGACCGCCAAGGTTGCCCAGAAGGACAAGGACGGAAAGCGTGTCAAAGAAGTGGTGAACGGCAAGAAGGTAACGGTTTTTGAGACCCAGGAGAAGACCATCACCAAGGATAGGCCCAGCCGTCTGCACGCCCGCCGTCAGATGCTGAAGGTGCTGTATCCGGTCACCGAGCGTCCCAAGGAGCTGGCTGGCCGCAAGAAGAACACCAAGGAAGTGGATCTTCCGGCTAAGCTGTTCAACGAGATCGCTCCCAAGTATGTGAACCGTCAGGGCGGTTATACCCGGATCGTGAAGATCGGACCCCGCCGCGGTGATGCGGCCATGGAGGTCGTGCTGGAGCTGGTATAAATCCGGCTGCGTGAAAAGTGGATTTGAGGCAGAGAGTTGCCGTGAGACAGGGAAAACCTGTTTTGCGGCAACTCTTTTTTTGTCTTGCCGAAAACTTTTTTTATCTGTAAAACAAAAGAATTGACAACCGAATCCACACCCTTTATACTGACTATGTGATAAAGGAGGAATGTACCTATGGAGAAATTTTTTAAACTGAAGGAAAGCGGAACCACCACGGGAAGAGAAGTCATGGCAGGCTTAACCACCTTTTTTGCCATGGCTTACATTATCGCCGTGAACCCGTCCATTCTGAGCCAGTCCGGTATGGAGTGGGGAGCGGTCTTCCTGGCAACGATTATTGCGTCCATCATTGGTACCCTGGTCATGGGCCTGGTGGCCAATGTGCCTTACGCCCAGGCGCCGGGCATGGGGCTCAACGCGTTTTTTGTCTACACCGTGTGCTTAGGCCTGGAGTTTACCTGGCAGCAGGCCCTGTCCATGGTGTTCATGTGCGGCATTATCAACATCATCATCACTGTGACCAAGCTGCGGAAATCCATCATCAAGGCCATTCCCCGGAGCCTGCAGAACGCCATCGGCGGCGGCATTGGCATCTTTGTGGCCTATCTGGGGCTTTTGAACGTGGGAATCATCTCCTTTGACTCCGGCGTACCGGCGCTGGCTACCCTGAACAAACCGGCTTTCTGGCTGTTCCTCATTGGTCTTGCCCTGACCATTGTGCTGCTGGTCTGCAAGGTAAAAGGGGCGATCCTCATTGGCATTATTGTGACGGCTCTGCTGGGCATTCCCATGGGGGTCACCACCACCGCGGATACGGTCAGCTTTACGGAGGCCTGCAGCCAGCTGCCCACCACCTTCTGCGCCATCTTTACCAGCGAGGGGCTGCCGTCCCTGTTTGCGGACGCGGCGAAAATTCCGCTGGTGCTGGTAACCATCTTTGCGTTCAGCCTTTCGGATACCTTTGATACCATCGGCACCTTCATTGGCACCGGCCGCCGGACCGGCATTTTCAGTGAGGAAGATGAGAAAACCATGGAGACCAGCACGGGATTTAAGTCGAAACTGGACAAGGCGCTGTTTGCGGACGCTACGGCCACTTCCATCGGCGCCATTTTTGGCACGTCCAATACCACCACCTTTGTGGAGAGCGCTGCGGGCATCGGCGCAGGCGGACGCACCGGACTCACCAGCGTGGTGGTAGCCATCTGCTTTGCCATCAGCGCCTTCCTGGCTACTTTCGTCAGCGCCATCCCCTTTGCGGCCACGGCGCCGGCTCTGGTGGTGGTAGGTGTTATGATGATGTCCGCCTTCAAGGAGATCCAGTGGGAGGACTTTGACGAGGCGGTGCCGGCCTTCTTTGCCGGTGTCTTCATGGCCCTCTGCTACAGCATTTCCTATGGCATTGCGGCGGGTTTTATCTTCTACTGCATCACCAAGATCTGCAAAAAGCAGGCTGGGGAGATCCATCCCATTCTGTGGGTGGCCACCCTGCTGTTTGTGCTGAACTTTGTGCTGCTGGCGGTAATCTAAGCTGGAATGGGATGCGTCAAGAGCGCCGTTGACTAGATGAAGCCTAGCCGTCGGCGAGCATCAACTTAAAGTAGCGCCGATTCTTGCCAGAACGAGGGCGCTACTTTTTGCGTGTGAGTGTGATTGCAAGAGTCACAATAGCACAAAGCATTATTATAAATGAGAAAGAACTTGCCAAACCGCACAAAATCGTGTATAGTAATACCTGCAAGTAAATAGAAGAAACGAGC
>CAZSAF010000307.1:0-2195 GCA_964604605.1 uncultured Lachnospiraceae bacterium
TGAGCGGATTCGCCATAACAGCCATGTAACGGGCGGAGCGATACCGAAAGAACAAAGGAGCAGCATCCATGAGGAGATTTTTAATTGACACAGACACGGGAACGGATGATGCCGTGGCCATCATCATGGCCCTGCGGGATCCATCGGTAACAGTCGAGGGCATTACAACTGTGTGCGGCAACGTAGGAGTGGAGCAGGCCACACGAAACTGCCTGAAGGCGGTGGAAATGGCGGGCACCTATTGTCCTCCGGTATACCAGGGCCTGAGTATGCCGGCGCTCCGGGATCCGGTACCCAGTTCCACCCAGGGCCCCCACGGCATGGACGGATTGGGCGATCTGAACCTGACCCCTTCGGCACTGCTGCCCCAGAAGGAGCACGGGGTGGATTTTCTCATTCGTTACATCGAAGAAAATCCCGGCCAGCTGGAGCTGGTAACTCTGGGGCCGGTCACCAATCTTGCCTGGGTCGCCCTCAAATCGCCGGATACCCTGTCCAAACTCAAGAGTATCTGTATGATGATGGGAACCGGCGCCTGGTTTGGCAATGCCAGTCCCATGGCGGAAGGCAACGCCTATATGGATCCGGAGGCACTGGACATAGTGTTGCGCCTGGCGGGGACAAAAATTCTGCTGGTAGGTTGGGACATGTGCATTCACGACTACCTGTTCACCATGCCGGAGGTAGCCCAAATGTGCCAAGAGGGTACAGAGCTCACCCGGTTCTGCCTGGGAATCAACCACACCCTGGTCTCCCTGAACAAGCGCCGGTTTGGGGTGGAGTCTATTGATTTTGCCGACCCTGTGGCCATGGCGGTGGCCCTGTGTCCGGAGCTGGTGGAGGAGAGTATCGCAGCTTATGCCCGGGTCACCACCAGCAAGGATATGGCCTATGGAGCCATCGCGGCAGATCTGTACGGACGGCTGGGAAAAGCTCCCAATGTGCGCATCTGTCAGAAACTGAATGCCGCTGCCCTGAAAGCGTGTATTTTTCAACATATCTGTTAACGCAGGGGAAAGGAGTACCATATGAAACTTGTGAATTTTGGGTCGCTGAATATCGACAGGGTATATCAGGTTCCCCATTTTGTTCGCCCGGGGGAGACCATTCTGGCGAGGAATTATCAGTGCTTTGCCGGAGGAAAAGGGCTGAACCAGTCCATTGCTGCTGCCCGGGCAGGGGTTCAGGTAATCCACGCCGGGGCGGTGGGTGCGGACGGCGGGATGCTGCTGGATACCCTGTCGGAAAGCGGAGTAGATGCGTCCCAGGTGCTGCACAGCGAAACTGCCACAGGACATGCGGTGATTCAGGTAGACTCCACAGGACAAAACTGCATCATTGTGCTGGGGGGCGCCAACCAGGAACTGACCCGTGACTATGTGGATGGGGTGCTGGCTTCCTGTGATCCGGAGGACATTGTTCTGATGCAGAATGAGACCTCCCTGGTACCCTATGTGATGGAGCAGGCCTACAGCCGGGGCTTTAGAATTGCCTTTAATCCTTCTCCAGCAGATGAGTTGCTGTTGACTTATCCCATGGAATATGTCACCTGGCTGATTCTGAATGAAGTAGAGGGAGCCCAACTGACCGGACTCCAGGGGGCATCGGACAGTCAAGTGCTCCAAGCCCTTGTAGAGAAATATCCTCAGGCGGAAGTGGTGCTCACCGTTGGGGAGCGTGGTGTGCTCTATGCCGGACAGGCAAAAAGCCTGAGCTGCCCCGCCTGCAAAGTTCATGTGGTTGACACAACGGGGGCGGGAGACACCTTCTGCGGCTATTTCCTGGCCTGTACCCTCCAGGGGATGGGGGTGGAGGAGTGCCTGGAAAGGGCTACCAGGGCCTCCGCCATCGCCATCAGCAGAGCCGGAGCCAGTGTCTCTATCCCCAGAATGGATGAAGTAGCAGTCTTCCGGCCAACCTGGTAACTGCAAAACAGCCCCTCGGGGAAAAAGCTCAAATGCCTCGCCCTTGCTCCGGTGGTATTGTAACCTCTCTCTGTCTATATAAAGTTGACTATAATTACAAAAATGGTGCTGGAATCTGATTCCAGCACCAACTTTGTCTACAAACTGACCATCGGGAGCCCCGGCCGGTCAGTCCAATTCAGTTTTTGGCGAGTTTGCTGAGCTCCGCGGCGGCAGCAGCGGCCAGCTTGGCGTTGTTGTACACCAGCTGGATGTTGGAGGCCAGGGAGT
>CAZSAF010000308.1:0-642 GCA_964604605.1 uncultured Lachnospiraceae bacterium
CCGGCCAACACGCCGCTGTCAGCTGGGCAAAGGGGGTGATGTAGCTTACGTCCCCTACATCGGTGGATCCGGCGATGCAGGTTCCGTAGTCCAGGGGCTCGTCCACCGTGCAGCACAGATCCTCGTCCATCAGGTACTCGGGAGCCCGGTAGCTGGCAATCGCCGCCCGCTTCTCCTCCTTCCCGATATAGGGTCGGAACTCCCTGGCAAATGCCTTGTCGGCATCATCAAAATCGGGGGGGCCTACCTGATGTATATTCTCATTGAGCAGATCGCAGATCACCCGGTTGGGGATGACATCGTAGCAGCCGCCCAGAAGCACATGGCTCACACTGGTTCCCGTCATCAGAGCCGCGCCCTTGGAGATGTCTACTAGGCGCTTGACCACATCGCGCACTTCGCTGCGGCGCGGGGCGCGCACCATATACCATACCTCCGCGTCGTCGGGCACCACATTGGGGACCGTCCCGCCATTGGTAATGCAGTAGTGCATCCGGACGCTATCGGGCACATGCTCACGCAGGTAATTGGCGGCCACATTCATCAGCTCCACCGCATCCAGTGCGCTGCGCCCCGCCTCCGGCTTGAGGGCGGCATGGGCGGGCTTGCCCCGGAAACGGAACTTCATGGAGTTCAGCGCCA
>CAZSAF010000308.1:652-2192 GCA_964604605.1 uncultured Lachnospiraceae bacterium
CATACGGCATTGTGAAAGGCGGAGTGCCAAGAGAGGGCGGCGTCCAGATCGTGGAAAGCCCCGCTCCGGGCGATCATTGGCTTTCCGGACAAGGTTTCCTCGGCCGCGCACCCATAGTAGCGGATGGTGCCAAGGATCCCCTCGGCCTCCAGCTGGCGCTTGATGGCCACCGCCGCGCCCAAGCTGCCCGTCCCCAGCAGGTTGTGACCGCAGCCATGCCCCGCATCGGGGTGGGAGGGGCAGGGCTCAGGCGTGGACTGCACCTTCTGGGACAGGGAGGGAAGGGCGTCGTACTCGCCCAAAATACCAATGATGGGGGCGCCGCTGCCCGCCTCGGCGATAAATGAGGTAGGCATGTCCGGAATCTCACGGATACGGAACCCCTGCTGCTCCAGGTAGTCCCTTTGCAGCTGGCTGCTGCGGATTTCTTCCATTGCCGTTTCAGCGTAGCCCCAGATAGTATCTGCCATCTCGAACAGGTCTGTGCGCTGGGCCTCTATCTGCTTGATTACTTCCTTCTTGCCCATTTCGGGAATCCTCCTTAAATTTCTCAGCCATGAGCAAAATACGAAAAACACAGTAATAACAAGGGATTCCGGCCATGGCTGGAACCTGGAACCACTTCAATATTATAGAAAGTGTGTCGGCCGTTAGCCCTGGTTTGCCTTGCGCATCTCGGCCTCTTTGATTTTCCGCCCGATGAGGATGCTGCCAAAAACGGCTACGATGATGACCGCATAGGTTGGTGTGCCGGGCAGGAAGGAGAGGAATCCGTACTTGTTGAGCAGCAGCATACCGCCGGCCAGGATGACAGCCACTGTGCCGATCTTGGGGTTGGGTACGAACTGTTGAGCCAGCATAGCGCCAAACAGGGCGGGCAGCAGGTTGTTCAGGGCTGAAGTCACACCGTCGGGCAGCAGGCTGAGGACGGGCTCGCCCAAGATGACTCCCACAGTGAGAAACAGGACATTGACGATAATGGACACGGCGATACCCAGTGTGGAGATGACATTGCCCTTATCCGTACCGGGATCCACACCGGCCGCCTCCTGGGCGGCCACGCTGGCCGGTAGTCGCAGGTTGCCGATGTTGCCGGACAGGAAGGACATATAGGTGCCCGGGATGCCCAGCACGGGGAAGTAGGAAATGGGTTCTACAAACCAAAATACGCCACTAACACTGGCCTGCATGATAAAGCCGGCGAGAATGGGGCCATACCCCGGCCAAACGTTGAATACGACGGTACATACCACAACGGGCAGGAATGCAAACGCGACGCCCAGCAGGTTAAGCCCTCTGCCCCAGCGGACGATGGACGGGATAAACTCTTTCTCGTAGTAAATGGTATTGTCTTCCATATGCTTACCTCCACAAACAGTTAAAATACAACGGAAATTGCCATGCCAAGGAACATGGAAATACAAAATGCCCACTCACGGATCCACTTCTTGTCGGCCTTTTTGTTGTAGATCATAAAAAGCGCCATAATGATAAAGCCTGCGATGGCGGCGATGGTCTGTGAGTTGAACAGGAGCACACG
>CAZSAF010000309.1:0-2173 GCA_964604605.1 uncultured Lachnospiraceae bacterium
AGATGAGGTGGAAACCGGCCAGGAGATGACCCTGGACATGCAGGCAGGCACGGTGACGGCCAACGGAAAGACGTACACCTGCACCCGGCTTCCGGAGAAGATGCAGGAGATTCTGAATCAAGGGGGACTCATCGCGTCCCTGAATCGGGATGCGTCCCTGAACCAGGAGGAGGAATAAGAGATGGGCATGACCATTGCGGAAAAGATTATTGCGGCGGCGGCCAGGGTTCCGGAGGCCCACGCCGGGGAGATTCACACGGTGGAGCTGGACCGGATGATGAGCAACGACGGCACCACCCACCTGACCATTGATATGTACAACCAGAAGCTGAAGCATCCCCGGATTGCGGATGTGAGCAAGCTGGTGTGGATTGTGGACCACAACGTGCCGGCAGACAGCGTGAAGACGGCGGCTTCCCAGAAAAAAATGCGGGATTTTGCTAAAGAGCACGGCATTGCCTTCTGGGAGGGCAAGGGCGTCTGTCACCAGATTATGATGGAGAATTACGTGCGCCCCGGCGAGCTGATTTTTGGGGCGGACAGCCACACCTGCGCCTACGGGGCTCTGGGTGCCTTTGGCACCGGCGTGGGCTGCACGGATTATCTGTACGCCATGGTCACCGGCAAATCCTGGCTGATGGTGCCGGAGACTCTGCGCTTCAACCTGACCGGCAAGCTGCGGGAGGGCGTCTACGCCCGGGATGTGATCCTCACTATCATCGGCCGCATTGGGGCCAACGGTGCCAACTACAAGGCCATGGAGTTTGTGGGGGACGGCCTGAAAACCCTGACCCTGGGCGACCGGATTGCCATCTGCAACCTGTGCGTGGAGGCAGGGGCCAAGACCGCCCTGATGGAGGTGGATGACGTGGCGCTGGACTGCCTGAAGGCCCGGGGCCGGGAGCCCAAGGCCCTGTACGCCAGCGACCCGGACGCGGTGTTTGCCGCCGAGTATACGGTGGATCTGGGGGAGATTGAGCCCATTGTGGCCAAACCCCATTTTGTGGACAATGTGGTGCCGGCCCGGGAGGTTTACGGCACCAAGATTGACGAGGCTTTCCTGGGCTCCTGCAACAACGGCCGCCTGGAGGACCTGCGGGTGGGCGCGGCGCTGCTGAAAGGCCGGAAGGTCCATCCCCACGTGCGATTCCTGGTGGTTCCGGCCAGCAATGAGGTGTACCGGGATGCCATGGCCGAGGGCCTGTTGGACGTGTTCATGGAGGCCGGGGCCATTGTGATGAACGCCAACTGCAGCGTCTGCTGGGGCAGCTGCCAGGGGGTCATTGGAGACGGGGAGGTGCTGATCAGCACCGGCACCCGTAACTTTAAGGGGCGGGCCGGCAGCCCCACCGGCCAGGTGTATCTGGCCTCCGCCGCCACCGTCACCGCCTCGGCCATTGCCGGGGAGATTACCACCGCGGACCGGCTATAAGGAGGGACACCATGAGCGAAGCATTTACCGCAAAGGTCTGGGTGCTGGGGGACGACATTGACACGGACATCATCATCCCCACCGAGTACCTGGCCCTGAAGACCATTGACGACATGAAACCCTACGCCTTCTCGCCCCTGCGGCCGGAGCTGGCGGCGCAGATTCAGCCGGGGGACGTGATTGTGGCAGGCAAGAACTTTGGCTGTGGCTCCTCCCGGGAGCAGGCCCCGGAGGTGATCAAGGCCCTGGGGGTCCGCTGCGTCATCGCCAAATCCTTTGCCCGGATCTTCTTCCGCAACGCCACCAACAACGGGCTGCTGCTGATGGAAAACAGCGGCATCCAGGATGTGGTGCGGGAAGGGGATACCATCCAGGTGGAGCCGGGGCGGGCCCTGACCTATCAGGGGACCGAGTACCCGGTGGCGGCGCTGCCCCAGAACCTGCTGGACATTCTGGAGGCCGGCGGCCTGGTGGCAGCCATGCGGAAGCGGAACGGACTGGAGTAGGAGGCGGACATGGGAAAGACGATCATTGAGAAGATTATCGGCCGTAATATCGGCCGGGAGGTAAGCGCCGGGGAGATTGTGACGGTCCAGGCGGACCGGGTGATGATCCACGACATTTTCATCCCCTTTGTGGCGGATAAATTTGAGGAGATGGGTTTCACCAAACTGTGGGATCCGGATAAGGTGGTGCTGATCTATGACCACATGGTGCCGGCCAGCCAGGTGGACGATACCC
>CAZSAF010000310.1:0-2152 GCA_964604605.1 uncultured Lachnospiraceae bacterium
CCCGGGCCATAGTCCCTGCTGGTCATTCCCCATCCCATATAGGGCTTTCTTCCCAGCAAAACGGCATCGTATACCGTTGTCCGGCCCAGCTCATTTTTCTGGGCCACATAGGCGATGGTTCTTGCCCTCTCCCCTCTGCTCATCTCCCAGACATTTTTGCCATCCACGCGGATGGTTCCCCTGTCCGGCCTGCGGATTCCATTCAAGCAAGTAATAAGGGTAGATTTGCCCACACCGTTATTGCCAAGAATGCCCACACAGTCTCCGGGGGCGGCATCAAAAGAAATATCTCTCAGAACAGGGGGCTTGCCATAGGAAAAAGCAATATGTTTCACTTCAATCATTTGACGTCCCTCCTCCTGAAAATCATATACAGGAACATAGGAGCGCCGAGAAAAGAGGTCAACGCTCCAATGGGAAGAATGCTGGGAGCCACAATTGTCCGCGACACCCATTCCGACAACACCAGAATCACGGCGCTGTCAGGGCAGAGGCTGGAATCAGGAAGCGATGGTCATTTCCCACAAATCTTCGCACGATATGGGGTGCAATCAGCCCGATAAAGCTGATACAGCCTACAAAGACGGTGGAAACGGCCGCCATCAGAGAACACAAGGTCATGCTGGCCAAAATCAGGCGGTCCACCGGTACCCCCAGGCTTTTGGCGGTCTCCGTGCCGCTTTCCAAGGCGTTGAAGTTCCATCGGTTGGCCAGGAAAAATAGCATAGAGCCCGCAGTAATGCTGAAAATCAGCCCAATCTCCCGCCAGTTGGCGCGGCCCAAATCGCCAAAGGTCCAGTAAACCACCGAGGCTACCTTTACATCATCGGCGAAGTACTGGACCATTGTGGTTCCGCCGCTAAAGAGGGAGCTAAGCGCCACGCCGGCCAGTACCATTGTCGCCGGTGTTACCTTGGCCACCCGGGAGAGGCCAAGGATAACCGCCGTCGTCAGAAAACCGCCTGCAAAAGCGCACAGCGTCACCAGATAGGGATTGGCAATGGAGACCGCAACGGCGGAATGGCTGGCATTCACCTGGGTTCCGGCGTCCAAGCAGACAATGGCAACTGCCGCCCCAAAGGAGGCTCCCTGGGAGACGCCCAGGGTGGAAGCGGATGCCAGGGGATTCCGCAGTACATTCTGCATCACACATCCGGCCAAGGCCAGGGCAGCTCCCACCACCATGCCTGTGGCAATGCGGGGCATCCGAATGTTCCGCACAACCGCATGGCTCTGCTGGGTGCCCCTGCCCAGCAGAGCCGCAAAGGTTTCCCCGGCTGTCAGGCCAGAGGATCCTGTGGAGATGGAAAGGAAGACAATGCCCAGGAATTCGGTCATGATTTCTTGGCTCTTGGCCTCCAGATCCACATCGGCAAAGGGATCCGGATATAGCACCTTGCCAGCATGATAGGCATTCATAAGGCAATAGGTAATGTTGGTGGAGTAGTTGTTGAAGGAGTGCATGGTATACGCCTCTCCCTTCCGGACCGCTGTCAGGGAGTGAAAGTACGCCGGATTGGACCGATACTCATCGTTGACCAGGTTTATGTTCCCCGGATCCAGAAAGATCACATCCGGATCCCAGACCAGCACCTTTTCCAAATCCACCTCAAAGGCTACCTCTTCCCCGGTCTCGGCCGCCACGTTCCTGGCACCGAGTGCCAGGAATGGGCCAAAGTTGGCGTAAGTGCCGGCAAAGCCATGGCCGCCGGAGAAGGTAACCGCACCGGCATAAACCGTGGGCTTATCCGGATCCGCCACAGCGGAGGATCGCCCCTTCAAATCGCTTTTGCACGCATCCATATAGCCCAGCAGCTCCTCACAGCGCTCCTCGGTACCGGTCAGCTCCGCTGTCAGGCGCAGGGCGGCATACCAGTCCTCATCCACAAAATTGGCCCTGGGGCAGCGGATACTGACCACAGGAATACCTGTCTCCTCCTGCAGCTGCTCAGCGGCCTCCTGCACAAAGCAGGTGAGAATCACATCGGGATGTACCTTCAGGATCTCCTCCGGGTAAGCCGTGGGCAGTACCGCCGTCCTTGCCGATCACCGGCAATTCCTGGAAGGTATCATGATATACATAGGCATAGTCGCACTTGGTGGAATCTGCATAATCCTGATTGGTCTCCTCCACGCCCACCAGCAGGTCGGT
>CAZSAF010000311.1:0-2134 GCA_964604605.1 uncultured Lachnospiraceae bacterium
CCTCACACCGTAACAGGAAATCCTGGATTTCCTGGGGATATACCGGTTCCGGCGCGTTTTTGGGGCGCAGGGAAGTGCGATCCAGCACCTCAAACAGTTCTTTTTTGCGTTGTTCGGTCAAAGGCATGTCGCTCACTCTCCTTTACAGGCTGGCCTCGTTAATGGCGCGAATGATCAATTCCTGCGCTTCCTGCCACTCCCCGGCCATGCGGACGGTAAAGCCGTGGGGGCTGTCCATAAAGCATTTGATGGTTACTTCCGTTCCCATAGCTGCCATGCGCAGGCCATACTGTTCATTGTCCTTCTTAAAAGGGCAATGGCCGGCATTGATAATCAGCGTTGGCGGCAGATTCTTCAGCATGTCATCGGTGGCAAAGGCAGGGCTGCAGAAGGGCAGCTGCAGGACCCGGTCATCCCCGTCCGCATACAGCTTGGAGAAAGCGTTGGACCGCTCGTTGGCGCCAGGCAGCACCGACTGGTAATTGTCCAGGGCCGCGTAATCCAGGATCTGGAGGCAAAGTTCGAAATCCTTGGTGGCGGCGGCACGCATGGAGATGGCTGCGGTCAGAGCCCCACCGGCACTGCTGCCTCCAATGGAGATCCGCTTGGGATCCCCGCCCCAGCCTTCACACTGTTCAAACACCCATTTGACCACCGCATAACTCTGCTCAAAAGCGCAGGGGAAGGGATGCTCCCAGGAAGTGGCGTAGTCAATGTCCACCACAATTCCATGGGTGGCCGCCGCCAGATGGGCACAGTACATGTCATCATCGTGATCCTGGGGATACACAAAGCCGCCGCCGTGCATATTCACATGGATGGGGCATTGGTCCATCTTGTCCTTGGCGGTGGAGATAACCAGCCGCACCGGATATGCCGGGGCTTCCAGGGGCAGCGTCAGCTCCCTTTGCTCTACCTGATCCAGGTACGCAGTGTACTCCTCCGGGATCACCCGCTCACCGCCTCTGTGGCCGCTGGTGCGGTCAATCACTTCTCTGTAATGTTCAAGATCTGCTTGTGTCAAAGCTATGGTAAATTCCTCCTACAAATCCAATCACCCGTATACCGGGAAGAAGATATTGGCGCTGATGATCAGGGAGACCATCATAGTCAAAACGTAAGGCAAATTGAATTTTAACATTTTAATCGGGTTAAATCCACCCACCGCATAGGCAATGGTAGCGGCGGAGCAGCCGGTGGGGAAACTGATGGCCAGGCAGGAGGCCATGGAAACCAGTGATACCACCGCCCGAGGATCCATGCCGCCGGCAACAGCCGTGCTGGCTGCAATGGGGGTCAGAATGGCAACGGTGCCATTATTGGACATAAAGGTGGTCATTACCGTTGACACCACTGTAAACACGATGGTCACGGTCAGGCCGCTGGGGTTGCTTCCCAGGAGGTTCAGCACCAGGTTTCCAATGTACTCGCCGGCACCGGACTGGCTCAGGGCCGTGGAGAATACCAGCATACCGGCTACCATCCAGACCATATCGCCAGTCAGGCCTGCAATGGCTTCCCGGCTGGACATAACACCGGAGAAGATGAACACAATGATCACCACAGCGGGAATTACGTAAATGTAGCTTCCCAGCTGATTGGAGAGGAAGAAGGAAACCAGGGTAGCTAAAAAGCCCAAGTACACCATGATCTCATGGTTCTTTTTCATGGCCGGCTGATTTCCCTGCTTTCCGGCTGCGCCAAGGTCAACCGCCCCTGCATTTAGCTCCTGCTTGGGGATCATACGCCAGGCAAACAGACAGTAGATGGTACCAACGATGGAGGGCAGCAGGCCTACTTTCATGAAATCAAAGATCCCCAGCAGCTGGCTGGTATCCCCTCCTACCAGCCCTTCATAGTAAGCATTGGTAGTCAGAGGAAGAGCCGCGCCCATTCCAATGGGGAAACGTCCAAACCAGGTGCAGATCATAGCACAGCACAGGAAATACATACGGGATTGGGAAATACCGGTGGAGTCATCATCCTGCAGCGTCTGGACAAACAAAAGCATGATTGCCATAACTGCCGTCATCCCCATCAGCTGGGTCAGCAGGGCCGTAAAGGCGCAGAGCAACAAAATGACCAGAATTCCGCTTTTTCCCTGGGCTTTGGCCATCAGCCCACGGATACGGGA
>CAZSAF010000312.1:0-2124 GCA_964604605.1 uncultured Lachnospiraceae bacterium
CCGGCAGGATGTCGCTTCCCCCAATGTAGTGGACCTCCCCCTGGGACTGGAGGAAAAAACGGCGGAAGCTGGAGAGAAGGGAAAAGGAAACGGGATATTTCTGTGCTGCGTTTTCTACGTTCATGGCAAAGCCTCCTGTGAATGAATAATAATTTGATACCGGTTGTTTCCACTCACAGGATATCTGGAGAAGGCGATCACCGGCCAGGGAAGCACCCGTTCCCCCAGCCGCATCTCATCCACGGTCACGGCCGGCAGCAGCAGGGAGGCCGGAATCCCCCCGGTACGCTCCGCCACCGCGGAGAAGATACCGCCGAACAAAAAGGCGAAAAAATAGAAAACCACGGCGGTTTTCGCCAGGGTTTTCGCGCTATGTACCGAAAATGCCACCCACTGGATGACCCCTGCCACTGCCAGAAAGGAAAGCGCCTGCTCCCAGAAGGGCGGCAGGGGAACCAAAACCAGGAAACAGACCCAGGCGCCTCCCACGGCGGCTCCCATAGTCAGCCGCTGGCCGCTGGCCCGAAACCCCAGCAGCTTTTTCTCCAGCAGCAGGATCCACAGATCTACGGTGAAATTCACGAGAAACAGCAGATCCAAATATACTGTGTAGTGCATGGAATTATTGTATCGGAAAACCGCCGCAAAGTTTGTCAAAAAAAGGGCCGGGAGCCTTTTTTCATCCAGGGATTTCGGCAATCGGATAGGGGAAGATTCCTTCCCTCCGGGCGTATCGCTCAAAAAAAGGGCCGCGGCCCGGCTGAGATCTCTCAGCCGGAACCGCAGCCCTGTCTGCTACCTGTTCCTCGATCTGCTGCTTAACGCTTCAGGAAGTCCGGAATGTTGATACTCTTGACCTCCACCGTGGCCTCCGGCTTTTTCACCGGCTTCCGGGGGATAAAGGTTCGGGCTGCCGGCTGCTCCTCCTCGGTCTCCGCGGCGGCTGCCTCCCCCTCCGGCTTGGTCAGCGGCTTCATAACCGGGGCCGTGGCCTTAAAGGTGGGCTTGGCCGGCGCCTTGGCCTCCGGCTTGCCGGAAGGCTTGTCCAGTTTCTTGTCCACCAGGCCGGTGGCAATCACCGTGATGGTAGCCTCGTCCTGCACGTTCTCGTCGTACATGGCACCAAAGATGATATTGGCATCGTCTCCGGCCAGCTCCTGCACGTAGGATGCCGCCTCGTTGGCCTCCATCAGGCCGATATCGCCGGATACGTTGATGATCACATGGGTAGCGCCCTGGATGGTAGTCTCCAGCAGCGGGCTGGAAACCGCCTGCTTCACCGCCTCAATGGCCTTGTCGTCACCCTTGGCCTTGCCGATGCCGATATGGGCAATGCCCTTGTCCGTCATCACCGTCTGTACATCCGCAAAATCCAGGTTGATGAGGCCCGGCACATTGATCAGATCCGTAATACCCTGGACCGCCTGCTGCAGCACCTCGTCCGCCTTCTTCAGCGCCTCCGGCATGGTGGTGCGCCGGTCCACAATCTCCAGCAACTTGTCATTGGGAATGACAATCAGCGTGTCCACATTGTCCTTCAGGTTCTCAATGCCTTCCAGAGCATTGCGCATCCGAACCTTGGCCTCAAAACGGAAGGGCTTGGTCACCACGCCCACCGTCAGAATCCCCATATCCTTGGCAATCCGGGCAATCACCGGTGCCGCGCCGGTGCCGGTACCGCCGCCCATACCGCAGGTGACGAACACCATGTCCGCGCCCTTCATGGCGGAAGCCAGCTCCTCCTCGCTCTCCTCGGCCGCCTTCATGCCGATCTCCGGCTGTGCGCCGGCGCCCAGTCCCTTGGTCAGTTTTTCCCCGATCTGGATGGCCGTGGGTGCTTTGCACATCTGCAGGGCTTGTCTGTCCGTATTGATCCCGATAAATTCTACGCCTTCAATATTTGCATCGACCATCCGATTCACCGCGTTGTTTCCGGCGCCGCCAACACCTACCACTATGATCTTTGCTGCGCTCTCGGACTCGTTAATTTTTATTTCCAGCAATTCCATATCCTCCTTGCCACATGGTTCTCTTACCGTATTTCTTACTCGTATTTTATACTATATTTTATTTCCGGGAAATAATCAAGTGCTATCCCCCGTTTTTTTCATAAATTTTTCTTAA
>CAZSAF010000313.1:0-2099 GCA_964604605.1 uncultured Lachnospiraceae bacterium
CGATGTGGAGGTCAGCGATTAACACCCGTTGCGGTGATCATCATAGAGGAAAATTCAAGTGGAGGTAAGAATATGAGCGAAGTAATTGTCATTACCTCAGGAAAAGGCGGTGTAGGGAAGACCACTTCCTCTGCCAGCATAGGTACCGGCTTAGCCAAGAGAGAAAAATCCGTTGTGATGATCGATACCGATATTGGCCTGCGCAACCTGGACGTGGTGCTGGGCCTGGAGAACCGGATTGTCTACAATCTGGTGGACGTGGTGGAGGGGAGCTGCCGCCTGAACCAGGCGCTGATCAAGGATCGGCAGACGCCGGGGCTGTATCTGCTTCCCTCTGCCCAGACCCGGGACAAGCCGGCGGTGACGCCGGAGCAGATGATCAAGCTGGTGGACGAGCTGAAGCAGGATTACGATTACGTGATCCTGGACTGCCCTGCCGGCATTGAGCGGGGCTTCCAGAACGCCATTGCCGCCGCAGACCGGGCACTGATTGTCACCACCCCGGAGGTTTCCGCCATCCGGGACGCCGACCGGATTCTGGACCTGCTGGAGGCCGGCGGAATCCACCGGAACCATCTGATCATCAACCGGCTGCGGCCGGATATGGTCCGGCGGGGGGATATGATGTCCGCCGAGGACATTGTGGACTTGCTGGGGGTTCCCCTGATCGGGGTGATCCCGGATGATGAACAGGTGATCCTGGCCACCAACCAGGGAGTCCCCTTGCTGGAGAGCGGCAGCGCAGCAGGCCAGGCTTACGAAAATATTGTACGCCGGATTCTGGGGGAGCAGGTTCCCTTCCTGGAATTTGACGAGCCCATGGGATTCTGGGAAAGGCTGTTTGGCAGAAGATAGATACGAGGGAGAATTATGTTTCGTCTTCAGGATTACAAACTGAAAAAAATGAATTTCCGGATTTTGTTGATTATTGCGGCCCTGTGCGTCATTGGCATTCTGGTGCTGAACAGCGCCATGGTCAACGATCCGACCCGTTCCTCCACCATCATGAAGCAGCTGCTGGGAATTGGTGTGGGAACCGTGGCCATGTTGATTCTGGCGTTGATTGATTACCATGTGCTGCTGAACCTGGCACCGCTGATTTACCTGGGCGTGCTGGCCATTCTGGGCATCATTTTTATTCCAGGCGTAGGCGTGGAGGTCAACAATGCGGTGCGCTGGATTTCCATTGCCGGCATCCAGATTCAGCCTTCCGAGTTTGCCAAAATTGGGCTGATTCTCTTTTTCGCCTGGTTTTTCTGGAAGAACCAGGAGCGGATCAGCCATCCGCTGGTGGTGCTGGGCAGCCTTGCGCTGCTGGCTATTCCGACCATCCTGATCTACGAGGAGCCCAATCTGTCCACCACCCTGGTGGTTGTGTTCCTGTTCCTGGCCCTGATTTATACCGCTAAGATCAGCTACAAATGGATTTTGGGCTCTCTGGCCCTGCTGGTCCCCCTGGCCGGCATTGTACTGTATATTGCCATGCAGCCGGGGCAGACGCTGATCAACGGCTATCAGATCAACCGGATCCTTTCCTGGCTGTATCCAGATCAGTACGAATCCACCGGGCTGACCACCCAGCAAGACAATTCGGTGCTGGCCATCGCCTCCGGGCAGCTCTACGGAAAAGGGCTGAACACCACCAGCTTTGAGTCGGTGAAAAACGGGAATTTCCTTTCAGAGGAGAACTGTGACTTTATCTTTGCGGTGATCGGAGAGGAGCTGGGCTTTATTGGCAGTATCCTGGTTATTGGACTTCTGGCCCTGCTGGCCTTTGAATGCCTGCGGATGGCCTCCCGGGCCAAGGACCTGGCCGGCCGCCTCATCTGCACCGGCATTGCCGCCCAGCTGGCCTTTCAGACCTTTGTCAATGTGGGCGTGGCCACCGGGCTGCTGCCCAACACCGGCCTTCCGCTGCCCTTTATCAGCGCCGGCGTCAGCTCCCTGCTCAGTATTTTCATGGGAATGGGCGTGGTGCTCAACGTGGGGCTCCAGCGGCGGGATGAGGCGCCGGATTGGTAAAGATTTGCTTGTACTTTTGTAGAATCTGTACTATAATAAACCTATCACTATTAAACTCAAGGAGGAGACAGCATGGT
>CAZSAF010000314.1:0-2091 GCA_964604605.1 uncultured Lachnospiraceae bacterium
AAAACAGAACCTTCTCCAGCGGATCATAACCCCCGCTGGAGAATTTTTTTGGCTGTAAAGGGAGTGATATACAATGGAAGAACCGAAAGAAGAACAACTTCATAAGGAACAGCCTTCCCCCTCCGGGAAGAAAAAGCATCCGATCCTTCGGGGCATCCTGGTGGGTGTGATCCTGCTGATTGTGCTGGCGGCGGCAGGCTTGTTTGTCCTGTTCCGCCATTATTATGACCAGACCAACTATCTCCGGGACGCGGATGTGCCCCAGGTGCCGGAGGAGGAGTTGCCGGAGGAGATTCGCAATGACTTGGGCACGGACCTGAGCCCCCAGGAGCAGGAAGAGGAGCTGGAGAAGGCCCAGGCAGCCCAGGAGGATGTGTTCAACATCCTGCTCATCGGCTCCGACCGGCGGGATACCAGCTGGTATGGCAATTCGGATGTGATGATGCTGGTTTCTATTAACAAGCGGACAGAGCAGATCCATCTGGTTTCCTTCATGCGGGACAGCTATGCGGTGGTGGGCGACCGGGGCGGCCATAAGCTGAATTACGCGTATGCGGTGGGCGGCGGCCCGCTGCTGGTGGAGACCATTGAGGAAAACTACCGCCTGCACATTGACCAGTATGCCTCGGCAGATTTTACCAATACGGCGGAGATTGTGGATCTGCTGGGCGGGGTGGATGTGGAGCTGAATTCGGCGGAGGCGCGGCAGCTGGCCCGTGGCTCCTACGGGGCGGACGCCGCAGAGATTGACGGTGCCGGCACCTACCATTTGAACGGGGCCCAGGCGGTGGGATATGCCCGGATCCGGAATATCGGCAATTCCGATTACCGGAGAACGGAACGGCAGCGCACGGTGATGACGGCGCTGTTCCAACAGGCCCGGCAGATGAGCCTGTCCCAGCTGAACAGCCTGGCGGAGGAGATCCTGCCTCTTCTGACCCACAACATGAGCCAGGGGACGGTGCTGACCCTGCTGGCGGATTTGCCGGAGATCCTCTCCTACGAGCTGGTCACCGACCGGGTGCCTTATGATGGCCTGTACTATTTCCGGGGAGAGATGCTGGTGCCGGAGTGGGAGGAGACCATTGAACGGCTCCAGGAAGAACTTTATGGAACAGAGGAACAGCCCTCCCGCTGATGGGATGGGCTTTTTGTGTTGGATTTGTAAGGGAGGAAGCGGAAGATGAAAGTGATACAGGGAAAGACGTTGGAGGAAGCATTGCAGAAGGCGGGCAGTGTCTTTTTATGTGGGAATGCCAAGAGCCGGCAGGTGCCGCCGTTGATTCCGGATGACAACCTGGAGGTGGGGATTAACCGGTATGAGGAATTTACCGCCATCCCGCCCCATTACCATCTCAGCGCCACGGAGTACAAATATGTGCTTCAGGGCGCTTGCAAGGTGTGGGTGGTGGAGGAGCAGAAGGAGTATGTGCTGGAGGCCGGCTCCTTTTTTGTGATTCCGCCTATGACCCGTTTCGCCTGGAAGCACGCGCCCGGCACCCGGATTCTGTTTGTGAAGAACCCCGGCAGCCAGGACCGCCGGGAGGTGGAGCCGGATGAGACGGTGCGGGAATGGATGAAGGCTTGATAAGGAATCAAAGAAATTTGCAGACGCAGGAGGAGGTAAAAAGGGCAAGACACTCTCATTTTAACAGCTTAGGCAACGATGCAAAAAAAACACGGTTGGCTATCGTTTCTTTGAATGTAAATCTATTACTACAATTAGGAGGAATAATAAAAAGATGAAAAAGTTATTTCGAAGTTCGTTGTTGTTCTTCTTGTCAGGGATTATTCTCTTCTCCTCTTTTTTTGGGGCGGTTTTGCAAGTTTCGGCTGCCGATGCTATTGGTAGTACAGGGGTAAGAGGTACAGGGGCAGAATTTAGTACTGAAGGGTATACACCAACTTCCTATCTAAACGATACCTACAAGGAAGATTCTACTCAAAAGAACTATCAAGAAGCCGAGCTTGATAGTGAAGACATTTACTACACTACAAGCCTTCTACAAACAGCCGAGTGGACAGATAAGGCCGACGGCGAAGCCGCCGTCCAGATCCACTATGCGGCGGACTTCTCGGAGATCGAGCTTC
>CAZSAF010000315.1:0-2081 GCA_964604605.1 uncultured Lachnospiraceae bacterium
GTCCCGCTCCTGAAGCAGCTTCTCCACCGCCTCCTTGATCTTGGCGTTCCGGAAGGCCGTGGCAAAGAACTTGGCCGAACCGTCCGGCTCATCTCCTGCGGAAAAGCCGCCGGGGAAGAAGATAATCTGGGCCTGGTCAATCCCCTTGGAGAAAGCTTCCACCGAATCCCGGATATCCGTCTCCGTCAGGTTCCGCATCACCTGGACGATGGTTTTGGCTCCCACCGCCTCCATAGCCTTCTGGCTGTCCACCTCACAATTGGTTCCCGGGAACACGGGAATAAACACCGTGGGCTGGGCCAGCTTGTGGGTACAAATGGCCACGGAGCCTTTGCTGTACAAAGGCCGCTCCGCCGGCTCGGCGGTGGAGGCTGCCTGAGCCGGATACACCGAATCCAGCGTACCGGTCCAGGCGGCCAGGGCCTCCTCCATGGTCAGAGAGGCATCCCCGTAGGTGAAACGGCCGTCCGAAGTCACCTCGCCGATGACCTGGCCTTCCGCCCGCAGAGCCGCGATCCGGTTGGCCGGCACCTCTGCCACCAGGTTGCCCCAGCCGGCGCCAAAGAATTCCTCTCTGGACACGGTGTCTGCCACCGTCACGCCCAGCTGATTGCCGAAGGCCATCTTGGCCAGGGCCTCCGCCAGGCCGTGGCGTTCCAACGCATAGGCAGAGAGAATGTTCCCCTCTCCAATATCCTCATAAATTTTCCCGTACAAATCTTCCAGCTGGGCATAGTCTGGCAGGTCCTTGGCGTCCCGGCGAATCCGGAACAGCACCAGCTTGTTGCCCCCCTGCTTCAGCTCCGGGCTGATCACATGGCGGCTCTCGCCCACATCCACCGCAAAGGACACCAGCGTCGGCGGCACATGGATCTCGTTAAAGGAACCGGACATGCTGTCCTTTCCGCCGATGGAAGCCAGCCCCAGCCCTTTCTGGGCCTGGTAGGCACCCAGCAGCGCCGCAACCGGCTCACCCCAGTGTTTGGGATCCGTTTCCATTCTCCGGAAATACTCCTGGAAGGTAAAGTGAATTTTCCGCCAGTCACCTCCGACAGCCACAATCTTGGCCACCGAGGAGATCACTGCGTAAATGGCCCCGTGGAACGGGCTCCAGGAGGACAGGTACGGATCAAAACCGTAGCTCATCATGGTCACCGTATCTGTTTCCCCGGAGAGCACCGGCAGCTTGGCCACCATGGACTGGGTCTCGGTCATCTGGTACACGCCGCCGTAGGGCATCAGCACACTGCCGGCGCCGATGGAGGAGTCAAACATCTCCACCAGCCCCTTCTGGGAGCAGACGTTCAGGTCCGCCAGGGTTTCCAGCCAGGCCTCCCGCACCGGCTTCTCCACCGCCGGACAGCCGGCAAAGGGATTTCCCGCCTCCCGGGCCACCGGCACCTCCGCCTGGGCCTCCTGATGGGCGCCGTTGGTGTCCAGGAAGGCCCGGCTGATGTTGACAATCTCCTTGCCCCGCCAGTACATGATCAGCCGCTTTTCTTCCATCACCTCCGCCACCACCGTGGCCTCCAGGTTCTCCTCCTGCACATAGCCCATGATCTCCACCAGGCTGGCCGGGTCAATGACAATGGCCATCCGCTCCTGGGACTCGGAGATGGCCAGCTCCGTGCCGTCCAGCCCCGCATACTTTTTGGGCACCATATCCAGGTCAATCCGCAGGCCGTCCGCCAGCTCGCCGATGGCCACGGATACGCCGCCGGCGCCAAAGTCGTTGCACTTTTTAATGAGGCGGCTCACCTCCGGACGGCGGAACAGCCGCTGCAGTTTTCGCTCGGTGGGGGCGTTTCCTTTCTGGACTTCTGCCCCACAGGTGGACAGGGAAGCCTCCGTGTGGGACTTGGAGGAGCCGGTGGCGCCGCCGCAGCCGTCCCGGCCGGTACGGCCGCCCAACAACAGGATCAGGTCGCCCGGATCAGAGGTTCCCCGGACCACATTCTTCCGGGGCGCCGCTCCCATCACCGCGCCAATTTCCATCCGCTTGGCCACATAGCCGGGATGGTACAGTTCCTTCACGTAACCGGTGGCCAGGCCAATCTGGTTGCCGTAGGAGCTGTAGCCCC
>CAZSAF010000316.1:0-2060 GCA_964604605.1 uncultured Lachnospiraceae bacterium
TCTGTGCCCTACGGAACATATTTCTGCTGACTGCTGCTGGCTCATTCTTTGTCTTGAAGATGGTATAAAAATAGGTGATCACAGACAGCACGATCATGGCAACTACGCAGACGATCCCGCAGATCGGGCCGCCCACCCGATAACCATAGAGCATGGCCACATTGCCGATCATGGTGCCGGGCAGGCTCCTTCCCACGCTGGTGATGTCCAGCAGTTCCTGGCTGGTGATGGTCTTTTCTTTCTCTACGTACAGCTTCTGCATCTGGGCAATGATACTCCAGCCGCCTCCAAACGTAAAGCAGCCAAACTGAAAGAACTGTACAAAAAGCTTCAGAGCTTTTTTTCCGGTACTCACAAAAATTCCTCCTTCCTGACGGTGGGAATTATAATCCTTACACCTGGTGTAGAGTCAAGAAGAAGGAACGATTCTCCATGGGAAAAGGACGGCGCCGGTCAGGCGATGGGCAGCCATATTTGCCGGAAGCGCCGGTAGTTCTCCTTTTTGTTCATGGACAGAAACGTGCGGCAGACGGGGGCGCCGGCCACAGACAGATGATGCCGGTGGACGTATTCCCGCAGATGGGCCAGGTATTGGACACAGGAGGCGTTCTTCTCGGAAAATTCCACCACCGTGTACAGGCTGGGAACCGGCGGATAATAGATGCCGCCGGAGAGGCACTCAGGCATTCCCAGGATCCGGGCGTCCGCTTCCAGAATGCCCACAGCGGAGAAACTCTTGTCGGACCCTTCCTCCAGGCTGGCCCAGGAATTCCGCTGGGAGGCAAAGGCAAAGGGGCCAGGCCGGCCCACTGGGCGAACAGCCCTATATGTTCTGGCTCCAGAATCAGCTCATCCCCCTGCATAAATTCCAACCGGTGGATACCGGGGCTGGTTTCCGGCCGAATGGTCCACAGCTGGGATGGCAGCTGCTCCACAAGGGCGGAGATCTGCCGCAGATAGTCCAGGGTATGCTGCTTCCGCCGGATTTCTTCCTCCAGGGATTCCGCACGCTGCCGGTATTCCTGGCCGATATACTGCACGTCATCCGCATTGATCAGGGCTTCCGTCTCCTTCAGGGAGAATCCGTACTGGTGGTAGGCCCGGGCCCGCAGAAGTGCGGTAATATCCAGGCGGCTGTAGTAGCGGTAGCCATTTTCCCCCTTTCGCCGGTGGGAGACCAGAATGCCGTTGCGTTCGTACAGCCGGGGCCCCTCCGGGGAGATCCCCAGCAGCTTGGCTACGGTTCCGATTTTGTATTCCATATTACACCGCCTCCGCCGCCACCAGCAGCATCATGGGGCGGCGCATTTCATCCCGCATACCGGGGCGGTTCAGCATGTGAGCCGGGGGCTGGGGCTCCACCACCTGACGCAGGGCAAAGCCGTTTTGCAGTAGCGTATCCAGGTAGGTAGTCAGCGTCCGGTGGTATTTGACAACCTTTTCCCCCAGGAAAACAGCCTCCCGGGGGCCTTCGTAATAGTAGTTGTCCACGGGGAAGTGGAGAATATTGCCCGCCTGGTTATAGTACCAGTCCTGGCTTCCGTAGGCTGTAAAAACCGGATGCTCCACGGAAAAGACAAAGGCGCCTCCTGCGGAAAGAAAACGGCGGATGCGGGCCACCAGCGGTCCAAAGTCCCGGACATAGTGGAAGGCCAGGGAGCTTAGGACCACATCACAGGAAGCATCCGGCAGCACCAGGTCCTCCATGGCAGCCCGACGGTATACAATGGCGGGCGTTTCATTGATCTCCCGGGCCCGCTCCAGCATCCGGTAGGAGATGTCCACCCCCAGCACCTGAGAAGCGCCGTGCTCCGCCGCGTAGCGGCAATGCCAGCCGTAGCCGCAGCCCAGATCCAGTACCCGCTTGCCGGAAAAATCCGGCAGCAGCTTCTGCAGTTCCGACCATTCTCCGGCTCCGTCCAATCCCTCCCGGGAGCGGTCCATCTGGCTGTATTTCTGGAAAAAGGCTGCATCGTCGTATTTATTTTCTTTCATTTCGGATTCCTCCCTATAGGAATGCTTTTGCAGGATTTGTTCCCCCCCACTTCTCCACCAGCAGA
>CAZSAF010000317.1:0-2031 GCA_964604605.1 uncultured Lachnospiraceae bacterium
CTTCCCCTGAAGGGCCAGGGAGATCTCCCCAATCTCGTCCAGGAAAATGGTGCCGGTGTGGGCATTCTCAAACAGCCCCCGCTTTCCCTCCCGGTCTGCTCCGGTAAAAGCGCCTTTGACATAGCCAAACAGCTCGCTCTCCAGAATGGACTCCGGCAGGGACGCGCAGTTGATGGCCACAAAGGGGCCGCCTCTCCGGGTGCTGGCGCTGTGGATGCCCTGGGCAAACAGCTCTTTTCCCACCCCGGTCTCCCCCAGGATCAGCACCGTCTCGTCCGCCCGGGAGTACTTGAGGGCCAGTTTCAGCACCTGGGTCATACAAGGGCTGTGGCCGTGGATGGAGTCCATGGTGTACCGGGCCCGGTTGTCCTTCTCCGTCAGCTTCCGCCGGATGCTCACCTCCGTGTTGAGCACGGTGTTCACATCCTGGAAAATCACAATGACGCCCTGCAGTTCTTCGCCCCGCATCATAGGCTCCGCGTGGTAGAGAAAGCTTTTGTCCCCCACCTTGGCAATCTGGTTCAGATAGCTGTGGCGGTTGGCAATCACATCCCGGATTCTGGTAAACTGGGGACAGACCTCTTCCATGGAAAAGGGAACCCCCAGCAGCCGCGTAAGCCCCAGGTACTCGGTGGCCAGCCGGTTCATCATGACCACATTGCCTTCCAGATCAATGACAAGTGTAGCATGCACAGACGAGCTCAGCAGATGGGCGTTGTCTTCCTCCGCATCCTGTTTCCGCTCCAGATAGGACTCGGCCATGGAAATGGCCTTGGCGATCTCCTCATCCCGGGGCTTCACCAGCACCGCGCGTAGCCGCAGTTTTTTGGCCAGCTGCAGCTGATAGTAGCCGCAGACCACCACGTCCTCTGGCTGCAGGGTCTGCAGCACCTCCGACATTTGCTCCGGAACCACCGGAGAAAGGGACACCAGTTCAACAGACAGCAGTTTCCGGATCCGGTACACATCCTTCAGCATATCCTGAAAGCCGATGATCACCACTCGTTTTCCCATCTGGGCCGCCTGGAGCAAGCCTTCCAGAATGTCTTCCGAACGCAGCTCCACCCTGATCACCGGCACCTCCACCGCCTGGCGGATAATTTTAGCAAACATGCCAAAGGCAATCAGCACCTTGGCCCCCTGCTCCACCTGGCATTTGGCCACCTGCGTCAACTCATCCGCAGACGCAAACAGAACACGGCACTTTGCCTGCATAGAGCGAACCACCTTCTGGGCCCTCTCCGCCCCCAGCAGATCCGTTGCGATAATGGTTATTTTTCTGTCTTCCATCATGACCTCCATGACCGTCTCCGGCATCTTCTCTTGAAATGGGGCAGACGCCGCGCGTTCCCCCACCGATCTCACATCCCGGAAATCATACCACAGATGTCATCCGCCATCATCCGATCAGTTGGCAGCCGCTTTGCTTCTGGCCTCCTGACGGGTCAAAACAATCACGGCCGCCACGGTTCCCACTACCACAGGAACCAGAAATGCCGCAAATCCCATGCGGTAACCAAAAGCCGAAACAATGAAGCCGCCGGCGGTCTGCGCCACGGCACTGCCAATATCCATGCCTAGGTATTGTGTAGAATTTCCGGCCGCCTTTCTCTCCGGCGGCACCGCACGGATAGAGATGGTCATTAGCACCGGGTTAATGCCGTTCTGCCCAATGCCTACAAAGACGCCGGCGGCAATAATCCAAACCATATTCTGGGCCGCCGCCAGGCAGATCAGGCCCAGGGCAAAGGAGAGGCCTGCGGGAATCAAGGTAGCCCTGGTTCCCTTCTTGTCCAACAGGGCTCCCAACATGGGCCGGGCCACCCACCCCACAAAGGAGGCCACAGTAGCAAAAATACCCACGTTGGCAATTCCCAGGTCTTCCAGGGCAAAGGCCGCCAGGAACACCGTAAAGCCGCTTCTGGTTCCCTGGAAGCAGATGTTCAACAGCATGGGCATAATGGCCTCTTTGGCAAACAGGTTGTTCAGTTTGATGCCGCTGAAGAAGGAACCCTGCCGCTCCGGGGTCTT
>CAZSAF010000318.1:0-2022 GCA_964604605.1 uncultured Lachnospiraceae bacterium
TGGTGACCATTGAGACGGTTTTCTCCATCAACGGTGTGGGGATGTTGATCTACAATTCGATCCTGCAGAAGGATGTGCCGATGGTAATGGGGTGTGCCATTTTCCTGACGGCATCGGTTATGCTGATGATGCTGGTGATTGACCTGGTCTATGCGTTTATTGATCCCCGCATCAAAGCCCGCTACACCAAGACGGCGAAAGGAGGGAAAGGCAGTGAGTAACGCTAAGGAGAACACCAGGATTCCCGCAATGGAAAGCCTGGAGGATATTAATCTGGACGATATTCCCAAAATTACCAGGGGGGCCCAGGCCAAAGCGGTCTGGAAACGGTTCTGTCGGAACAAGCTGGCGGTGGTAGGCCTGGTGATTTTTATGATTATCCTGCTTACAGCCATTTTTGCCGGTGTCTTTGTCCCTTATGAAAAAGCGCTGGAGCAGAATATTGCCATCCGCAATCAGTCCTCCTCCGCGGAGCACTGGCTGGGCACCGATAACTATGGCCGGGATATTTTCTACCGGATCATCCATGGAGCCCGCTACTCCCTGCTCACCGGCATGGGCGCCGTGGCGGTGGGGATTGTGTGCGGCGGGATCCTGGGGGCGCTGGCCGGCTTCCGGGGAGGCAAGCTGGATACTATTATCATGCGGTGTACCGACACGCTGCTCTGTATCCCGTTTATGCTGCTGGTCCTGGCGCTGGTGGCGGCCCTGGGGACCAGCCTGACCAACGTGCTGATTGCCCTCATGCTGGCCATGCTGCCCACTTATGCCCGGGTGATCCGGTCCGCCGTGCTGACCGTGGTGGATGCGGAGTACATAGAGGCATCCCGGTCCTGCGGTGCCAAAAACTGGCGGATCATCTTCAAGCATGTGATCCCCAATGCCATTGGACCGATTATTGTACAGGCCACCATGACGGTGGGCACCATGATCATCTGGGCAGCCGGCATCAGCTTCCTGGGAATGGGCATTCAGCCGCCCACTCCGGAGTGGGGCGCCATGCTATCCGAGGGGAAAAACTTTATCACAACTGCCCCGCACCTGGTGCTGTATCCGGGACTGGCCATTGCCATTACGGCCTTTTCGTTGAACCTGATGGGAGACGGCCTGCGCGACGCGCTGGATCCCCGCTTGAAAGATTAAGGTGGTCGCTTATGGAAAATAAGACGAATAAGACAATGGAAGCGAATACGCCGATCCTGGAACTGGAGGATCTGTATGTACACTATCAGAGTGAGGGCAGCAAGATCCGGGCGGTCAACGGTATCAGCCTGAAGCTGGGACGGCAGGAGACCATTGGGCTGGTGGGGGAGACCGGCGCCGGCAAGACCACCACCGCCCTGGCGATTATGCGGCTTTTGCCGGATGCCACGGCCCATATTGACAGCGGGGACATCCGCTACAACGGGGAGAGCCTGCTGAAGAAGAGCAAGGGGGAGATGCGCGCCATCCGCGGAGCCCTGATTTCCATGATCTTTCAGGATCCTATGACGGCGCTGAATCCCATCAAGACGGTGGGGGCGCAGATTATGGAGTCTCTGACCATCCACAATTACGAACACAAGAGCAAAGCGGAGCTGGAAGCCCGGGTAGATGAGCTTCTGGAGCTGGTGGGCATCAAGGCGGTACGCCGGAACGAGTACCCGCACCAGTTCTCCGGCGGCATGAAACAGCGGGTGTTGATTGCGGTGGCCCTGGCCTGCCAGCCGCAGGTGCTGATTGCCGACGAGCCTACCACCGCCCTGGATGTGACCATTCAGGCACAGGTGCTGGCCCTGATTGAAGAGCTGAAGGAAAAGCTGGGCACATCGGTGATTATGATCACCCATGACCTGGGAATTGTAGCCCAGACCTGCGACAAGGTGGCGGTCATGTACGCCGGGGAAATCATTGAGGACGGAAGCATAGAAGAAATCTTTCTGGGAGAGCATCACCATCCGTACACCATGGGGCTGTTCAACTCCATCCCCAAGCTGGACGATGAGAGCGAACGGCTGCATCCCATTGACGGCCTGATGCCGG
>CAZSAF010000319.1:0-2013 GCA_964604605.1 uncultured Lachnospiraceae bacterium
TCCTGATTCTTTAAAATGCAATACAGACAGGAGATGGAATATTCGGCCCCCGTCCCGCGTATACCAGTCGTTGTGTATCTTCATTAAACCGGTATAGATCTAAATAGCCTTGCGCTTGATATCCTACCACCAGATACTTTCCATCTGGAGTAAAATTAATATCCCGGGGCAACTGTCCTCCAGTCATAATTACCTGCTTTCGGCTCAACAAACCACTTTCTGGGGCAAACTCAAACAGTGTGACAGAATCCGCATGATGCTGATCCCGGCCTCGGTTGCTTACAGCCAACAGATTGCGCCCGGGACAAAGTCGGATTGCGGAAGGCTCTGTCCGACCTGCCATCTGTTCCGTTCGAACTGAAATACTCTGAATTTCTGTCAGCATTGGCCTCTGTAACGGACAGAATCGGAACACAGATACCTGCTCGTCCATCTGCTTATTGACAAAAAGGTACTTTCCATTCGGCGAAAAAACCATGTGTCTGGGGCCACTCATATGCGCAGTGGTAGCTGAATCAACAATCTGATAATCGTTCTCGCAATCATAGAGATATATCATGTCTCCTGAAATTTCCACCCCGGCCAGATAACGCCCTCCCGGACACTTAACCGCACAGTGTACAGATGGCCCGAACGGCCCCATCTTTGGATGCGTCAGACAGGCTTTCCTGGGTCCGATTTCACCTTCTGCACCCCGCTGGAAAATACACAAAGTTCCGTTAAAGAAGTTTCCCACATAAATCTCGCCAGCTTCTTCATCATAGCTGACATAGCAGGGGCGCTGTCCGTGAGTATAAGCATGGTTAATTTCCTCAAAAGCACCATTTTCCACGTTATAAGCCGTGATGCCTCCACTGGCCTTTCCCCGAAAAATCATTCCCTCGCTGAGAACATAGAGCCGTTTTTTGTCCCGAGATAACGCAAGATAGCCTGAATTGTAGGCTGGCCGTACATCCAAAATACGAATCTGCATCGATGTTGCATCAATTCCGATCTTGTACACTCCGCGGCTTCCATTTGTGGAGGTGGTACCGACAAACCCTATATAATCAACACAAAGCGGTGATCTCATTTTACATTCGCCTTTCGTTTTTAGAGACCGAATCTATTTTTATATTTTTTTCATTGCAATCGATTGCATATCTATTATAGTAAAAATATACTTCTTTTTCAATTCAGACTATGTTCAAAATATACATCATATTTTTGTCTAAAATTCACAAACTTCATGTTGTCACGTGGGGCAGCTTCAAAAATTATGCTCAATTTTGTGTGCAGACTCTGAGTGAATGAGGTCAGCCGGCAACAGCTGTTTTCGTCTCCTGCCGGCCATCGACGCGGACATCACCCTGACCTGCAACGCCAGCGTCATCCATGCCGCCCTGTCCGCCGACTACGACAAGACCTTTCAGTACACGGGGCAGGCGCGCGTCTGCACCCTGTCCGTGAACGGCCTGGAGGATCCTCACGGTCAGTGCCCGGAGCGTCGCCTCTGTCGTCCATGTCCCCAGCGGCTGGCCCTCGTATGACATTCTCACCTCGGAGTACAGTTACACCAGCGGAGACGCTACGGCGCACATCGAGTTGGATATAACCAGCGATGTGTTTACCATCGCCCTCCAAGAAGCGGCTGGACAGGAGGAAGACGCCGCAGCGGACGGCGCAGCGGAGGACGGCAGTCCCCAAGGGCTGGACCCCGAGGGCAGCGTGTGAGCCATACCTGTCCTTTCATCCAGACGGTTCCTGCAACGGGATCTGAGGAACACAGCCGGATCTGATCCCAGAAAAGGCCAGGCCGCCCTGGACGCCTGTGGCCGACTTTATTCTTGCCAGAGTTTGCAGACCAAAGTGCGAAAAGAAGAAGTGCTGCGGAAGTAGCTTCCGTCAAGTGTGTTGCTTGCGGCATATAGAGCCTGGCTAAAAGCCTTCGTTGGCAGTCATCCCTTTTGCAATATCCCTTCTTGAGAAGGTGACTTTGCGGAAGTGACTTCCGCCATCAGATGGTTGTCTGAT
>CAZSAF010000320.1:0-1979 GCA_964604605.1 uncultured Lachnospiraceae bacterium
ATTGTACCGAATAACCGGAAAAATTGCAAGAGTCTTTTGACATTTTTTCCAAAAACTTTCTTGACATTCCTTCCGGGGAATTCTATAATCATAGTACAATTTCATGGTTTCCATTCTTCTCAAATCCCACCCACACACAACCTCTACCTGGGATAATCATATTTCAGGAGGACACTATATGGGATACGAAGAACTGCTGCACTATCTTCTGGATCAACTGCAGGCTGCCTTTGCCGATACAGCGGATGTTTCCCTGCGCCGCCAGCCAAAAAACAACGGCATACGGGAGGATACCATCCGCATTCTTGCGCAAGGCGATCCGGTCTGCCCTTCCGTCTCTTTTTCCGATTGCTGGAAGCGGTATCAGGCCGGTGAGTCCCAGGAAGCCCTGCTTCAGGAGATTTTGTCTCTCTGCCGCCGAACGCCGGCGCATCAGCCCTGGGACTTTTCCCGCGTTCTGTCTTACAGCCATGCCAAGCCCTATCTGGCCCCCAAACTGATTCACCGGGGACGCAACAAGGATCTCTTGAAGCAAATCCCCCACCAGGCCTTTCTGGATCTGGCTGTGGTTTCCTGCCTCTGCTTTTTTTCCGCCGGACAGGCTCCTGCCTCCGTCACGGTGACCAACCGGCATCTGGACATGTGGGAGGTCTCCCCGGAGACGCTCCAGATGGACGCGTTACACAATGGGGAGCGGATTCTCCCTCCGCTCCTGCTGCCGCTGGACACCCTGATCTGCCAGGTGGTCCAGGAAGAGATTGCCTCCCTTCCGGGGGATGACACCTCGGATACCCCGTCCCTGGTCCGCGATCTCTGCGGAGAGCCCTCTCAGCTCCCCATGTATGTGCTAACCAATTCCCGGCGCTATCTGGGGGCGGCCGACCTGCTGCAGGAAAACCTTCTGCGGGATTTTGCCCGGCAGCAGCAATGCGGCTTTTTTATCCTCCCCAGCAGCGTCCATGAGGCCATCCTGATCCCGGAGACCGCTGGTGTCCCGCCTCAGGAGCTGAAGGAAATGCTGACGGAGATCAACGTCTCCGCCGTCACGCCGGAGGAATGGCTCTCTGATGAGGTGTATTACTATTCCGCGGAACAGGGACGCATTCTCTTTGCCGAGAAGCACAAGGCCTGAGCCTGCCCCGCCTCCGTTCTGCCCAGCAAGCAATCCTTTCCTCTGCCGGACAGACGCCGGACATCTTGCCCGCTCTCAGAAAAAAAGGGCCTCCGCCCCAGCGGAAGCCCTTTTTTCCTGTTTATTTCTGTTTCTTTTGCTCTACATCCTTCATGGACAGGTTGATGCGGCCCATCTTGTCAACTTCCAGCACCTTGACGGTTACCTCGTCTCCTACCTTCACCACATCCTCCACCTTGGCCACTCTCTTCTGGGAGAGCTTGGAGATGTGGATCATGCCGTCCTTGCCGGGAGCCAGCTCCACAAAAGCGCCGATGTTGATGATGCGGACCACCTTGCCGGTGAAAATCTGGCCCGGCTCCACATCGTTGACAATGGTCTCAATGATCTTCACCGCCTTGTCAATCATCGCCGCGTCGGTGCCACACACGGAGACACTGCCGTCATCCTCAATATCAATCTGCACACCGGTATCCTCAATGATCTTGTTGATCACCTTGCCCTGCTTGCCGATGACATCGCCGATCTTCTCCGGGTTGATCATAATCTGGCGGATCTTCGGGGCATACGGGGAAACTTCCTTGCGCGGCTCGGAGATCACCGGCGCCATCACCTGATCCAGAATGTAGACTCTGGCCTCCCGGGTCCGGGCAATGGCCTCCCGGATAATCTGCTCCGTCAGGCCATGGATCTTGATATCCATCTGGATGGCGGTGATTCCCTTGTGGGTGCCGGCCACCTTAAAGTCCATATCGCCAAAGAAGTCCTCCAGGCCCTGGATATCTGTCAGGACCAGGTAATCGTCATCCGTCTCCCCGGTGACCAGTCCCACGGAGATGCCGGCCAC
>CAZSAF010000321.1:0-1977 GCA_964604605.1 uncultured Lachnospiraceae bacterium
GGCCGCCTGGAGCCCGTTGGGGCCGGTGGGCTGGATCACATCCCCGTAGAGGCACCGGGACTGGAGGTAGGTGCCGGTGCAGAGGATCACCGCCGGGCACCGGTACTCGGCGCCGGAGCAGGTGACCACCCCCTGGATCTTTCCGTCCTCCGCCAGAATTTTGGCAACCTCCGCCTGCTTGATGGTCAGATTGTGGGTATTCTCCAGCACCCGCCGCATCTCCCCGGTGTACCGCTGCTTGTCCGCCTGGGCCCGGAGGGAGTGGACCGCCGGCCCCTTGGACCGGTTGAGCATTTTGGACTGGATAAAGGCCTTGTCAATATTCTTTCCCATCTCGCCCCCCAGGGCGTCCACCTCCCGGACCAGATGGCCCTTAGAGCTGCCGCCAATATTGGGGTTGCAGGGCATTAAGGCAATGCTGTCCACGCTGACGGTAAAGATCACCGTCCGCATACCCAGCCGGGCCGCCGCCAGGGCTGCCTCACAGCCGGCATGGCCGGCGCCGATCACCGCCACATCACAAAATTCCCGGATTGCCATTTCCGTCTCACGCTTCCTTTCCAGCGGCGCCGGCGGGGCCGGTTCAACTGCCGCTCACTTTCCCATACAAAATTTGGAAAAGATCTCGTTGACCAGATCCTCTCCCACTTCCTCCCCCAGAATCAACCCCAGCTGCCGGTAGGCGCCCATCAGGTCAATGGAGAAAAAGTCCTCCGGCAGCCCCTGTCGCACGCTTTCCTGTACCAACAGCAGGCTGTTCAGGGCCTGTTCCAGGGCCTCCCGGTGTCGCAGGTTGGTGATGGTCACCTGTTCCTGCTTTCCAATTTCCCCGGCGTCAAACATCTGGAGGATCCGCTGCTCCAGCTCCCTGCGTCCGGTTCCCTCCCGGGCGGAGAACAGGATCACCGGGGCGCTGACGGAGGCGGCCAGCTCCTCCGGGGCCACCACCGGCGGCAGGTCCGATTTGTTCAATAGAACCAGGGCCCGCCGGCCCTCCAGCAGTTTCAGGATCTGCCGGTCGTCCTCGTTCAGGGGCCGGGAGGAGTCCACCAAGCAGAGCAGCAGGTCCGCCTGCACCGCCTGCTTCCGGGCCCGCTCCACGCCAATTTTCTCCACCTGGTCCTCCGTATCCCGGATGCCGGCGGTGTCCACCAGCCGCAGGCTGATCTCCCCCAGCTGCACGCTCTCCTCCAGGGTGTCCCGGGTGGTGCCGGGTATCTCGGTGACAATGGCCCGCTCCTCCCCGGTGAGCAGATTCAGCAGGGAGGACTTTCCCGCGTTGGGCCGTCCCAAAATCACGGTGCGGATGCCGTTGGAGAGGATCTTCCCCCGCTCCGCCCCCTTTAACAGCTCCTTCACCTCCCCGATCAGAGGCTCCAGCAGCTGTTCCAGCTCCTGCGGGTATCCATCCAGGGAAATGTGTTCCGGGTCGTCCAGGGCCGCCTCAATAAAGGCCATCTGGTGCAGGACCTGCCCCCGCAGCTCCCGGATTTTTCCCCCTACGCTGCCCTTTAACTGCTCCAGGGAGGCCCGGCGGGCAAACTCATTCTGGGACTGAATCAGCTCCATCACCGCCTCCGCCTGGGACAGGTCCAGCCGGCCGCTTAAAAAGGCCCTCTTGGTAAATTCCCCCGGCTCCGCCAGCCGGGCGCCGTTTTTCAGGGTGGTCTCCAGAATCCGCCGCATAATCAGCGGGCCGCCGTGGCACTGGATTTCCACCGTGTCCTCCCCAGTATAGCTGTGCGGCGCCCGCATCACCAGGGCCAGCACCTCATCCACCGGCGTTTCACCGTCGTACACAAAGCCGTAGTGGGCCGTATGGCTTTTGGCCTCTGCCAGGCTTCCCTTCTTCAGCCGCACCACCGCGTCCCCCACGGCAAAGGCCTGCTCTCCGCTGACCCGCACAATGCCAATGCCTCCGTGGGCCAGGCCGCTGGCAATGGCCGCTATGGTATCCGCCACGTTCCCTACCTCCCT
>CAZSAF010000322.1:0-1945 GCA_964604605.1 uncultured Lachnospiraceae bacterium
CCAGCGGCTTCTGTGGAAAGCCTCCTTGATTCCACAATTCGGACCAGCAAATCAGCGCGTCATCCGTACTGGGGAAAGAAATATGGTTTCCTTTTTCATCCATCGGGGAAAAGACCGTTTGCAAAATAGCCAACAGAAGCCGCAGCACTGCCACATCCTGAGTGGGCAATTCCCCCGCCAAATCCACATATTCCGGCGCATGCAGCAAGGCGTCACGGATTCCGACTTCCCGCACACGACCATCGGGCAGCAGTACCCGAATCCATGGTTCCTCCAACAGGTTAAACTCTATTTCCTTCATCCTCTTCCTCCCTTCGGTAGGTCAGGCCTATGTATCGGTCATACTGAAGCACGGCGTCCGCCAGCCGGGCCGAACAGGATGCATCCAACAACAGTACCTGCTCGCCCTTC
Source organism: uncultured Lachnospiraceae bacterium (assembly GCA_964604605.1). Classification (GTDB taxonomy): domain Bacteria; phylum Bacillota; class Clostridia; order Lachnospirales; family Lachnospiraceae; genus Pseudolachnospira. Next base: position 412 of record CAZSAF010000322.1, read on the forward strand.
AGCATGGGAGCCTGCTGCCATGCGGAAAGGAAACGCTTGTTCTGCATATCCAATTCCTTAATTACCTGGTCTATATTCCATTTGCGGCTAAAATAGCCGGGGAGCCGCAGCCTCTGGCGGGCAATCTGCAGGCTTTCCTCCCGGGAGGGCGGATAGTCTGCCGCCACGGCCTTTCCCCCTTCCTGCCAAGGCAAAAAATGAATGCTCCCATCCTCCTGCCGTACCATTACCAGCACATCCAAAGACGGATCCCCGTCCCGCACAGCAGCCCGCGCTCCTGCCTCGGAAGGAGCCATATCCAGATCCAACCAATTATCCAGCTTATCCCGCTGCGGCATCCGGCTGTGGTCCTCCGGTTTGGGAATCACATAGGCACTTGCCTTCCGCGCCTTTTTCTCCTGTTCCAAATCGTACACTTTTTTGGCGCTCTGGCTCTGTTCTGTCGGGATCAGGCAATCCTCCTGGTCCCAACCGTAGGCCTTCTGGACCAGCAGGTGAATATCTGACGGGAGGGTGATTTCTTCCGGCAGAAGCATACGGGTCGGCCACAAGAGCCAGTCCCCATACACCGCCTTGCTTCCGGCATCAAAGTCCTCGTTTCCGGTATCCAGGACGGCACAAACCGCCTTCTGCAGCCGCTGAGGCCTTTCCGGCCGGTTAAGGTGGCGATGCAGCCGGCCAATGCGCTGCAGCAAAAGATCCATAGGGCACAGTTCTGTGACCAGGAAGTCAAAGTCAATATCTAACGATTGCTCCAGCACCTGCGTACCAACCACCAGAAGACGGTCTCTCTGCCCAGGTTTTGATTGCTTGCCTAATCGGTCCAGGACCGTCCGTTCGATCTCCGCCCGATCCGGCATCAGGAACTGGGAATGATACAGGATGATTTCAAACTCCGGCAGAGCCTTCCGCAATACATCCACCAGCTTCTGGGCCTTCCCCACTGTATTGACAATCACACCCGCACAGCCGCCATCCCTCATCCTGTCCTGGAGCAGGGCCGGCAGAAATTCCTGGGTTGTCCGGCACAGCCCAACGCTTTGCCGGGCAGATGCTACCGGGATGACCTGCTGCCGGATGGCGCCACCATCTGTCCATGTCAGCAGAGGATATCCGGAGCTGGTTTTCCATTCCTGCGTTCCCGGCATTGTTTTTCCCTGATACGCCTCCACCAGTTCCCCTCGCCGTTTGGCCGGCAGCGTGGCAGACAACAAAATCACCGGCACATGATACCGGCCCAGCCAGGCCAAGGCGCGGTCCAGGTATTGGTTCATATACGTATCATAAGCGTGGCACTCGTCCACTATCACAACCTTACCGGCCAGTCCCAGATGCCGAAGCATCACGTGACGCTGTTTCAGCGCCGCCATCAACAACTGATCCACCGTTCCAATGACAAAATCCGCCAGCAATGCCTGCTTCCGGCCCTGAAACCAGGGATGGACGAAGACACCTCCTTCCGGGTCATCTTCCTCCGTCATTGCCGCCCCCGCAAACAATGCCTGGTAATCCTCATTCAATTCAGCCATACCGT
>CAZSAF010000323.1:0-1914 GCA_964604605.1 uncultured Lachnospiraceae bacterium
GGAATAGGCGATCTTGGCATCCGGCGGCAGCAGATCCCGCACCTGCTCCATGGCGTGGATGGTGGTGGTCAGGGGGCTGCCGTTGTTGTTGCTGTAGAAGGAGTACAGCAGGGTGCCGTCCTCCCCCACCAGGGCCAGCTTGGTGGTGGTGGAGCCGGCGTCAATGCCCAGATAGCAGTTGCCGTGGTACTGGGAAAGGTCCCCCCGCTTTACCTTGTGCTTGTTGTGCCGGTCCAGGAAGTTCCGGTATTCCTCCTCATCCGCAAACAGCGGCTCCATCCGCTTGATCTCCGCGTCCATCTGGATGCCGTTGGTCAGCCGGTCGATCATCTGGTCAATGGCCACCACGCCGTCCTGATGGTTCATGGCCGCGCCGATGGCGGCAAACAGGTGGGAATGGCTGGGGGCGATCACCTGCTCGTCCGTCAGCTGCAGGGTGCGGATAAAAGCCGCCCGCAGCTCCGAGAGAAAGTGGAGCGGGCCGCCCAGGAAGGCCACGTTGCCCCGGATGGGCTTGCCGCAGGCTAGGCCGCTGATGGTCTGGTTTACCACCGCCTGAAAAATGGAGGCTGCCAGGTCCTCCCGGGTAGCCCCTTCGTTGATCAGCGGCTGGATATCACTCTTGGCAAACACGCCGCACCGGGCGGCGATGGGATAGATGGCCTTATAGTTCTTGGCGTACTCGTTGAGCCCGGAGGCATCCGTCTGGAGCAGAGCCGCCATCTGGTCAATGAACGAGCCGGTGCCTCCGGCGCAGATGCCGTTCATCCGCTGGTCCACGCCGCCGGTGAAGTAGATGATCTTGGCGTCCTCGCCGCCCAGCTCAATGGCCACGTCGGTCTGGGGCGCGTAGTCCTGTAGAGAGGCGGCCACTGCCACCACTTCCTGGACAAAGGGGACATCCAGATGCTTGGACAGGGTCAGGCCGCCGCTGCCGGTGATCACCGGATGCAGGGAAATGGGGCCCAATGCGGCACGGGCGCGGCGCAGAAGCTCCGCCAGTGTCTCCTGGATATGGGCCAGGTGCCGTTCGTAATCGGAAAAGAGTACTGTATTTTTTTCATCCAGCACCGCAATCTTTACGGTGGTGGAACCGATATCGATACCTAAGGCATAGTTAGGTGTCATGGTCATTCTCCTTTCATAGCTGCCGTGTCTTTCACGGCATTCGGTTACACCCGGAGGGTGATTCCAAATAGCCATAATACGTTATAAACGTTTTCCCGGGAAAATACAAGTAAAAAATCCTAAAAAAAGTTTGAAAAACAACAAAACTCGACGGAAACAGGGGCTTCCCGAGGAGTAGTTAAATTTTGGTAAACTGCCGGTAAATTCCCCCGCAGGGATTTGACAAACAGGGAAATACCTTCTATAATAAAGTGTAATTTTTCGCACATCTGTGAAAGAAAAGAGGACGGACATGAACTTTATCAATAAGCTGGAGCGGAAGTTTGGAAGATTTGCCGTACACAACCTGATCATCTATCTGATCGTCCTGCAGGTGGTGGGATTTATCATCCAGTATACCACCCCCCTGATCTACTGGGGCTATCTGGCCTTGAGCCCTTCCGCCATCCTCCGCGGGCAGGTCTGGCGGCTGATCACCTTCCTGGCCTTCCCCACGGATACCCGAATCTTCTGGTTCGCGTTTTCCGCCTTCTGCTTTTTCACCATCGGCCGTCTGATGGAGCAGCTGGTGGGTACCTTCCGCACCAACCTGTATCTGCTGGTGGGTATTCTTGGGATTATTCTGGGTACCTTTATCCTCGGCCTGTTCTACGGCAGCTTGGTCGCCTCCATGGCGGCGGCTGGCGCCACCACCAACCTGTATCTGACCATGCTGCTGGCCATTGCCACCCTGGTGCCGGAGGCCCAGTTCAGCCTGTACGGCATCATTCCCATCAAGGCCAAGTG
>CAZSAF010000324.1:0-1910 GCA_964604605.1 uncultured Lachnospiraceae bacterium
GGGAGAACCTTCCTCTTTTACCCTTTTTCCCCATGAGCCCGGACATCTGCTTCATCATCTTCCGGGACTGGTCAAACTGCTTCATAAGCCGGTTCACCTCGGAGATATCTACCCCGGCGCCCTTGGCAATCCGCCGTTTCCGGGATGGGTTAATCAGCTCCGGCTTGCTCCGCTCCTCCTTGGTCATGGACAGGATAATGGACTCAATGCGCTTGATGGACTTGTCGTCCGGCATATCCACGCCCTTCAGCTTGTTGCCCATACCGGGGATCATGCTCATCAGATCTCCCAAGTTGCCCATCTTGCGGATCTGGGCGAACTGATCCAGAAAGTCGTTGAAGTCAAACTCAGCCTTCCGCAGCTTCCGCTCCATCTCCTTGGCCTTGTCTGCGTCCACCTGGGCTTCCGCTTTTTCAATGAGGGAGAGAATATCCCCCATGCCCAGGATCCGAGAGGCCATCCGGTCCGGATAAAACTGCTCCAGATCCGAAAGTTTCTCTCCCATACCCACATAGAGAATGGGCTTTCCGGTCACAGCCCGGATGGAGAGGGCCGCGCCGCCGCGGGTGTCGCCGTCCAGCTTGGTCACGATGATTCCATCGATCCCCACCTTGTCATTGAAGGTGCTGGCCACGTTCACCGCGTCCTGGCCGGTCATGGCATCCACCACCAGAATGGTCTGCTTCACCGGCACCGCCTGTTTGATCTGGGAGAGCTCCTCCATCATCTGCTCGTCAATGTGGAGCCGACCGGCGGTATCCAGAATTACCACATTCTGGCCATTCTTTTTGGCGTGCTCCACCGCCGCCTTGGCGATGTTCACCGGCGAGTTGCCGTCGCCCATGGAGAAAACCGGCACTCCCTGCTTCTCCCCGTTGACTTTCAGCTGTTCAATGGCTGCCGGCCGGTAGATGTCACAGGCCACCAGCAGAGGCTTCCGCCCCTTTGCCAGCAGTTTTCCGGCAATCTTGGCCGCCGTGGTGGTCTTGCCGGCGCCCTGCAAGCCCGCCATCATGAAAATGGTGATCTCGTTTCCGGGATTCAGGGCCAGCTCCGTGGTCTCCGATCCCATCAGGCGCACCATTTCCTCGTTGACAATCTTGATGACCATCTGTCCCGGGGTCAGGCTGTTCATGACATCCGCGCCCACAGCCCGCTCCTCCACGGATTTGACAAATTGCTTGACCACCTTGAAGTTGACGTCCGCCTCCAGCAGGGCCATTTTTACTTCCTTCAGCGCCGCTTTCACATCCGCCTCGGTAAGCCGTCCCTTGCCCCGGAGCTTTTTGAATACATTCTGCAGTTTTTCCGATAAGCTTTCAAAGGCCATGAATTACAATTCTCCTATCTGCTCGGAAATCTGTTCAATCCGCTTTACACAGGCCGCGTCCCCGGTGGTGTCAAATTCCCGGGCCAGCTGCCGGATTTCCTGCACCAGCCGTCTGGTTTCCTGGAATTTCCGCATCAGCCCCAGCTTCTCCTCATATCCCCGGAGAGCCTTGTCACACCGCCGGATCAGATCGTGGACTCCCTGGCGGCTAATGTGTTCCTGCTCCGCCGCCTCACTGAGGGACAGGTCGTTGAACACCACCTCCTGGTAGACACGTTTCTGATGGTCCGTCAGGAGCTCACCGTAGAAATCGTACAGCAGCGCCTGCTCTACAAACTTTTCCATGGTTCTCCTCCCGGCGGGTACGCCCTGGTTTTCCGCAAGTCACCTTCCGTATCATACACGATCCCTCTCACTTTGTCAAGGGTTTTTTCTTGACGGAAAGCCCGCCAAGCGACTGGGCAGCGGAGGGAGCTTGCTCACGAAGCTGCACAGGCATTTGGCGGGCAAGGAATCATGAGCATGTAGGGCGCAGCCCGGAATTTGATTTTCTGTTTTTTTAGTAGAATCTTTGCACGCC
>CAZSAF010000325.1:0-1898 GCA_964604605.1 uncultured Lachnospiraceae bacterium
GGGATCTGATTGTGCGGGTGGCTGGCTACAGCGCCTACTACGTTACCCTTACAGAGCGGGTCCAGGATGAGCTGATCCAGAGAAGCGAGCAGATGCTTTGATCTGACGGAGGCCCTGGCTGCTGTGTCCGGCGGCTGTGCCGCGGCCAGCGCCTTGTACAAAAAGCCCCGACCCTTCTGCCAAGGGGGCAGGCGGGTTGGGGCTTTCCACGGCAGTACCAGATCGGATGCCTAACGCCTGATCCGGAAGTGTCTCCGGATCAAGAGGCGTCCTCGCTTTCCTCCTCCTTGGGCTTTTTCCGCACAGTGGTGGAGACAATTACATGATTCTCCACCGAATGGACATCCACCAGCAGGTCTGGTGTTTCACATTGGAAGGATTCCCCATTCTTGGGAACCCGTCCGATGATGCCGCAGACATACCCGCTGAAGGTGTCGTACTCGTTTATAGGCAGTTCCAGCTCCAGCTGTTCGGCCACATCATCCAGCAGAGCGCATCCTTGTATGTTCCACTGATTTTCTCCTACATTCTCAATCTCGTCCGCCTCATTCGGCTCGTCTCTCTCGTCCAGCCGTCCCACCAGATCTTCCATCAGATCGTGGAGTGTGATGATGCCGGACAGGGAACCGTACTCATCCAGCACCACCGCAAAGTAGGTGCGTTTTTCCTTCATCTCCTGGAATAGCACGTTGGCTTTCATGCCCTCCGGTATAAAGAAGGGCGGGGTAACGGCTTTCTCCATTAGTGCCTTCTGGCTCCGGTCTGTCATGCGGAAGTAGTCCCGGGTGTCCAGAATGCCAATGACGTCGTCCGGATTCTCCCCGCAGATGGGGTAAAAGGTATGGCGGCTGGTGTAGATGGTTTTCTCCCACTCCTTTACGTCATCTTCCTGATACAGGAGAATCACGTCCCGGCGGTGGGTGCAGAGATCCAGTACCGGGGTATCGTCAAAGTCAAATACGTTCTGAATAATCTCGCTGGTATCATCCCGGATGGTGCCCTGCTCATTGCCCTCGGTGAGCATGATCAGAATTTCCTTCTCGGTAACCTTTTCCTCCTCCTCTTTGGGGTTGATGCCCATCAGCCGTAGCACCGTATTGGTGGAAACGGACAGAAACCAGACAATGGGCGTGAAGATTTTGGCCACCGCATACAGCACACCGGCCATGCCCATGGCCATGGCTTCGGTTTTCTTCATAGCCAGCCGCTTGGGCACCAGCTCACCGAAGACCAGATTGAAGTAGGATAAAATTACGGTGATCAGCGCCACACAGACGGTCCGAAGCACATTCTCCGGTATGGGAACCCCCAATCGGACCAGCAGGGAGGTCAGAGGGCCGGCAAAGTTTTCCGCAGCAAAGGCGCTTTGCAGAAATCCTGCCAGGGTGATGGCAATCTGGATGGAAGAGAGAAAACGGGAAGGCTGCTCCGTCAGGTAGGTCAGCTTTTTGGCCTTCTTGTTTCCCTCCGCCGTCAGCTGCTTCAGCTCCGCCTTGTTCATGGAGATTACGGCAATCTCTGCGCAGGCAAAGAAAGCGTTTACAAAAATCAGAACAATCAGCAAAATAATCGGTTGTAACATGGTAACGTTTTTGATACTCCTCTCAAAAATAATGAATGATTTCCCCAAAGATTTTCCATAAAAACGCATAAAAGACATAACCCCTCTCCGTGACCAGAGAGAGGCTATGCCTCTAACTATTCATGGCAACACATGGAATCATTCGCTTGTGAGGCGTGTCGTTGTCCCCGTCCGAACTGTCGTCCATGTATGCATTCACATCCTTTCTTTTCTACTTGCTGTCTATCATACTATTCCGGGAGGATTCTGTCAAGTGTTCCGGGACAGTCAGTTGACGCCACCTTCCCATCACAGTTTCAAATGATGTCCCAGGACC
>CAZSAF010000326.1:0-1888 GCA_964604605.1 uncultured Lachnospiraceae bacterium
GATTATTGAGACAAAAAACTTAAAAAAATATTTTAAAACGGCCCGGGGAGACCTCCATGCGGTGGATGACATCAATCTTTCCATGGAAGAGGGCAAGACCCTGGGCGTGGTGGGAGAGTCCGGCTGCGGAAAGTCCACTCTGGGGCGGGTAATCCTGCGGTTGCTGGAGGCCACCGACGGAGAAATCCTTTTCCAGGGCCAGGATCTGCGAAAATTAACGTCGCGGCAGATGGAAAAAATGCGCCAGCAGCTGCAGATCATTTTTCAGGACCCGTTTTCTTCCTTAAATCCGCGGCTTTCAGTCAGCACTATTATCGCAGACCCCATCCGCACCAATAAGGTTTTGACGCACAAGCAGGAAATTCAGGACCGGGTGGTGGAATTAATGCACACCGTGGGGCTTTCCGACCGCTTTATCAATGCCTATCCCTATGAGCTGGATGGCGGACGGCGGCAGCGGATTGGCGTGGCCCGGGCGCTGGCACTGAATCCCCAGTTCATCGTGTGCGACGAACCGGTATCCGCCCTGGATGTGTCCATTCAGGCTCAGATCTTAAATTTAATGATGGATCTGCAGGAGGAGCGGAACCTGACTTACCTGTTTATCACCCACGATATGAGCGTGGTGAAGCACATTTCCAATCAGATTATGGTGATGTACATGGGGCAGTGTGTGGAGGTGGCACTCACCGATGAGCTGTTCCAGAATCCCATTCACCCCTATACCCGTGCCTTGCTTTCGGCCATTCCGGTACCGAAGCTGCGGCGGGACCACGGGCCCAGGCAATTAATCCGGGGAGAGGTAACCAGTCCCGTGAACCCGAAGCCTGGATGTCGATTTGCGCCCCGGTGCCCGTATGCCAGACCGGACTGCACAGGGGAGGCAATCCCGCTGACCGAGAGGGAGCCGGGACATTTGGCAGCTTGTGTTTTGTAAGCCGTATTCGAAAATAATTCAGGGAGGAAAAGCAGTGAACGCAGACTTTTTTGCGGCGAACCGTCGGGAATTTTTGAGTCAAATGAAGGATTGCTCGGTGGCAGTATTTTTTTCCGGGCACTACCTGCGGGATACCAATGATCAGTTGGCCTATCCCTTTTCGGTGGAACGGAATTTCTATTATTTTACCGGCATAGACCGGGATGATTTTACGCTGATGATGTGGAAGTACGGAGAGTGCCAGGGAACACAGCTCTTTATCCCGCCGGTGGATGAGCACTATGAAAAATGGCAGGCACGGATGCTGCGGCCACATGAGGTAGCGGAAATATCCGGCATTTCCTCTGTGCTGTACCATTATCAGTTTGAGGGAGAGTTTGCCAAAAAGATGTTTACCCCTGGCCCCTGCCGGTACGTGTATCTTTTCACCAACGTTGCGGAAATGCACGAGCCCTTGACTCCTTTCCAGTCCTTTGCTAAGCGGGTGGCGGCTTTGTATCCCTCTGTCCGGATTGAAAATTCCCTGCCGCTGATGACGGCGCTGCGCAACCCCAAGAAGCCGGAGGAGGTGGCGGAGATCACCCGGGCGGTGAACCTTACCGGAGAAGCGCTGGCCCATGTGGCCGGATTTCTTCAGCCTGGCATCTGGGAGTATCAAATCAAGGCCCACTATATTCACTATCTTAGCATGCAGGGCAGCGGCCCTCGGTTCCGCTCTGTAGTGGCGGCGGCCAAGAATGCTACTGTACTCCACTATAATGACGCACAGTACCAGTGCCAGGACGGCGATATGGTTCTGATGGATGTGGGGGCTGTAAGCAACTGGTATGTGGCCGATGTGACCCGTACCCTGCCGGTCAGCGGTAAATTTACACCCAAACAGCGGGAAATTTATGACATTGTATACGAAGCGCTGGAGATCGGCCTGGGCACCATTCGGTTGGGGATCAG
>CAZSAF010000327.1:0-1846 GCA_964604605.1 uncultured Lachnospiraceae bacterium
GGCGGAGGCCTTCCGGCGGGAGGCCGGCAGCCTTTCCTGCCGGGAGCTGCTGGGGCTGCCGGAGGAGGAGAGCGGCGGCGAGCTGGCGGAGCGGACGGAGGCGTACTATGCCAGCCGCCCGTGCCTGCGGCTGGTGAAGCTGGCGGTGCGGATTTTGGAGGAGCGGTATGGGGGAGAGTGAGCGGAAGCTTACTGGAAGTATGTGCCATCCCTGGAGATATAGCCGGGCAAGGGAAAAGCCTCTCCCAAATGGGAGAGGCTCTCTTTCAGCAGCGGATAACGGGAATCGAACCCGCCTATCCAGCTTGGGAAGCTGGTGTTCTACCAATGAACTATATCCGCACAGCCTTGTTTTGCTTTCCCGTATATTATCTTCTAAAAGCCCGTTTTTGTCAAGCGGTTTTGGTTTGTTTTTTCCACTTTCCCCCAATATTTTCCGGTGGATTTGATAGAAACTTTCACTGGGACAAAAAACCCTTGCCAATGATCTCGCTGGAGTTGGTGACAAACAGGAAGGCATGGGGATCCACCTGCTTTACATAGCGGATCAGCGAGCGGGCCTCCCGCATCTTGACGGCCGCGTAGATGATGGTCCGGTGCATGCTGGTGTAGGATCCGGTGCCGCTGACCAGCGTGGCGCTGTGGTGCAGATCCTTGCTGATGAAGTCCACAATCAGATCCGGCTGGTTGCAGACAATGGTAAAATATTTGTTCATGTTCATGCTGGCAATCATGCTGTCGATAATCAGGGACTTGATGACCAGTCCCACCAGGGAAAATAAGCCGGTCTCCACACCAAACACAAAGAAAGAGGAAGCGGCCAGCACCAGGTCCGTAGCCATCAGGGCCATGCCAATGTTGAGGCTGGTGTGTTTCTTCAGGATCATGGCCACAATGTCTGTGCCGCCGGTGGAGGCGTCCAGCCGGAATAAAATGGCGGAGCCGGCAGCCGGAACGGCAATGGCATACACCAGTTCCAGAATGGGCTGGTGGGTCAGAGGGGCGGACATGGGGAAAATCCATTCCAGGATGGACAGCAGGGCCGTGAAAAGCAGGGTGGCGTAGGTGGTTTTCATGCCGCAGTCCTTCCCCAGGACCAGCCAGCCCACCGCCAGCAGGGAAATGTTCAGAATCATGCTGACGGTGGATGCCGAGAGGGGCGTCAGCCGGGCCACCACCGTGGCAAAGCCGGTGACGCCTCCAAAGGCAAAGTTATTGGGAAACTTGAACAGATATACGCCTATGGCCACCAGAAAAACCCCCAGGGTGATGACGGCGTACTCTTTTAGGTTCGCTTTCATGGTATGCTCCTTACTTGTTTTATCCGCTTGCGGAAAATGGCGGCTGTGGGAGGCCGTAGAGGATGACCTTTCCCGAGCCAAGGCTCATTATAGCACATCGGGCTTTCTTTTCATAGGTAAAACCCCTTATTCTATCCTTGAGTTTGGGGGCCTTTGCTTAATAAAAGTAACTGATGGGCAAAGACCGGCAGAGAGGAAAGGGCCAGCAGGAATCCCCACTCGTGGAGAGCCAGCGGCGCCGTGCCAAAGAGAATGATGAAAAACGGGATTTCGGTTACGGCCGCCTGCAGTCCCAAACCCAGGAAGAAGGCCAGGAATATCATGGGATTTTCCCGGTGGTGCATGGCAAACACCGACTGGTGCTGATCCCGCATGCCGATGGCGTGGAACAGCTGGGAGATGCCCAGGGCGGTGAAGGCATAGGTTTGGGCCCGGGCAAGGAGGGCCGCATCTCCCAGGGCCAGGCACAGTGTCTCCAGGGTCACCGGCAGCATGAGAAAGGCTCCCAGGCTGAGGCCGGCAATGAGCAGGCCGTAGAAGATGGT
>CAZSAF010000328.1:0-1829 GCA_964604605.1 uncultured Lachnospiraceae bacterium
GGTTTTCAGGTCCGACAGGGCTGCCAGGTTCGCCGCAATGGCCTGGCCCTGGCCCCGCTCCTCGGCCTCCAGGCCGCAGAAGGCCCCGGGGGTGTCTACCAGGCAGATCACCGGCCGGTGGAATTTCTCCGCCTGCCGCATCAGCCGCAGCGCCTTCCGGTACCCCTCCGGGGAGGGCATACCGAAATTCCGGGCAAGGTTATCCTTCAGGTTCCGGCCCTTCTGCTGGCCGATCACCGTCACCGGCATGCCGTCCAGGAAGGCCAGGCCGCCTACCACGGCGCCGTCATCCCCAAAGCACCGGTCCCCGTGCAGCTCCTCAAAATCCGTAAAGACGCCCTGGATGTAATCCAGCGCCGTCAGCCGGGTGGACTGGCGGGACCGCTCCACCGCCTCCCAGGCCGTAGCCGGGATCGTTTGGGCCGGAACCGGAAGTGCCTGGGCCTTGGTCCCCGCCAGGGCCCCGGGCCGGTGAAACTGGAGCAGCTTGCCCAGGGTATCCCGGAGCCGGGGCCGCTCCACCACCGCGTCCAGGAAGCCGTGCTGCAGCAGGAACTCGGACCGCTGGAACCCCTCCGGCAGTTTCTGGCGGATGGTCTGCTCAATGACCCGGGGGCCGGCAAAGCCAATGAGGGCCCCGGGCTCCGCCAAAATGATGTCCCCCAGCATAGCAAAGCTGGCAGTGACGCCGCCGGTGGTGGGGTCTGTCAGCACACTGATATACAGGAGCCCCGCCTCGCTGTGCCGCCGCAGCGCCGCCGCGGTTTTGGCCATCTGCATCAGGGAGACAATCCCCTCCTGCATCCGGGCGCCGCCGGAGCAGCAGAACAGGATCAGCGGCAGCCGCTCCCGGGTGGCCCGCTCGGTGGCCCGGGTAATCCGCTCCCCCACCACCTGCCCCATGCTGCCCATGAGGAACCGTGCATCACAGACGCCCACCGCCGCTTCCTGTCCCAGGATCCGGATCTTTCCGGTAACCACCGCCTCGCTGAGGCCGGTTTTCTCCCGGGTTTCCGAAAGCTTCCGCTCATAACCGGGGAAATCCAGAGGATTCTTCTCCTCCGCCGGCCCGTCCCAAGAGGAAAAGCTCCCAGGGTCCGCCACCATCCGCAGCCGCTGATGGGCTTTCAGCCGGAAATATCCGTGGCACTTGGGGCAGATATACCAGTTGGCCCGGACCTCATCCCGGTACACCGGGCTGCCGCAGATCCCGCACTTGGTCCACAGGGAACGGAGCAGCCGGGTCTCCTGGCTGTCCTCTTTCCGGCCTTTGCGGCTCCGGCTGCCTGCCGGGGCTTTCTTCCACAAATCCTTTAACATGCGCTACCTCCTCGTCTCCGGCAGGCTGCCATCATCCGAGAGGAAGAAGGTATCCTGCTTTCCCGCCTGGAATACCGGGTGCCGCAGCACCTGCAGCTGATAGTCCTGGTTGGTCTCCACCCCTTCAATCACCAGCTCCTCCAGGCACCGCTCCATCTTCCGGATGGCCTCCTGCCGGTCCGCCCCGTGGACAATGATCTTGGCGATCATGGAATCGTACTGGGGAGGGATCCGGCTGCCGTTGTAGAGGGCGGTATCCACCCGGACACCGTTGCCGCCGGGCAGATGGCTGTCCTCTATGACGCCGGGGCAGGGCAAAAATCCCCGTTCCGGGTCCTCTGCGTTGATCCGGCACTCCAGAGCGTGCCCCCGGAGCACCACGTCCTCCTGGGTCCGGGAAAGAGGCTCCCCGGCAGCAATCCGCAGCTGCTCCTTCACCAGGTCCACGCCGGTGACCATCTCCGTCACCGGATGCTCCACCTGGATCCGGGTGTTCATCTCCATAAAGA
>CAZSAF010000329.1:0-1818 GCA_964604605.1 uncultured Lachnospiraceae bacterium
GCTGTACAACCAGTGGTGCTCGGTGATCCGGTGGGAGAAGACCACCCGCCCGTTCTTGCGTACCCTGGAGTTTTTGTGGCAGGAAGGCCATACCGCCCATGCCACCGCGGAGGATGCGGTGGATTTCACCCTGAAGATCCTGAATATCTACGCGGATTTCTGTGAGAACGTGCTGGCCATTCCGGTGCTGCGGGGCCAAAAGACGGATAAGGAGAAGTTTGCCGGCGCAGAGTCCACCTACACCATTGAGTCCATGATGCACGATGGCAAGGCGCTGCAGTCCGGCACCAGCCATTACTTTGGGGACGGCTTTGCCCGGGCCTTCGGCATCCAGTATTCGGATAAGGAAAACCAGCTGCAGTATGTGCATCAGACCTCCTGGGGCATGTCCACCCGGATCATTGGCGCCATCATCATGGTGCACGGCGATGACAGCGGCCTGGTGCTGCCGCCCCGGATTGCGCCCACCCAGATCATGGTGATCCCGGTGGCCCAGCACAAGGAAGGGGTTCTGGAAAAGACCATGGAACTGAAGGAGCAGCTGGCAAAGGCCGGCTTCTCGGTGAAGGTGGACGACACGGACAAGAGCCCGGGCTGGAAATACAGCGAGCAGGAAATCCGCGGCATCCCGCTGCGGGTGGAGGTAGGCCCCCGGGATCTGGAGAGCGGACAGGCCATGCTGGTCCGCCGGGATACCCGTGAGAAACGCCAGGTGCCCTTTGACCAGGTGGCGGCGGCAGTCGGGGAGATGCTGGAGCAGATGCAGCAGGATATGTACAACCGGGCCAAGGAGCATCTGGAGAGCAGCATCTACACGGCAACCAATTATGAGGAGCTGAAGGAGCTGGTGGCCACCAAGCAGGGCTTTGTCAAGTCCATGTGGTGCGGGGACCAGGCCTGTGAGTTGAAGATCAAGGAAGAGACCGGTGCCACCTCCCGCTGTATGCCCTTTGAACAGGAGCATCTGGGAGATACCTGCGTGTGCTGTGGCCGTCCGGCGAAAAAGATGATCTACTGGGGCAAGGCATATTGATCGCCGTACCAGAGAACCATACGCATACCAAGGAAACATCCTAGAAAGGAGCCAAACATGTATCAGGATTTGATGGACACCATCGGATTTGTGCAGAGCACGGACCCGGAGGTGGAGGGAGCCATGGCCAGGGAGCTGGCACGCCAGCAGCGGAACCTGGAGCTGATTGCCTCGGAGAACATTGTCTCCTCGGCGGTGATGGCGGCCATGGGGTCCGTGCTGACCAACAAGTACGCGGAGGGCTATCCGGGCAAGCGCTACTACGGAGGCTGTGAGGAAGTGGATGTGGTGGAAAACCTGGCCATTGAGCGGGCCAAAAAGCTCTTTGGCGCCGAGTACGCCAACGTGCAGCCCCACTCGGGAGCCCAGGCCAATCTGGCTGTGTACGCGGCCTTCCTGAAACCCGGCGACACGGTGATGGGCATGAGCCTGGCAGATGGCGGCCACCTGACCCATGGGGCGCCGGTGAACCTCAGCGGCCAGCTGTACCATTTTGTGCCCTATGGCGTTACGGAAGATGGTGTCATTGATTACGATGCCCTGGAGGCTCAGGCCAAAGAGGTGCGGCCCAAGATGATTGTGGCCGGCGCCTCCGCTTATCCCCGGATCATTGATTTTGAGCGGATGAGCAAAATTGCCAAGAGCGTGGGGGCTCTCCTAATGGTGGATATGGCTCATATTGCAGGACTTGTAGCCGGCGGCGCACATCCCTCGCCGGTTCCCTATGCGGATGTGGTGACCACCACCACCCACAAGACCCTCCGGGGCCCCCGGGGCGGCATGAT
>CAZSAF010000330.1:0-1809 GCA_964604605.1 uncultured Lachnospiraceae bacterium
AAAGCCCAAAATCCTGATTCTGGACGATTCCACCAGCGCGGTGGACACCGCCACCGACGCCAAAATCCGGGAGGCCTTTGCCAAAAAAATTCCCGGAACCACCAAGCTGATTGTAGCCCAGCGGATCTCCAGCATCCAGGACGCAGACCGGATTCTGGTACTGGAGGACGGGCGGGTCAGCGCCTTTGACACCCACGAAAACCTGCTGAAGGGGAACGCCCTTTACCGGGAAATCTACGAGGCCCAGACCCAAGGAGGCGGGGACTTTGACCAGCCCGCTTAAAACATCCAGGAAAGGAAGGTAGAAATACATGGAACAAGTGAACAACCGGACATCCGGCCGGCCTGCCCCCGGCCAGGCAAAAATGAATCTGGGGCAGCAGCTCTCCGCCATGAAGCGGGTGCTGGGATATATGCTGAAAGATTACAAATTTTCCTTTTTTATGGTGGTGGTGTGCATTCTGGGCTCCGCCCTGGCCACCCTCCGGGGCACCCTTTTCATGCAGAGCCTCATTGACGACTACATTGCCCCGCTGGTGCAGTCGGCGGATCCGGATTTTTCCGGCCTGGCGTCCGCGCTGCTGTCTGTGGCCGCCACCTACGCCCTGGGCATTTTGTGTGCCTACGGCTACAACCGGATTATGGTCAACGTCAGCCAAGGCACCATGCGGAACCTGCGGGTGGAACTGTTCCGCCACATGGAATCCCTGCCCATCCGCTACTTTGACACCCATGCCCACGGGGATATTATGTCTGTATACACCAACGACGTAGATACCCTGCGGCAACTGATGAGCCAGAGCATCCCCCAGGTCATCAACTCCAGTGTCACCATCCTCACGTCCTTCCTCAGCATGCTGGTGCTGGATGTGCCGCTGACTCTGATCACCCTGGTGATGGTGCTGGTGATGCTCTATGCCACCTCCCGGATTGCCGCCAAATCCTCCGTCTACTTTTCCCGGCAGCAAAAGGACCTGGGCGCCGTCAACGGCTATATAGAGGAGATGATGGACGGCCAGAAGGTGGTAAAGGTGTTCTGCCATGAGGAAAAGAGCCTGGCCCAGTTCCGGGTCCTGAACCAGCGGCTGCGGGACAGCGCAGACAAGGCCAACACCTTCTCCAACATCTCCATGCCGGTGAACTCCAACCTGGGCAATATTAGCTATGTGCTGTGCGCGCTGGTGGGGGCAGTGATGGCCTTAAACGGCTATCTGGGGCTGACCCTGGGGACCCTGGTCTCCTTCCTGACCCTGAACAAAAACTCCACCCAACCGGTGAGCCAGATCAGCCAACAGGTAAACAGCATTGTCATGGCCATGGCCGGGGCCCAGCGGATCTTTGACTTGATGGATCAGGAGCCGGAGACGGATGACGGCTACGTGGAGCTGGTAAGCGCCCGGGAGCAGCCGGACGGCAGCCTGGCGGAGACCAGCCAGCGGACCAACGTCTGGGCTTGGAAGTATCCCCACCAGTCCGATGGCACGGTTACCTACACCCGGCTCACCGGGGATATTACCTTCCACGATGTGGATTTTGGCTACGAGGAAGGGAAGCTGGTGCTTCACAACATTGAACTGTACGCCACCCCGGGGCAGAAAATTGCCTTTGTGGGCAGCACCGGCGCCGGAAAGACCACCATCACCAACCTGATCAACCGGTTTTACGATATTGCCGACGGGAAAATCCGGTACGATGGCATCAATATCAACAAAATCAAGAAGGCGGACCTGCGCCGCTCCCTGGGCATGGTGCTCCAGGACACCCATCTGTTCACCGGAACCGTCCTGGACAATATCCGCTACGGCCGGC
>CAZSAF010000331.1:0-1808 GCA_964604605.1 uncultured Lachnospiraceae bacterium
CAGGGACTAAGGCCCGGGAATTTGTGCAGCAGCGCAAGCTTTTGCTTTTGGACGAGCCCACCAGCAATCTGGATCTGCGGAACCAGTATGAAATGATGAAGCTGGTCTGCCATCGGTTCCTGTTTGTAAAAAATGGATTGGTGTATGATTATGGCAATGCGTCCATTGTCACAGAGCAGGCCCTTGGCGATGTCTACGGGATCCGCGCCACATTGCTTACCTGCCATAACAAAAAATTTGCGATTATGGAATAAGGGATCCTGCAGGCAGGGCCATTCGGATGGCCTGTCTGGCGTTCAGGCACTGCATCTGGTGCGGCGGGAAATGAAAAAATGGTGAGAGATAAAATTTCAAAAATCTGAAATTTCCGGTCATATTTTTCCACAGCCCGTCCTATACTGTAAAGAGGGGATTCCGACCGGCACCCGGGCCGGAACCGGAACGGAGAAGGAGGACAGGATATGGCCAGAGGAGTCCGGATTCCATTGGACGAAAAAACACACCGGCTGGATGAAAAAATTCAGGCGGCAGAGCAGCGGCTGGAGGAACTGCAGGCGGAAAAAGACGCACTGCTGAACCGGTAGCGGGAGCAGGCCGTGGGAGCTCTTTACGATCTGATGCAGGAAAAGAGCCTTTCGGTTTCCGATGTGAAGGCAATGCTGGAAAAATGAACAGGAGATCTTTCCGAACAAAAAAACCGTCCCGCTGAAATGTGGAACGGTTTTTGTTTGCCGACACCGGTTGCCAGCGGTTTTCGGAAAAGCCAAGGGCTGGCTTAGAAATCTACTTCCGTGCCGTAGTAGACGCAGTTCAGCAGCTGCTCCATCTGGGCCGGGGTGATGGTCCGAGGGTTGGAGCCGGTGCAGGCATCGCCCACCGCGTTCTCCGCAATGGCGGCCGCCTTCTTCTTAAACTCATCCTCGTGGATGCCGAAATCCTTCAGATCCTTGGGGATGTTCAGCTTTACATTGAAGTCGTTGATCTTAGCCCGCAGTGCCTCCATCAGCTCCTCATCGGAATTGCCGGTAAGGCCAGCGTAGCGGGCAATCTCTGCGTAGCGGGCCATGGCTTCCGGGTTCTGCGCATTGTACTTGATGACATAGGGCAGATAGATGGCGTTGGCGCAGCCGTGCGGAATATGGCCAGTGGAGAAAGCCGCTCCGGTCTTGTGGGCCATGGAGTGGACAATTCCCAGCAGGGCATTGGAGAATGCCATGCCAGCCAGGCACTGGGCGTAGTGCATCTGCTCCCGGGCTTCCTTGTCCCCGTTGTAGGAGGCGGGCAGGTACTGGAAGACCATCTGGATTGCTTTCAGTGCCAGCGGATCCGTAAACGGCGTGTGCATGGTGGACACATAGGCCTCAATAGCGTGGGTTAGGGCATCCATACCGGTATGGGCGGTCAGGGTCTGGGGCATGGTCTCGGCCAGGACCGGGTCCACAATGGCCACATCCGGCGTGATGTTAAAGTCTGCCAGCGGATATTTGATTCCCTTGGCATAATCGGTGATGACGGAGAAAGCCGTCACCTCGGTGGCTGTGCCGGAAGTGGAGGGGATAGCCACAAATTTAGCTTTCTGGCGCAGCTCCGGGAAGTTGAACGGAGTAATCAGCTGCTCAAAGGTGGTATCCGGATACTCATAGAAAGCCCACATTGCCTTGGCAGCGTCAATGGGGGAGCCGCCGCCCATGGCTACAATCCAATCCGGCTGGAATTTCCGCATGGCCTCTGCTCCCTTCATAACCGTCTCCACCGAAGGATCCGGCTCCACATTCTCAAAGAGCTCCACCTCCATGCCGGCTTCCTTC
>CAZSAF010000332.1:0-1802 GCA_964604605.1 uncultured Lachnospiraceae bacterium
TGTGGCCGGAAAAGTGGTGGTGGTGGCCGGCTACGGCTGGTGCGGCAAGGGCGTTTCCATGCGGGCCAAGGGAATGGGAGCCCGGGTGATTGTCACGGAGGTAAACCCGGTGCGGGCCATTGAGGCAGTGATGGACGGCTTTGATGTTATGCCCATGCGAGAGGCGGCCAAGGTGGGCGACCTGTTTATTACGGTTACCGGCTGCTCCGGGGTCATTGACGAGGAAGATTTTGCGGTGATGAAGAACGGGGCCATCCTCTGCAACGCCGGCCACTTTGATGTGGAGGTGGACGTGGCGGCCCTGCGGCGGATTGCCCTGGAGACTGCGGAGATGCGGCAGAATATTATGGGCTACCGGCTGGACGGGGACCGCTGGGTGTATGTGCTGGCGGAAGGCCGGCTGGTGAACCTGGCCGCCGGGGACGGCCATCCGGCGGAGATTATGGATATGAGCTTTGCCATCCAGGCCCTCAGCGCCAAGTACCTGGTGGAGCATGGGAAGGAACTGCATCAGAAGCTGATTTCGGTCCCCCATGAGATTGACCAGGAGGTGGCCAGCCGGAAGCTGGCCTTTCTGGGCAAGGCCATTGACACGCTGACGCCGGAGCAGGAGGCCTACCTGAACCAGGGGCTGGAGTAGGGGAAAGCGCAGGCTGTAGGCAGGACAGAAGGCCGGGACCGATTTCTGCTCCGGCCTTCTGCTTTAAAGAAACTTTCGCAGGTCCTGCAGGTTTCGGTCCGTGGTCTGCGGCAGCCGCTCTGCCAGGGCCCGGCTCTCCGGGTCCGAATCCCGGTCCTCATGGAGAGCAAGGGTGATCTGGGTGACTCCCATGGTGTTCCCCTGTATGACCATCTCCGCCAGGTGGGAGGTGGAACGGTCCATGAGGGTTTTCATGTTGGTCATGACGTTGGCGGACATTTTGGCGGCATTCCCCACCTGGTGGACGGGCATCTGTTTTTTCCGCAGAAGCTCCTCCGCCTGCCGGTTCAGCTCCCGGTATTCCTTCCACTGGCGTCCCACTGCCTGGCGGAAGGTGCTGTCCTGGGATTTGGCGGCCAGCAGCGGCAGGCTTTCCACTCCCATCTGGGTATTCTGGTAAACATGGTTGAGCAAACTGAGTTTTTTCATAAAAAGAGCGCCTCCTTACGGTTAAGGATGCGCTCTTTTTTTGCCATTTATACAGGGATGAGGGCGATTCTGCCGCCGACAGCCCCCACCTTATTTGTCCTGGACTTCCAGAATCTCCATGGGACATGCCTTGGCGCAGATGCCGCAGGCAATGCACTTGGAAGGGGTCTTGGCATCCTCCGCCATGACCATCACGTGCAGGGGACATGCCTCCACGCACTTGCCGCAACCCACGCACAGCTTTTTGTTGATCATGTACACGCCGTTGGGTTTCTGCTCAATGGCATGGGCCTCGCAGGCCTGGGCGCACTTGCCGCACTGGACACAGGCCATGGGCCGGGGATTGCCGCCCCGCTCCTCAATGTGGATGCAGGACAGGGCCGGGTCAAAGCGTTTGTAAAACGCGGTGGAACAGGCAATTTCGCACTGCAGGCACGCTTTACAGCTCTTGGGGTCTGTCACGCGTAACTTTTTCATAGGGAAAGCCTCTTGAATCGAGAATAATTTTCTCTATTATACTGTTTTTGACAAAAAATCTCAAGAGGTTTCCGGTGGGTTCTGGGGGAAAGATTCTGCAGTATTAGTTTATTAGGCCACTTAACCAAAGAAAAAAATGATAGAGAATCCAATTGAAAGGAGAACGATTATGACATTACTTCAGCAACTTATTGTT
>CAZSAF010000333.1:0-1792 GCA_964604605.1 uncultured Lachnospiraceae bacterium
GCATTGACTATTGGGGCGTAGACTTCGGCTACAACCAGGCTATGTGCGAGAAAAACGCCGCAAGCGAAGGTGTAGCCGCCCGGTGCCGGTTCCAGCATGGGGACGCCAACAAGCTGGACTTCCCGGATGAGAGCTTCGACGCTGTGGTGAGCAACTATGTCTATCACAACATCATGGGCGCAGACAAGCCGGCCCTGCTGCTGGAGACCCTGCGGGTGCTGAAAAAGGGCGGCGTGTTCGCCCTCAACGATGAGATGAAGCCTCACATGTACGGGGATATGGAGGCCTTCGCGCAAAAACTCCGGGACATGGGCTGCCAGGAGGTGCGGCTGATGGATACCGCAACAGAAGCTTTCGGTTCCCGGCGCCGGGCGGCGCTGATGATGCTGGGGGATTCCAGGCTGCTGGTGGGAAGGAAGTAATGCAGGCGAAGCATCCATTCGGGAGGGCAGAAGGCTTTAAGACGGAATCCCCGTTTCCAGCAGCTCCCGCAGCGCTTGCAAAAAGGCATTGGCCGCCTTGGAAAACATCTGGTATTTTTTCCAGACAATCAAGCAGGAGGTCTCCAGCGGAGGCGAAAGCGGGCGGAAGCAGAGATTGCTGCCCTGGGTGTTGATGAGCTTGTCGTAGCAGAGGGCGTAACCCAGCCCTTCCTCCACCAGCAGGGAAGTGTTGAACAGAAGGTTGTAGGTGGCGACAATATGCAGCTGGGCCTCCTCCCGCTGGAGCCAGCGTCCCAGATCGCGGTTGTCCCATTTTTGCTGGGAGACAATCAAAGGCAGATCCCACAGGTCCTCCGGGCAGATCCCCGCTTTTGCGGCCAGGGGGGAATCCCTGCGCATGAGCACGCCCCAGGTGTCCCGGAGGGGAACCGGAATTGCCTCATATTTTTGCCGGTCAATCTCGGTGGAGAGCAGCCCGAAATCAATGAGGCCCTTATCCAGATATTCCAGTACATGCTTCGCATTGCCGCTGGAGAGATGGTACTGGATATCCGGATATTTTTTCTGCAGCCGTTTGGCAACCGTTGCGAACAAGCGGACCACCTCGGTCTCACCGGCGCCGATCCACACATGGCCCGCAATGGTCTCATCCGATTGGGCAATCTCATCTTCGGTCCGCTTCACAAGTGAAAGGATCTCCTCCGCCCGCTCGCGAAAAATCATCCCCTCCTCGGTCAGGACGACCTTACGGGAGCCCTTTACTCCACGGATTAAGAGCTACTTCCCCAACTCCTCCTCCATGTTCTTTAACTGGGTGGACAGGGCCGGCTGCGAAATATGCAAAGATTCAGCAGCCGCGGTAATGTTTTGTTCCCTGGCCACCGCTAAAAAATATTCCAACATGCGCAGTTCCATTTGCATTCCCTCCTGCCATCCGGTGGCGGTATTCCTATGAAACCATCCGGGCCCCACCGGCCATGAAAGCCCTCGGATTGCTCCGTGCTGCGCACTCCCGCAATCGGGCTTTCAGAGTCAAGTTTACACAGGCCGGAGGAAAAAAGGCAAAAATCTGAAATTGATCGACTGTGAGATGCAGGACTGCGATCTGGCTTTTAAGCGCAGCCAGGTGGAGGCAGAAATCACGACGCCGGTTGTGAGCATCAAAAATCCCTTGGCGGGCAGCCGGATCACGGTGCCGGAGGTGGGAGAGATCATCCGGGATATCGAAGAGGGGACGGGACTGGTGCAGGTCCGGGAACCGGAAAAACAAAACGCCTGCGTTTGCGCATAGGGAATCCTTTGGCAGCGAAAATACGGGCCGGCTCTTGTCAGGAGCCGGCCCGTATTTC
>CAZSAF010000334.1:0-1768 GCA_964604605.1 uncultured Lachnospiraceae bacterium
CATGGTGGAAGATCCGCCTCCGTCCAGGTTATAGGCGGTGGAAACGCCAAGCCCTTTCCCTTGTAATCTGTCTGGCTTTATGTTACATTGGAAGCAACAACAGGAAGGGAGAAAACGGTTATGGGCGAAGCAAAATATGCGGGGGAGCAGAAAAAGATGGGGCTGCTCTGGAAGGATCGAAAGCACTGGATGTGGTTTCCCTTCTCTTTTACCAAGTATCGGATTGAAAACGGGCGCCTCTATGTGGAGGAAGGACTGCTGCGCAGCGAGGAAAATGAATGCCTGCTGTACCGGATTACCGACATTTCCCTGGAGCGGACACTGGCACAGAAAATTTTTGGCACCGGCACCATTTGCCTGACCACCCGAGATATTTCCGATAAGGTGATCTACCTGGAGAATATTGTGAATCCCAAGGCGGTGAAGGAGATGATCAGCGATCTGGTGGAGAAGACGCGGAACCAGTACCGGGTGGCTGGCCGGGATTTGTACGGCATGGGGCAGGATGCCAGCCTGCGGATGGACGATTCCGGTGATGGGTTGGAATACGAGGATCTGGTGGATGGGCCGGATGATTAAAGGGCCCATCCTTGGACTGCAGGCCATCTTCCGAGGGTGAAAGCGCCTTCCCTGCGGAAGGCGCCGCCCGTGGTCAACATGTTCCCCGTCGGAAAGTGCGATCTGTGGTCAATGTGTTTCCCTGCGGAAGACGTCTCCCAGGATCAGCGGCTTTCCCAGCGGCCGGATGCGCCGCAGGGCAGCACCAGCCCGGTGGACTGCACCGGCAGCCCCACCTCCTGGGCTTGGATTTCCCCGGAAAAGCGAGAGGAAACCTCCAGCCCCAGCAGATAGGAGAGAACCGCAGGAGCCAGCCCGGTGGTGTAAGAGTTGATCAGGAAAAACAGCGGCCGGTCCGAGAGCAGACGGGCGCAGGAGGCCACCAAGGGATGGATGGCATCCTCAATCTTCCAGATTTCTCCCTTTGGTCCCCGGCCGTAGGAGGGGGGATCCATGATCACCGCGTCATAGTGGTTGCCCCGGCGGATTTCCCGCTCTACAAATTTCATACAGTCATCTACAATCCAGCGGATGGGAGCGTTTTCCAGCCCGCTGGATTTCGCGTTTTCCCGGGCCCAGGTGACCATTCCCTTGGAAGCGTCCACATGGGTCACCGCCGCTCCGGCGGCTGCGGCAGCCAGGGTGGCACCGCCGGTGTAGGCAAAGAGGTTCAGCACCTTGACCGGCCGGCCGACCTCCCGGATCTTTTGGGAGAACCAGTCCCAGTTGACGGCCTGCTCCGGAAACAGGCCGGTGTGCTTAAAGCGGAAGGGCTTCAGGTGGAAGGTCAGGTCCCGGTAGTGGATGCTCCACTGTTCCGGCAGGTTCAGAAATTCCCACTGGCCGCCGCCCCGGGAACTGCGGTGATAGCGGGCGTTGGGCTTTTTCCAACCGGGCAGGCTCCGGGGCGTATCCCACAGCACCTGCGGGTCCGGGCGCACCAGCACATACTTTCCCCACCGCTCCAGCTTTTCCCCCTTGCTGGTGTCCAGAACCTGATAATTCTTCCACTGATCGGCAATCCACATACCCTTGATCCCCTTCCCAGACAGCCGGAACGGCCGTCATTTTTCTTCGACTAGTATACCGAAAAAAAAATAAAAAATCTACTTGAAATTTTAAAAATATGTGGTATACTATAAAAGCTTGAGTTGCTACGGGGCATTGGCGAAGTTGGGATCGCGCTTGACTGGCAGTCAAGAGGCCAGGG
>CAZSAF010000335.1:0-1755 GCA_964604605.1 uncultured Lachnospiraceae bacterium
TACACCGCTATGGAGCTAAAATTGGCGTGCAGCTTTTGCACCCCTCCTCCGTGGCTACGCCGCCGTACAATGACGGGCGAACCCCCATCGCCCCGTCCCCCTTGGAAAATCGGTCAGTCGGCACCATGTCGCGGGAAGTCTCCGCAGATGAGTTGGCTCAAATCGTGGAGGATTTCGGCCGGGCGGCCAGACGGGCCAGGGATGCCGGCTTTGATGCAGTGGAGCTCCACTGCTGCCATGCCCACGGTCTGCTGGGACGGTTCCTGTCTCCGCTCACCAATAAGCGCGTCGACCAATACGGGGGCTCCGTTGATGGTCGTATTCGCCTTGCTCTGGAAGTGATTGCTGAAATTCGGGCGCAGGCCGGGCCGGATTTTCCTCTTATTGTCCGCATGTCCTGTACGGACGAGGAGCCCGGTGGGCAGTCCCTGATGGAGGCTCGCTACATTGCCCGCCGCTTTGAGGCGGCCGGGGCGTCCATGCTTCACATGTCTGACGGCACGCTGAACCAGCCGTGGACTACCACCGCACCTGCCGGTGCGCCCAAGGCATACAATGCAGAGCGGGCGGCGGAGCTCAAGCGTTGTGTGGATATACCGGTGGGCTTTGTGGGGCGTGTAAATGAGGTATGGGCAGCGGAGATGGCTCTGGAGATGGGCTTCGGTGACGCGGTCTATATGGGCCGTGCCCTTTTGTGCGATCCGGATTTTCCGAACAAAGCTCTGCGCGGCGCCGCAGACACCATATGTCCATGCATCGGCTGCAACCAGTGCATTGCCTCAGTAAACATCGATAAGACGATCCGCTGTACCATGAACCCGGAGGCAGGAAGGGAGACACAGGCCGCTTCACCCGTTTCCCAACCCCGGCGGATCCTTGTGGTGGGCGGAGGACCGGCCGGCCTCACAGCCGCTGCCTGTTCCGGTGAACGGGGGCATGCGGTCACGCTGCGGGAGGCATCGTCCCGCTTGGGCGGACAGATGTATTTGGCGGCATTCCCTCCTTGCAAACAGGAGATTGCTAAGGGAACCCGCTACCTAATCGAGCGCTGTCAAAGAGCAGGAGTGCATATCCAGTGTGACGCGGCTATAGGGGCAGAGCAAATCGCGAACGAGGGCTGGGACGCTGTGGTGGTGGCTACCGGAGGACGACCTGCTATGCCATCTTTTTTGAAGAACGCGCACAGCTTGGCCTCAGCTTGGGATGTCTTAGCGGGTGAGGTATGCCCCGGCAACAATGTTGTCATTGTAGGGGGCGGATTGGTTGGCTGTGAAACGGCAGAGTTCCTGTTATCGCCCATCAGGGATCTGTCCTCCCGCAGCCGCCGCGTCATCCTCCTGGAGCAGGGGAGCACAATAGGCGCAGAGGATAAAACTTCATTCCGCCCATTGATGGTGCAGCGCCTCATCAAAAAGGGATGTGTGATTCACACAGATTCCCGTGTTGTTTCTGTAGAAGAAGATACCGTACAATATGAGTACGATGGCAGTCTGCATACTGTCACCGGTGTGGATACTGTTATTTCCGCCGTGGGCACCCGTTCGGAAAGCGGGCTGACCTCCGAGCTGAAGGCACTGGGCATCCCGGCCGTAGTCATCGGCGATGCCGCCGGCGCCGAAAACCTTATGACTGCGACACGGGGAGGATGGGAGACGGCTCAAAGGATTCTCTAGTGTATTGCCAAGTGAGAAGAAAACCACAAAATACAATTACACATTCCATTAGATACCTTTTTGTTGTAAGATAAGAAGTAAC
>CAZSAF010000336.1:0-1749 GCA_964604605.1 uncultured Lachnospiraceae bacterium
CAACAGATTTTCCCGAGCTTGTCAAAAAAATTTGTTCTTCCAGGCATTGCTATTTGCTGTCCATGTAGTTGTATTTTTGGTGGTGCTGTATGGAAAATGGGATATGCGGGTTCGGAATAAAAAACTGGTACGTGCCGTCATGGATAATCTTTCCGTTGTTTCGGTGTTGTTTACAATCCTTGAAAAGGGGATTGTTCCTTTTGCGAACGGCCAATGGGAAAGGGGGATTGTCGTTATGGTGATGACTCTCTTTGTCTTTGCGATTGCTGGCAACCGTTATACTGGCGATTCGTTCCCCCAAATGGAAATATGTAGAAGTGTAGCGAAAAATAAGGAAGTCTCTTTTGTGATTTACGGAAGTGACATCATAAAAAGCGAAGCATGATACGCCCCAAGTACCATGGCTCCCGCTCCTCTCGGATCCGTCATAAACTTGACTGTCCTGCGGCTTTAAGGTAAAGTAGGTGCGGGTACAAAACAGGTGGTTGATACCTTGTCACAGACGCCGGAAAGGAGCGTTGGGAAGGTGAAAAAGAATATAATTGTTTGGGTATTGGCATTTGCGGTGGCGTGCTCGGTTACAGCCTGTTCGAATGCGGAGGATTCGGATACGGCCCGGGGCATTGCGGGCGGCACCACACAGGAAGAAGAGACGGATGCAGGGGAAGATGGCAGCTTGGAAGAGGCAGAAGAAAGCACGGATTTGGAAGACAATCCGGAATATATTGCCTTAAGGGAAAAGATCAGCCAGTCCAAAGCCGGGATCCCGGATGAAAACGGAAACTATACC
The DNA here is from genome assembly GCA_964604605.1 of uncultured Lachnospiraceae bacterium. Classification (GTDB taxonomy): domain Bacteria; phylum Bacillota; class Clostridia; order Lachnospirales; family Lachnospiraceae; genus Pseudolachnospira. The sequence continues at coordinate 791 of CAZSAF010000336.1, forward strand.
ATTGGAACCTATGTGGATCTGCATTCCGCTTCCATTCACCCGCTGACGGACCAGGCCTTTGACATCTCGGCAACCAACTATCTGATCACGGAGAATCCGGATGCGGAAGATACCGATTACACACAGGTACAGTATTCGTTTCCGGAAAATGCCACAACCGAAAAGATAGAACAGGCGGCTACCAGTGCGGAATCCTACCAGGAAGATGATTATTCGGACGTGGAGATGGGCGCTGTGCAGACTGCGGATGTAAACGGCATGACGGTATCCTGGGTCAAAAACAGCTGTGTTTATCGTTACTTTACACAATATACCCGATATTATGGATGGACCGAGGTGGACGATCATACCCTGTTTCTTGTGTTCATTGAGGTCTGCGGGGATGTGGGTATGACGGTGGATGATGGGATCTTGACGGAAGCCTTTGAGGGGTTGCCTTAAACTAAACACTTTGGCAAAACTATGTGGATCAAACAGAAGGGGAGTAGAGAAGTACAATGGATGAGATCATTGATCAATTGGCATTGGCGGAAATGTCGTATGATGGTTTTTTTGACTACAGGTTTCTTTGGGACACAGCTGAATGCGTTTCTGATGCCGGATAACGAATTGAAATGGTGGGGGATTCTGCTGATCATCCTGCTGGGCTTGTTGGTGGTCGGCGTATTTGAGAGTACACGGAATGAAGGGAGCGGGATTGGCGTCAGCTGCCGCAACCTTGTATCCATCTTTCTTCTTTTACACCAAAAGGGGTGCAAGGCTGCACAGCAATTCTTTTAGGTGTGTGCTTCCGGTGTCCTTGTGGATGCTGGTGGAACGGGTGCTGCTGATGCGGGCATTTTATATTCTGGTGGTAATAGCCCTGGTCCTTGGGTGGATCATTCATTTGAAATTTTCCAAATAAAAAACAGAACCTTCTCCAGCGGATCATAACCCCCGCTGGAGAATTTTTTTGGCTG
>CAZSAF010000337.1:0-1690 GCA_964604605.1 uncultured Lachnospiraceae bacterium
GAAAGAGATTTGAGGAAGTCAGGCGGATGACCTTCTTCCACGAGAACGGGACATACCCTTTTTGCTCTATTGTAATAAATTTAACTTTTTTCATATCACCTCTTGACATTTCTTAGCTGGACTTATATAGTTAGTTATCGCTAACTTTTCAGCAGAAGAAATGCCCTCCGCTGAGGGCTACTTCTCCACGCGAAATTCCAGCGCCTTATGCCAGTCGAACAGCTTGCAGACAATGCGGCAGTGCTGTTCGATCTGCTCCCAGTCAAAGCCGTGGATAAACGGTTCATAGATGGTGGTCCAGAAGGCAGAAAGCAGGATATGCAGTTCCTCCGGCCCCACGTCCGTCCGGCAGATTCCCCGACGTTGGGCCTCTGCCAAAAAGGCGCTGGTGGCCTTTGTCAGCACCTCCACCCAGTCGTGCGGAAAATTCGTATATCGGGTTCCGTCCGAACAGGAGAGCAGCAGGACAAAATCGTCATGCCGGTCGTAGAGGAAGCGCATCCACCACATCATGTCCGGGCCGTCCATATCCCAGGCTTTAATGAGTTCGCCATCCGTCATAGCGGCCGGATCCCGGTCTCCCCGGGAATGGGCCACCTCGTACAGGTCTTTCACGGTTTGTTCCACCACGGCGCAGAACAGGTCCTCTTTCCCCTTGTACCGCTTGTACAGCGCCCCGGTGGTGACGCCGGCCCCTTCGCAGATGGCCTTGAGGGAAGCCTTTTCAAACCCGTTTTCCAGAAATTCCTTTCGGGCGCTTTCAAAAATCCGTGGGTCAATGGAATGATCCGGAACTGCCACTCAGTATCACCTTCTCACCTTGATAATTTGATTATCGATAATCTGATTATCAATCTATCACAGGAAAATTCTTTTGTCAAGAGATAAGATTTTTTCTTGATTAGTTAGCAATAACTAACTATAATGAAAATAAATGAGTTGGCCCGTTTGAGGGGGCTGTCATGAATAGTTTCCCTGCTACCCGCCGGCCATTATCCGGGATGCGCCGGAACCGTCCATAAAAGCGGAGAAGCGCTTTTATTGGCTGTGGATCTGTTTTGGGGAGCATCTGCCGCAATGGCCATTGCTCCTCTGCCCCCTGATGGCGGCGGCGCAGGCAGGGCTGGGGATGCTGCTTGAAATCATGGTATAGGAGGAAATCGAATGGGAAACAGCAGATCGCAACAGAAGGGCGTCCGTCTCGGTACCCACGGCGAGGACTACGGAAACTGGATGCCGATCTCGATGCTCCGGTTGGTGGGCGGCCTTTTGGCCTTGGCAGTGGTGCTGGCTATACTGTCGTTTACCGTGTTTCGGCTTACGGTGCTTGGCGTGATATTCGTAGTCGCTGCAGCCGTATTTTTTGTGCTGCTTGGCTGGATCGCCTGGATCCGGCGGCAGTATGCCTTCGGGGGCGGCGGCATGATGGAACGGGTGCATCACATCATCCTTTCTCATCTGGATTATGACGGAAAAGGTACGTTGCTGGATGTGGGCTGCGGCTCCGGCGCGCTGGCCATCCGGGCCGCCCTGACGTGGCAGGAAACAAAGGTAACGGGCATCGACTACTGGGGCGCAGCCTACGGCTACGGCCAGGCCATGTGCAAGAAAAACGCCGCAAGTGAAGGCGTGGGTTTCCGGTGTACCTTTCAGCATGGCGACGCCAAACGGCTGGATTTTCCCGATGAGA
>CAZSAF010000338.1:0-776 GCA_964604605.1 uncultured Lachnospiraceae bacterium
GCCAGGGCCAGGGCGGCTACCGTGGAGGAAACAGCCAGGGAGGCCAGGGCGGCTACCGCGGAGGAAGCGGCCAGGGAGGTCAGGGCGGCTACCGTGGGGGAAGCGGCCAGGGCGGAGCCCGTCCGGGAGCCGGCCGGCCCGGCGGGGACCGTCCCCGCAGCGGTGGCGGCGATTTTGGCGGCCTGGGCATGGCAAAGCCCAGCAAGAGTTCCAAGGGCAATGCCTCCAAGAACAACAACCGGTATGACAAGAAAAACAGCGATGAGCTGAGACGGCCCGGCGGCAAGCAGATCTCCAACAAGGATCTGACCCGCCCCCAGAAGCCTCAGAAGCAGGAGCCGGTGGAGCCGGAGATCAAGCTGATTGTTCTTCCGGAGAAGCTGACCATCCGGGAACTGGCGGAAAAAATGAAGATTCAGCCCTCCGCCATCGTGAAAAAACTGTTCCTGTCCGGCAAGGTGGTGACGGTGAACCAGGAGATCGACTATGAGACCGCTGCGGACATTGCCGTGGAGTTTGATGTGCTCACCGAGCAGGAGGAGAAGGTCAACGTCATTGAGGAGCTGCTAAAGGATACCACCGAGGATCCGGAGGAGTCCTTAAAGCCCCGGCCGCCGGTGGTCTGCGTCATGGGACACGTGGACCACGGCAAAACCTCCCTGCTGGATGCCATCCGCCATACCAATGTGACGGGCAGAGAGGCCGGCGGTATCACCCAGCACATCGGCGCTTATGTGGTGGACATCAACGGGCAGAAGATCACCTTCCTGGATACG
>CAZSAF010000338.1:786-1680 GCA_964604605.1 uncultured Lachnospiraceae bacterium
GGCATGAGGCGTTTACCGCTATGCGGATGCGGGGCGCCCAGTCCACGGATATTGCCATTCTGGTGGTGGCGGCGGATGACGGCGTAATGCCTCAGACTGTGGAAGCCATCAACCACGCCAAGGCGGCCGGTGTGGAGATTGTTGTGGCGGTGAACAAGATTGATAAGCCCGGCGCCAATGTGGAACGGGTGAAGCAGGAGCTGTCCGAGCACGAGATCATCCCGGAGGACTGGGGCGGAAAGAATATCTTTGTGCCGGTATCCGCCAAGACGGGGGAAGGGATTGAAAATTTGCTGGAGACAATCCTCCTGGTGGCGGAAGTGCTGGAGCTGAAGGCCAATCCGGACCGCAACGCCAGAGGACTGGTTATTGAGGCGCAGCTGGATAAGGGCAGAGGCCCGGTGGCCACGGTGCTGGTGCAGAAGGGTACCCTCCATGTGGGCGATACAGTGGCGGCAGGCCCTTGCTACGGCAAGGTACGGGCCATGATGGATGACCGGGGACGCCGGGTCAAGGAAGCAACTCCCAGTATGCCGGTGGAGATCCTGGGCCTGAACGACGTACCCAACGCCGGCGAGGTACTGGTGGCCACGGACAGCGAGAAGGAAGCCAGAACCTATGCCGAGACCTTTGTGGCCGAGGGCAAGAAGAACCTTCTGGACGAGACCAAGGGCAAGTTGTCTTTGGACGATCTGTTCTCCCAGATCCAGGCCGGCAATGTGAAGGAGCTGGACCTGGTGGTCAAGGCGGATGTGCAGGGCTCCGTGGAAGCGGTGAAGCAGAGCCTGGTGAAGCTGTCCAACGATGAGGTGGTGGTCAAGGTCATCCACGGCGGCGTGGGCACCATCAACGAGTCGGATGTGTCCCTGGCGGCGGTTTCCAACGCCATCATCA
>CAZSAF010000339.1:0-1679 GCA_964604605.1 uncultured Lachnospiraceae bacterium
TTAACCTGTAGTCATTATTGACTACACCATTATTATACTAGGAGGCCCGTTCCATGAACCTGTATCAGATCCGCTATTTCGTCACCCTGGCCCGGAAGGAGCACTACCGCTTAGCCGCCCAGGAGCTGGGGATCACCCAGCCCAGCCTGACCCACGCCATCCAGGCGCTGGAGCAGGAGCTGGGCGTTCCGCTTTTTCAAAAAGAAGGGCGCGGCGTGGTGCTGAACCGCTACGGCAAAAAATTTCTGGCGGACGCGGAAGCGGCCCTGAATCGGCTGGACACCTCTGCCCGGGAGCTGCGCCAGGCGGCCCAGGGCCAGCAGCCCATTGAGCTGGCCTACCTGCGCACCCTAGGGGTTACCCTGATCCCCCGGCTGGCCAGGGAATTCCTCCAGACGCCCCAGGGGCAGGGGGCCGACTTCCACTTCTGCCCCGGCTTTACCTCTACCATTCTGGAGGGGCTTCACCAGGGCCAGTATGACCTGGGCTTCTGCTCCCGGATGGACCGGGAGGAGACCATCGAATTTCTGCCGGTTTCCCGGCAAAAGCTGGTGCTGATCGTTCCGGAGGATCATCCCCTGGCAATCCACACCAGCATTGACCTGCGCCTGTCCGTCCCCTATCCCCAGATTGCCTTTACCAAGGACAGCGGCCTCCGGCCGGTGGTGGACCGGCTGTTCGCCGCCATGGGTGAGAAGCAGGATATCCGCTACGAGGTGCTGGAGGACATCTCCATTGCCGGCCTGGTGGCCCAGGGATTTGGCATTGCGGTGGTGCCGGAGATGTACATTCTGCCGCTGCTGCCGCTGAAGGTCATCCAGATCCAGAGCCCCAGCTGGGAGCGGTATTTCTATCTGGCCCTCCGGAAACACCAGTACCGCTCTCCCACCGCCGAGGCTTTTATCCGTTTTGTGAAGGAGAAGGCGGGGGCAGGGATGCTGGCGATATGAGTGCGGCCATCTTGTGTTTTCGGTGGAAGCGTTTACCCCTCCAGACAGGCTTTCAGCTTCTGGAGGGCTCTTTTTTCGATCCGGGAAACGTATGATCTGCTAATCCCCATCCGGGCCGCCACCTCCCGCTGGGTCAGTTCGGTGCCTTCCCCGTCCAGCCCGTACCGGAGCCGGAGGATCTTGCTCTCCCAGGGCGTCAGGGTTCCCGGAGCGGAGCTCCGGAGACGTTTCAGCATGCCCTCCTGGTACAAATCCCCCACAATATCCTGATTCTCGCTTTCGATAATATCCATCAGAGGGATCTCGTTCCCCTCTTTGTCCGTGCCGATGGGCTCAAAGAGGGACACTTCCCGCCGATATTTGCGCTTGGACCGCAGCGTCATGAGAACTTCGTTTTCGATACATTTCGCCGCATACGTACTCAGCCGGTTGCCCTTGCCAGCCCGGAAGGTGTCCACCGCCTTGATCAGGCCCACGGTGCCGATGGAGATAAAATCCTCTGCCTCCCGCTCATTCTGGCTGTACTTCTTCACCAGATGCGCCACCAGCCGGAGATTTCTCTCGATGAGGATGTCCCGCGCTGCCCGGTCCCCCTTCTCCAGAAGCTCCACATAATATTTTTCTTCCTGTGCGGTCAAGGGTTGGGGAAAGGTTTTCACAAATAGGCACCCCGTCAAGAGATTTACTAATAACCTATGCCGGGGTGCTTATCTAAGTTCGCTGTTATAC
>CAZSAF010000340.1:0-1663 GCA_964604605.1 uncultured Lachnospiraceae bacterium
CGGCGCCATGGAATTTGACAAGCTGGCGGATTTCGCCCAGGAAAACCAGGTGGACCTGACCGTGGTGGGCATGGATGACCCGCTGGTGGGCGGTATAGTGGACGTGTTTGAGGAGCGGCACCTGCCGGTGTTCGGCCCCCGGAAGAATGCGGCCATCCTAGAGGGGTCCAAGGCCTTCTCCAAGGAGCTGATGAAAAAGTACCATATCCCCACGGCGGCCTATGAGACCTTTGAGAGCGCTGAGGAGGCCCAGCGCTATCTGGAGACGGCCAAGTTCCCCATTGTGCTGAAGGCGGACGGCCTGGCCCTGGGCAAGGGGGTTCTCATCTGCATGAACAAGGAGGAGGCCATGGCTGGTGTCAAGACCATTATGCTGGACAAGCAGTTTGGCGCCGCCGGCAATCGTCTGGTGGTGGAGGAGTTCCTCACCGGCCGGGAGGTCTCCGTACTTTCCTTCTGTGACGGCAAAACCATCCGCCCCATGACCTCTGCCCAGGACCACAAGCGGGCCAAGGACGGGGACCAGGGCCTGAACACCGGCGGCATGGGCACCTTTTCCCCCAGCCCCTTTTATACGGAAGAAGTGGATGCGTTCTGCAAGAAATACATCTACCAGCCCACGATGGACGCCATGGCGGCGGAGGGCCGGCCTTTCAAAGGGGTGATCTTCTTTGGCCTGATGCTGACGGACCAGGGGCCCAAGGTGCTGGAGTACAATGCCCGGTTTGGGGATCCGGAGGCCCAGGTGGTGCTGCCCCGGATGGAGAACGATATTGTGGATGTGTTTGAAGCCTGCATCCAGGGTACCCTGGACCAGGTGGAGCTGAAATTTGCAGATAATGCCTGCGTCTGCGTGGTGTTGGCCTCCGGCGGCTATCCGGAGCACTATGCCAAGGGATATGAGATCCACGGCCTGGAGAACTTTGCCGGCAAGGACGGCTACTATGTATTCCACGCCGGCACCAAGGAGGAGAACGGCAAGCTGGTGACAAGCGGTGGCCGGGTGCTGGGGGTTACCGCCCTGGGCAAGGATCTCCATGAGGCCCGGGCCAACGCCTATGAGGCCACCAAGTGGGTGGACTTTACGGATAAGTATTGCCGCTCCGACATTGGCAAAGCCATTGACGAGGCGTAAGCGCCTATGATCTACATCACCGGCGACTGCCACGGGGACTACCGCCGCTTTAACACTGAAAACTTCCCGGAACAGAAAAACCTGTCCCGGGAGGACTACGTGATTGTCTGCGGGGACTTCGGCTACTGGGACCGTTCCAAGGAGCAGGAGTGGTGGCGGAAATGGCTGAGCCAGAAGCCTTTTACCCTGCTGTGGGTGGACGGAAACCACGAAAATTATGATATGCTGCGGCAGCTGCCGGTGGAGGAATGGAAAGGCGGAAAGGTCCAGTTTGTCTGTGGGAATGTGATCCACCTGATGCGGGGGCAGGTGTTTGACCTGACGGGGGTGCGGCTGTTTGTCTTTGGCGGCGCCCGCAGCCATGACATTCCGGATGGGATTCTGGACCCGGCGGCGGAGAATTTCAGGACGGAATTCCGGAGGCTAAGGCGCCAGGGGGCCCTATTCCGGGTGAAGCATGTGTCCTGGTGGGAGGAGGAGATGGAGGAGGGCCGCCGGAACCTGGCCCGGTACCAGGGGCAGGTGGAT
>CAZSAF010000341.1:0-1653 GCA_964604605.1 uncultured Lachnospiraceae bacterium
CCTCCCTTCCATGCGCTGTTGCCGGATAGTCTGCGGAGCAGGATTTTCCGCTCACACTTGAACTCATCTCCGATGAAGCCCAGGCGGAGGAGGAAGCAGCGGAGCGCCGTCAGGTCAAAGCGCTCTTTCCGCCCTTCCCACACATTCCAGCCGGAAGGAATAAAATGGCAGGCTGCGTCCAGCTTTTCCAGATCCACCTTTACCAGCCTGGCGTTCGGTCAGCCAGGCCTGTGGCTTCTGCACAAATCCATCTCTCGCCTGTCAGGGTACGGGTACAGGAAAGCAACGCCCTGTCCACAATCGTGAAGCAGCGCCTCTTTCGCGTTCCGTCTTTCTGAAATGATACCGGTGGTATAATTCCACTGCACGGATATGGGCGCACATGCAGCACCGCTATCCGCAGGCTGCCGGCACCGGTGTGCGTCCGTCCTAAGGGCGTACATCAATCCCCATGCCCAGCCGGTAGCACTGCCCCTGTTTGGGCAGGAACATCCGTCCGGGATACCCCTTTTCCCGCAGGAAGTGGTTGACCTTTTCCGCAAAGGGGAGAATCTCCATATTCTTATAGGCCTTCTCATGGTGCAGCGGCAGCATCAGCTCCGCGCCGGTGGCCATCAGGTCCTCCGCCACGCTCTCAAAATCATCGTTCTGCATGGCCGTGCCGCACTGGCGGAGCAGCACATTGATTCCGGCATTTTTCCAGCGGTTCCGCTCCACATCCTCAAAACAGCCGCCGCAGAAGGCAATTTTCACGTTATTCCTGGCCGTGATGATAAAGTTTGTGTTGATCAGGCTGCCATAGGGGTTCAGGGTCTCAAAGGGCGTACCGGGATCAATGGGCTGCTCCGGCTGACGCTTCCGATACTCCGGGGTATTCTTGAACGAATGCCGCCCCACCACCGTATCCAGGGTAAAATCCTGGAATTCATAGTGCTGGTTATTTTCAAAGGGAAACACCATCTGCTGGCGGATCTGGAAATTGATCACCAGCTGCATGGCATAGGAATCATGGCATAAAACCCGGCAGCCAAAGCGGTCAAACAGCTCCATGAGGCTGCCCACATGGTCTCCGTGGGGATGGCTGATGATGGCATAGTCGCCGCCCTCCAGATCCTGCACCGTAGTGCCAAAGGAATAGCGCCTCCAGTGGACTGCCGGGTCATCCGGCGCCGGCAGAAACGGATCCGTGACAATGGTCTTTCCTCCCGGTAGCCGGATCTCATAGCAGCAGGCGGTCAGCCAGCGGAGGGACAGGCTTCCCGGGAATTCGTGAGTCGGGAAATTTTCGTTCAACATAGGCAACTCCTTTTCTTTTTGCCGTGCTTCTTTCTACTTCAGCGAACGGGCCATCCGTACAATATCCCCTACCCCCTCCAGCACAATGCCGGGACGGTAAGCGTAGGTTTTCAGGGTCTCCCGGGTGGACACGCCGGAAAGCACCAGCACCGTAAACATGCCGCTCTCCATGCCGGAGATCACATCCGTATCCATCCGGTCTCCCACCATCACCGCGTCCGCTGAGTGGCAGTCCAGAAGCCGCAGGCCGGTGCGCATCATCAGCGGATTGGGCTTTCCGCAGAAATAGGCCTTGGGGCCGGTGGCCAGCTCAATGGGCGCCACCGGCGCCCCGCAGGCAGGGGCAATGCCGTGTTC
>CAZSAF010000342.1:0-1394 GCA_964604605.1 uncultured Lachnospiraceae bacterium
CTATTGAGCCTATTTTTTTCGGCTCAGTTTTTCATAGATTACTTGACACTACCTTACGTTTTGCGAAAACTATGGTTGACAGGTGTTCCGATCAGAACAACCGAAAAACAAAGAAGCCGGACGGCTAAGAATCGGCGGTCAGAACTACCGCTGAAATCTATAAAAAGAATAGCATACATTTTGCAGATAGTTAATACGTATTTTGATTTCTTTTATACGAATTTTCTTTTTAAAAAAACCTTTCCAATTTTTGAAAAAACGCCGGGAAACAGACCGCCCCACAGGCGTTCTTTCCCGACGTCTCTCCGATCCTCTATTCCAAACGGTCGATTACCCGATCCCCTACTTCCCTGTCACCTCGTTGATACAGGTGATGGCGTTCAGCGTCCGGGGGAACCCAATAAAGGGCAGGCACTGGGTCACTGCGTCAATGAGCATCTCCCGGGTGTTGCCCACACTGAGGTTGGCAGCCGCATGGGACTTGGCCTGGGGCTCACAGCCGCCCAGGCAGCAGATGGCACAGAAGGTGATCAGCTCCCGCATTTTCAAATCCAGTGTCTTACGGGTATAGAAATCCCCAAAACAATAGGCGGACAGGTAATCCTGGATATGCTTCAGCTCCGGCGGTGCAGACTCCCGCATGCGGTTGATGTTCTCCGCGCCAAAAATCTGCTGCTGCACAGCCAGCCCCTTCTCAAAACGGGTGTCCTCCGTCACCGTTCCTTGCTTTTCCTGGGGAAGGCGGATCCCCTCCGCCTGGAACACCGAATTGGCCGCATCCAGCGCACAGCGCACCCGCTCCAGTCCGATATACGGGGCGCACTGGTAAAAGGTTTCCTTGATTTCCTCCGGCGTGGCCTCCACATCCAAGGCAGTGCGCACATACGCCGGAAGATTGGCCAGGGTCTGGCAGGTGGTCAGGGCCACCAAAGTCACCAGAGCCTTCTGCTTGTCCGTCAGCACACCGTGCTCCAGCACATCCCCGCAGAGAAAGCCTCGGGCAATCTTCTCAAACTCCGGATCATAGCCGTCCTGCGCAAAGGCGCTGCCCCGGAACCACTTGGCATTGTTCTGTTCTTTCTTTTCTGTTCTGCTCATAAAACCACCTCCATGTTCCTGAAAGCTCTGGCCCTGCCCTTACTCCAGAGTGCCATAGGCTGCGTCATCCACCGGCTCCAGCCACTCGTTGGAGGTCTCCTCCCCCGGCACTTCCACGGCAATGTGGGAAAACCAGCTGTCCTTTTTGGCCCCGTGCCAATGCTTTACCTTCGCCGGGATGGTGATGACGGTACCCGGCTCCAGGCTCACCGCTTCTTTTCCTTCCTCCTGATCCCCGCCGCTGCCCGACGTGCAGATCAGCGGCTGCCCACCGCCGCTCTTGGCGTGGTGAATGT
>CAZSAF010000342.1:1404-1650 GCA_964604605.1 uncultured Lachnospiraceae bacterium
TTGGCCAGGGATACCACGGAGGATCCCGGCGCCGTCAGGGGATTCAAGTAAGAATTCCCAATAAAATACTGAGCATAGGCGGTGTTGGCCTTTCCCATCCCAAACATGTTCTGCTTGTCAAATTCTGCTTTGTCTGCAATTCTCATAATAAACTCCTTTCCTTTTGCTGCCGCATATCCTCCGCAGTCCGGTATGCTGCAGAGCAGTGTCTGGAAAACCGCTCTTCCACCACTCCCATAACAGTCT
>CAZSAF010000343.1:0-1648 GCA_964604605.1 uncultured Lachnospiraceae bacterium
ATTTTTGTACTACAAAAAACTGTAATACAAACGCCAGAGGTGCTTTTTGCAAACGGGTGCATGCGCTTTCAGCAGGACTCGGAACAGGAAGTTTCTGCCTGGCCCACATGGCCACCACAACTAAGAAGCACCTTCACAGCTGCCCTAATGGCTGAACTCTCATTGTTGCCCTAGAACTTGACTGTGTTGTGCCCACCAGGGTACATGGTGTGCTTCCTGCACCGGCTCATTGCTGCCCTGCGTTTCTTCTGGGATGGCCACAAGGCAAAGGCACCTGCTGCGCTGAGCAGTGAAGGTAAGGCCTGGAGGAGAAGCTAGCAGGACACTTCTGTGTTTGGGACAGGGTTTGTTTCCTGGCACTGCTCTCCAGGATGCTGAAAGCTTTGTGTTTCTCATGGGTGCTGATGCTTTCTGCGCCCTGAGCCTGAGCCTGATGCCACTAGAATATATGGTATTTCTTCTGTTCCAAACGCTCGCCGCGGCCTGCGATGGCGCTGCTCAGCTGCCTTGCGGCACGTTGCGGTGCCTTACGGGCACAAACGGGACTGCAGCTCAGGCGCCGCCCACACGCGCGGTACACCCGGAAGTGAGCTCCACCAGCCGGGGAGGAGACGGAAGGCCCACGCTCTCGCGAGATCGTGCCACCCAATCAAAGGTTTCGTTCGTTCCCTTCTTCCGCCCCTCCCAGTGCCGCGCCGCGGTGCCGTCGCAAGGGGGCGCAGTCGGTTCTGGTCGCACGGGTTATGACGTCACCGCGCCGGAAGCGCCGCGAGACAGGGACGCGGAGAGCGGGGGGCGGGAGGAGCGCTTTATTGGGCCGCCAGAGCGGGGCGGGCGGAGGTTTTGCGGCGTGCAGTCGCCTTCACGGCTGTGCTCCGGGACTCGTCCTGCATTTGCGCAATGACGAACTTGAAGGCGGCGCTCACGGCGTCGAAGATGCTGGCCGCCAGCTCGTGCTTCTTGCTGTTGATCTCCAGCCGCAGCGCCTCCATCTCTCGCTCGATCAGCGCCGCCCGCTCGTTGAAGCCGTGCTGCAGCAGCTCGCTGTGCTCCCGTAGCTTCGCTTCCAGCGCCCGGTCCAGTTCCCGCTGCGCGCTCTCCGCCTCCGCCTGCATCTTGGCCTCGAGGGCTCGCAGGTTCTGCTCGTAGCTGTTGCGCTCGTCCGCCAGCAGCGCCTGCAGCTGCCGTTCGCGCTCCGCCGTCGCCTTCTGCTGCTGCTCCAGGAGCTGCGTCTGCTGCTTCTGGTCTGGGAACAAAGGGACGGGGTGAGGAGTAAGCAGGAGCTGAGCCTTGTGCTTCTGGTTAAGGAACCGAGTGGGGGTCCCCGTGGCACGGGGTGATGGGCCAAAGCGACAGTGCAAGGGGATGTGAGGAGAAGATGGAGGGGCTGGGGACAGAGTGCGGGGATGTGGGGATGGGGTGAGGGTTCGTCAGGGAGGAAAAAGGAGCAATTTGAGGTGTCTCCTGGGTGCACCGGGACGCCCCAAGAGATGTGTGTACTCTGGGAGATGTCCCCGGGGAGAAGGGGAGTCCTCGAGTGCTTGGGGCCGTCATGAGATGCCTGTGAAGGGTTATAAGGATTCCCAGAGTACATGGGGATGCCATGCGCTGTCGTTGGGGGACACGGCCCATGGAACAAGGGAACGCT
>CAZSAF010000344.1:0-1610 GCA_964604605.1 uncultured Lachnospiraceae bacterium
GGACAGCAGCATAAGGAGCGGCGGAAGCGGGTTATCGGATTGGATTGCTTGATCATTCAGCATCGGAGATGGGAGTTTTTGTCAATGGCATGGCCGCACAGCGGTGCAAATCACCATTGATAAAAACGGACAGCCATTGGTATACAGACAGAAAGGGGTATGAGACATGATGGAAATCCAAGGACAGCCCTGGAGCTTCACCATAGAATTTGACGCGGAGGAAGCCGCCCGCAACGGCTACGACCTGGATACACTCTACGACTACGTGGGGAAAAACGTAGAGCGGCTGGGCAACAAGCGCATTGACCGCGGCACTTGGAAGGCCAAGGAGGGGGACGAGATTGAGTCACAGTGCCTTGCCCTCTCCATGCTTTCCAAAGCGAAGCGGGTCATGGTGAATATCCAGTCTCTGACCGTATTCGAGGAGGATACAGAAGGTTTCGACGGACTCGAGGTTATCCGGCGCACGAACCCGGAACGGATTTTGCGCAAGGTTTCGCCACACCTGCCTGTCGAATAAAGGGGAACCAAAATCCTCATACACTCGCATGAGAATAATTCCTTTTACTTTTCTTGCCCGGCTTCCGGAATAAATTCTAATCTCAACCGCATACCCATTCCTTTTGCCAAACGTTTTATCATATTCAGGCTGGGATTACGCGTACCATTTTCAATTCGGCTAATATCCGCTTGTGTAATTCCTGTTCTTTCGGCCAGTTCTTTCTGCGTTATTCCCTTCTCTTTTCTAGCCTCTACCATTGTCCGAATAATATCAAACTCCGGGCGCATCTCTTCATACTGCACCTCGAATTCCGGATCTTGCATCTGTTAGTTTTAAAAAGTCTTTAAAATTACTCATGATTTAAATCCGCACCCACACGGCCATCTCCCCCGGCGTCCGGTTGGTCCAGGCATAGTAGGGGATGAAGGTCAGCTCCGTATCCTCAAATTTCTTTCCCGTATACGTCCGGTACAGCCGGTCTGTTCCCCAGCCATCCCGGGAAACCCGCCGGCCCTTGGCCCGGATGGTCACCACACCCTTCAAAAGCTCCGGCCGGAATTCTGTCTGGAAATCCGGATCTTCCCGCAGATACAGCTGCTGGAGCTGATCTCCATTGTCCACTTCCTCCAGGCAGTACACCAGCGGACCCCGCGTCACCGCCACCTTACCCATGTCCTCCCGGACCCGGGGATTGGCCTCCACCATCTGTACCGGCATATCCAGCTCCAGAAGAACGGTGTCGCCGTTTTTCCACTCCCGCTCCAGCCGCACATAGCCTTTCTCCGGAGCGGCTTTCCATTCCTCCCCGTTGACCTTCAGGGAGTAGCCGCCGCACCAGCCGGGAATCCGCAGTGCCAGGGTGAAGGTGGTGTCTTCCTGGTTTTCCACCCGGATTTTCACCTGCCCCTTCCAGGGATAGTCGGTCTCCAGCAGCAGCCGGTTTTGCTTTCCGTCCTTCATCGTATTCAACACACCGCCGGTATACAGATTCACGTAAAGCTCCTGCTCGTTCTCCTCCAGGGCATAGCCGGCCAGGGAGGAAAGCAGCCGGGCCACATTGGGCGGGCAGCAGGCGCAGCCAAACCACTTCTGCCGCACCGTTTTTACA
>CAZSAF010000345.1:0-1595 GCA_964604605.1 uncultured Lachnospiraceae bacterium
GGAGAGTTATCGACTGGCGCGGAAGGTAGGATTCCAGAATATCAACGTGGATCTGATGTCCGGCCTGCCCGGCCAGAGTGTGGAGGCCTGGGACGATGTGCTGCGCACCGTGGTGGCCCTGAACCCGGAGCATGTGTCCGCCTACAGCCTGTCCATTGAGGAGGGGACCCCCTTCTACAAGCGGTACGCCTCAGCCAAAGGGCGGCTGCTGCTTCCCAAGGAGAAGGAAGAGCGGGAAATGTACCACATGACCAAGGATATTTTGGGGGAGGCCGGATACCACCGGTATGAGATCTCCAATTATGCCAAGAAGGGAAGGGAGTGCCGCCACAATATGATCTATTGGACCGGCGGCGAGTACGTGGGCTTCGGACTGGGATCCTACTCTTACCTGGGAGGCAGGCGGTTCGGCAATCCCCGGGACAAGCAGGAATACTGGGAGTCCGCCCGCAGCGCCTATCAAAATTACAAGACTACGCCGCCTCAGACGGAAAAGGCCACCATGGAGGAGTTTATGTTCCTGGGCCTGCGTATGATGCGGGGCATCTCCACCCGGGAGTTTGAGGAAAAATTCCACGTGCCCTTCCAGGAGGTCTACGGGGAGCCGGTGCGGAAGATGCTGGCCCAGGGCTTTCTGGAGGAGGACGGCAGCTGGATCCGGTTTGCTGACAAAGGGATCGACGTAAGCAACCGGCTGCTGGTGGAATTCTTACTATGAAAGGTAGGATGGCGGGAGTGCCGGAGGCACGGAGCCATCCGAGGGCTTTTATGATGAGTGCCAGGCGGCTGGGCAGATGGGTAAGTCTGCAGACATACAGGAGGATTATATTATGGAAGAAAACAAATCCATGCGCCAGGGGCTGGAGGCAGTCCGGGAGAAGGCCCGGGCCCACCAGAACCAGATCAGCATTGGAGAGATTCTCACCTGTTTTTCCCACATGGAGCTGGGGGAGGAGCAGATCCATGAGATTTACCGGTATCTGGATGAGCAGCAGATTGTCCTGGAGGACTATGAGCTCCATGATACCCGCAGCGTCTCCGTGGGAGATCCGCCTCTCACCGGGGAGGAGAAGGCCTACTTCCAGATGTACCTGGACGACCTGCAGGAGGTGACGCCCTGCGAGGCCGGGGAGGAGGCAATCCTGGTGCAGCACCTGCTCAACGGGGATGAGAGCGCTCAGAACCGGCTGATAGAAGGGAACCTCCACCGGGTGCTGGAGCTGGCCCGGAAGCATGTGGGCCGCGGCGTTCTGATCGGGGATCTGGTCCAGGAGGGCAATATGACCCTGGTGACGTCCATTGAGGAATACCGGAATGCCGGCGTCCGGCTGACCGGCGAGCCGTTGGCAGCGTTTCTGGATAAAAAGGTAGAGGAAGCCATGGGAGCGCTGATCCGGGAGCAGCGAGGCTATGACCGGACAGCGGAGCGGACGGCGGAGGACGCCAACCGGCTGCTGGCCCTGGTAAAGGAACTGGAGGAGGAGCTGGGAAGAGCGGCCACGCTGGCGGAGCTGGCAGAGCGGATGCATCTTCCGGAGGACTACGTGGAGGAAGTCATGCGGATTTCCTACCACGCCATGGAGAATGGAGACAGG
>CAZSAF010000346.1:0-1594 GCA_964604605.1 uncultured Lachnospiraceae bacterium
CTGCCTCCGACTATATGACCGGGCAGATTGTGTACGTGGACGGCGGATGGCTGGTGAATTAATGACGGCAGGCCGGGAAGGGAGCCCACTCTCCTTCCCGGCCTGTTCATTTTCTCCGCTACGTTCTCCCCGGATCAGCCTTTGTAAATCACCTTGCGGAAATTCTTTTTGCCCTTCTTCAGCATCTTGCCCTCGCCCTGCAGTTCCTCTGCGGTGTAGGTCTTCTGAATATCCGTCACCTTCTCGCCGTCCACGCTGACGCCGCCCTGCTCCACGGCACGCCGGGCCTCGGACTTGGAGGGCACCAGCTCCGCCTTCCGCAGCAGGGTCAGGATGTCAATGGTGCCGTCGGTCAGATCCTCCGCCGCCAGCTCCGTGGTGGGGATATTGGCGCCATCGCCGCCGCCCACAAACAGGGCCTTGGCGGCGCTCTCCGCCTTCTTGGCCTCCTCGTCCCCGTGGACCAGCTTGGTCAGTTCAAAGGCCAGAATCTCTTTGGCCTTGTTCAGCTGGCTGCCCTCCCACTTGTCCATCTCGTCAATCTGCTCCAGCGGCAGGAAGGTGAGCATCCGCAGGCACTTGAGCACATCCGCGTCCGCCACATTCCGCCAGTACTGATAAAACTCGTAAGGGGAAGTCTTGTTGGGATCCAGCCACACGGCGCCGGACTGGGTCTTGCCCATCTTCTTGCCCTCGGAGTTGAGCAGCAGCGTGATGGTCATGGCATAGGCATCCTTGCCCAGCTTCCGGCGGATCAGCTCTGTGCCGCCCAGCATATTGCTCCACTGGTCATCCCCGCCAAACTGCATGTTGCAGCCGTATTTCTGGAACAGGGTGTAGAAGTCGTAACTCTGCATAATCATGTAGTTGAACTCCAGGAAACTGAGGCCCTTTTCCATCCGCTGCTTGTAGCACTCGGCGGTGAGCATCCGGTTGACGCTGAAGCAGGCGCCCACCTCCCGGAGCAGCTCCACGTAATTCAGATCCAGCAGCCAGTCGGCGTTGTTGACCATCAGGGCCTTGCCCTCGGAAAAATCAATAAAACGGCTCATCTGCTTCTTAAAGCAGTCACAGTTGTGCTGGATGGTCTCCACCGTCATCATCTGCCGCATGTCCGAACGGCCGGAGGGATCGCCGATCATGCCGGTGCCGCCGCCCACCAGGGCAATGGGGCGGTTCCCCGCCTCCTGCAGGCGCTTCATCAGGCACAGGGCCATAAAGTGGCCCACATGCAGGCTGTCCGCCGTGGGATCAAAGCCAATGTAGAAGGTGGCCTTGCCGTTGTTTACCAGCTCCCGGATTTCTGGCTCATCGGTCACCTGGGCAATGAGCCCGCGGGCCTGAAGTTCTTCGTAAATCTGCATGTTCCATTTCTCCTTTTCTGTTAAACTTGTGAACACAGGGCGAAGGCCGGGGCCTTCTTAATGAGAATCCTGCTTTGCAGGATTCTCCGCCTGCGGCGGATCGCTAATGCGACATCTTCCACTCCGCCGCAGTACGATCCTTGCGGAGCAATTTTTCATGGGAAACGAAGTTTCCCATGAAAAATCCCCCGTCCTTCGGAAAGGACGAGGGTTCAGCTCGTGGTACCACC
>CAZSAF010000347.1:0-1593 GCA_964604605.1 uncultured Lachnospiraceae bacterium
GCCATGGGCAGCGGCAAGCTGCTGGCGGTCATTGTGCTGGAGGGCAACCTGGTGAAAAACACCATCTTGTCCATTGGATTTGACCTGGAGCAGGACGAAGTGTTGAACCTGAATCTACTCCTGAACAGCAGTCTCAACGGACTGACCATTGAGGAGATTAACCTGGGGGTCATCGCCAAGCTGAAGGAAGATGCCGGCAGCCACAGTGAAGTGGTCAGCAAGGTACTGGATGCGGTGGCGGAGGCCATTGGCCGGGAGGAAGAGGTTCCGGTGTATACCAGCGGAGCTCCCAACATCTTCAAGTATCCGGAGCTGACCGGCGGCGATAAAGCCAGCGAGCTGATCAGCACCCTGGAGGAGAAGAAAAACCTGCGGACCATTATGGCAAGCGGCCCGGGGGGAGGCGCGGGAAAGCAGGACATTCAGGTGTACATTGGCGATGAGGTGCCGGTGGAATCCATGAAGGACTGCAGCGTAGTAACCGCAACTTACGAATTGGGCGAGGGCGTTCAGGGCAAAATCGGTATTATCGGACCCAAGCGCATGGATTACCAGAAGGTGGTGGACACCTTAAAGAACACCATGTCCCAATTGGACGATATTTTCAAGAAAGAAGAATAGGAGGGATTGGTGGTGGCTAAGAAAGAGAAAACCAAACCGGACAGTGAATTAGAAAAGGAAAAAGCCGGAGCCAAGGCTTCCGCGGAGCAGACGCAGGAGGAGAAGGCTTCCGAGGAAAAGAAGGAAAACGCTTCGGAGGATCCGAAGGCAGCCGGAAAGGCGGCGGAGGATTCCGAGCAGGAGACAGCGGAGCTGGAAAACGACTTGGAAAAGAAGCTGGCGGAGATCACCGACCGGCTCCAGAGGACCATGGCAGAGTTTGACAACTTCCGGAAACGGACGGAGAAGGAAAAGGCGGCCCGGTATGAGATCGGCGCCCGCAGTGTGATTGAAAAGATCCTTCCCATTCTGGATAATTTTGAGCGGGGCCTGGGCGGCCTGGCGGAGGATCAGAAAAATGCCTTCTCCGAGGGTATGGACAAAGTGTACCGCCAGCTGGTAACCACCCTGGAAGAGATGGATGTGAAACCCATTGAGGCGCTGGGCAAGGCGTTCAACCCGGATTTCCACAACGCGGTGATGCATGTGGAGGATGATTCGGTAGGGGAGAACGTCATTGTGGAAGAGTTTCAAAAGGGATATACCTATAAGGGCAGCGTGGTACGCTACAGTATGGTAAAGGTTGCCAACTGAGACCAGCTGCCGGAAAGAGGATCAGACAGCCAGAGGGCGAAAGCCCATTGACCATAGAGAAATAGAAAATTTAGGAGGAAAAAACCATGAGTAAGATAGTCGGTATTGATTTGGGAACGACCAATTCCTGTGTAGCCGTTATGGAAGGCGGAAAGCCAGTTGTAATTACCAATACGGAAGGTGTGCGGACCACCCCCAGCGTGGTGGCCTTCACCAAGAACGGCGAGCGTCTGGTGGGCGAGCCGGCCAAGCGTCAGGCTGTGACCAACGCGGACCGGACCATTTCCTCCATCAAGAGACAGATGGGCACCAACTATAAAGTGACGGTGGACGGCAAGC
>CAZSAF010000348.1:0-1575 GCA_964604605.1 uncultured Lachnospiraceae bacterium
CGGGAAAATCTGTTGCAGAAGATCATTGATATCCAGAATCATCAAGAATACACAGGAACATATACTAATTTTAAAATTGATAATATGATTTCAAAACATTCCAAGCAAAAATTTAAATATATTGAACTACCTACTTACACCCTCTCCCCAAACGTATCCGGCCGTTCCGGGTCAAAATTCTCATTGGCCCACATCACCGTCACCAGATCCTCCGTATCGCTGAGGTTGATAATATTGTGGGTATACCCTGGCAGCATGTGTACCGCCTCGATCTTTTCCCCGCTGACCTCAAACTCCCACACCTCATCCGTGCCGATCTTCCGCTCCTGGATCAGGCCATGGCCGCTGACCACAATAAAGAATTCCCACTTGCTGTTGTGCCAGTGCTGCCCCTTGGTAATCCCCGGCTTGGAGATGTTCACGCTGAACTGGCCGCATTTTTCCGTCTTTAGAAGCTCCGTAAAGCTCCCCCGGTCGTCCACGTTCATCTTCAGGGGGAAAGCCACCTTCTCCCGGGGCAGATAAGACAGATACATAGAGTACAGCTTCTTCTCCAGGCTCCCCGGGGCCAGCTCCGGCATCACCAGGGTTCGGGGCTGGTCGTGGAAGGTGTGAAGCAGCTCCACAATCCGTCCCAGGGTGGCCTTATGGGTCACCGGCGCAAAACAGAACCGGCCGTCCGCCCGGGGCACCGCCTCCACCCCGTCAAACTCACAGTGGTGCTCCTTCCCCTCCAGGGCGTCCAGCATCTCTTCCACAAGGTCATCAATGAACAGCAGCTCCAGCTCCACAGCCGGGTCGTTGACGGTGATGGGCAGGTCATGGGCAATGTTGTAACAGAAGGTGCCCACTGCCGAATTGTAGTTGGGCCGCACCCACTTACCCACCAGGTTGGGGAACCGGTACACCAGCACCCGGGCGCCGGTCTCTTTTCCATACTGGAAGAACAGATCCTCCCCCGCCTTCTTGGACAGGCCGTACTCTGAGGTCCCAAACCGCCCCTGCAGCGTGGCCTGGATGGAGCTGGAGAGCATCACCGGGCAAGTGTTCCCATGCCCCTTTAACGTTTCCAGCAGCCGGCTGGCAAAGCCGAAATTCCCCTTCCGGAACTCCTCCGGATCCTTGGGACGGTTGACTCCCGCCAGGTTGAACACAAAATCTGCCTTCCGGCACCAGGCGTCCAGCTCCTCTGCCGTGGAGTCCAGGTCGTAGGCAAAAATCTCCTCAATCTTTAACTGGGGCCGGGTCCGGTTCTTTCCGTCCCGGATGTTCTTCAGGTTCTCCACCAGGTTCCTTCCCACAAAGCCCTTGGCCCCTGTCACCAATATCTTCATGCTGTCACGCTCCTTTGTAGTCTTCCGGTATCCGCTCCCGGAAATCGTATGCCGCTCTTAAAACTTCCTCCAGACCATCTTGTTGACCACCCCGGTGTAGGACTGGATGATCTTCACCACCTTGGTGCTGACGTTCTCATCCCCGTAATCCGGCACTGGCGTCCCGTAGTCCCGGTTCCGGTTCATGGCCACTGCCGTGTCCACCGCCTGGAGCAGGCTGTGCTCATCAATGCCCGCCAGA